>JAQUJC010000032.1 GCA_028681135.1 Kiritimatiellia bacterium | reverse complement strand
CTGAGCATCACGCTTTTCGAGAAAACCCCCATTCTACAGGCTCTTTCCTTAACCCCATGCTCTCCGGCGATGCGCGACGACGATAATCAGCTGTATTTACAGGGGTTTTAAACCGGACAGCAGTGATCCGCGGTATCGGATGCAAAATCGAACTTGAGAACCAATCCCCAGATGTCGCAATACACAAAGGCATGGTCATCCACTTTCTTACACCAACGCACATCATTGGAACGGTGGCGATAGGATAGCAATTGCTTAAAGGTGTCTGCGCCTGGACGATATTCCCAGATACCACCCATTTCAGACACGGCCATACCCAACTGCCCCTCGGCATCCACGACCGAGGCCACAAATACGATTCTCTCCCGGGCGGGATCCGGAAAAATGGCGGAAATATGCACGGGCGGACCATCATCGAATGGGGATTTCTTTTCCTTGCGAGAACTGGCAATCGGGACTTCACCCTCTCTAGATTCCAGATCGAAAGAAATCAGATAGCCGTCGTCGGTTCCCACATACAGGGTCGAATTCAGAATCCCGACCGACAGCGGATGCGCCAAAGGCAGTGACGTTGTTTGGTGGAGGGCCTCAACCAAAGTTGATTTCCGGTCAAACAGAAAGACACCCACATCCTTCACGGCCACAGAAAGAACCTCCTCGCCCAGTCCGGCGTCCAGCACGCCGCCAATCGTGGGAGCCGTGACCATTCCGCACGGAGGGCCCTCCAGATTCACCGACCCGAGATCAATCAGATCGGCTGAACCCGGCATCCATTTCTGCAGCAGCAGTTGGCAAGGTTGTTTGTATGTTGAAAGCACATATGCGCCATCTCCAGCGGCCACCAGTGAGGAATAACCACGGAAGCGACCACGGAAATTCTCTAGCCTGATCGGTTCAATTCGTATGCCAGCCGCGGGGGCAAGACCTGCACTCCCAGGCTCTATTTTTTTCCTCACCCACATATGAAAATCCTTCACTTCCTGAAATTCATCCGAGGTGAAAGCAGCCGCTGAATTTTTGAGGCTCCCGGTCAAAGCCGCATCCAGCTTCTTCAGGCCCTTCTCCGACAGTTCGCGTGAACCCAAGGTGTTAGGATTTTGCAGAGAATTCTGAATATGGACAATCACACCGTGATCCACATCGCCCGCCAGCAACATGACCCGAAACAGGGCGATCATCTCCACAAACTGCTGCTGTCTACTTTCATACCGGTAATTCTTCCTTGCCCCCGGGTCCCCACTCCGCTGGATAACGAGCATGGCCACCTTGCAAACCTCTTCTTTCGATACGCCCAGGGATTCATTTTGAGCGAGGATGGCGGCATGAAGATCATCCAAAAACTTCCGGCTGAGGGTGTCCTTGAACCATGTGCCGGGCTCACCTAATCGAGCTCTATCAACAATACCGCCACAACGGCCATACAGGCGCAACAGAGGCTCTTCATGGTTCTTAAAAAATTCCCATAAGTCGGCGCGAATGCGATATACCTCAGCAGGGAATGGATTTTTCTCGCTGTTCCCAGCCGTAACGAGTTTTGTCAGCAATTTCGATGGCATATGCGAGGGGTCTTTTTTCATTCGCTCTCGGCTCCATCGTTTTACTTGAAGGGAAAGCGTTTGCCATGCGGATTCTGAATCGGGGAAGTAATAGGAATAGCGGTTCACGAACAGGAGCAAGTCCCATCCTTTTGGAGTTTCCGTAGCATCGGGGGAAAATGGCGACTGGATCAGCCAATCGCGACAGAATTCCGCATAGGTCGCAGATTCCTCATTGGAAAACGGGATTTTCTTCCTGGATTTATCAATCGCCTTTCCAAACCCCCGGAAGAAGGCGTAGTTATCAGCCGCCAGCATCTTATGATCCCGCCCCTGTTCAGGACTGGAGAACACCGGGGTTCCCTGCGGCTGACGCATCAGAGCGACCCCGCGCGCAGCATAAGCCAATGCATCGGGACGGGCTTCCTCCAAGCTTGTATTGGCCGAAGTGAACAAGGAATTAATCAGAAGCACCTGCATCACGGAGTTGCTTGGATCCAGTGCGAAAGCAGCTTCCGCGGCAGCCAGCGCAAGAGGTGGCCGACCCTGTGCCTTCCAGAAGCGGGCCATCCGGAAGAATCGGGCCGATTCGAGAGCGGGATCGGATAGCGGTGGAGCGGCCCCTTTGTTCAGCAGATCGAGAATCTCGGTGCAGAGTCGATCCGACAGCACGGGCAGCGCATCCCCTTCCGCATACACCTTTCCCAATTCCGCACCCTTGGGGTTCGACAGGAAGGCCGTCGCTTGAAGGCCGCCGTCCGCACCCAACTGACTGACATCCAGTTCCAGCAGCACCGGCGCGGACAAAAGCCGATTCTCCGCACGCCCCATGGTGATTTCTTTATCGCGGTTCAGGTTCTGAAGTCGCTTGCGCTCGACCACCACCACATCGGGAGAACCGAGCAGACGGCGCTCCAGCAAGGCACCGATCGAATCGCATTCCGCATGGCGGCTCCGGGGCAGATCCACGTTGCGCACGCTCATCAGGGCGATAGCCGTGGATTGTCCGATCGGAGCGCCCCACTTCGCGAGTGCCCGGTCAACAGCTCCCGGCACCCCCTCGGCCAGCGCACCGGCATCGCCTCCGGTGATGATTTCGTCCAGCAGCCGGATTCCCTGCGCGGTTTCAAATGCGGCAACGGCCAAGGCACTCTCTTCCTGAATCGATTCGACATGCACGAACACATCCACGGCGAGCAGCTTCCCCAACTGAACGGCATCCTCCGCCTGCGCAAACCCATCGGCCAGCAGGTCATGCTCGCGAAGAGTTTTACTGATTGTGCTGCGATCCAGTAGCGCCACATCGCCCCGCCCCGAGACGGCAACCTCGGCCAGCCCCAGCGCCGCCTCGCCGGATGCAGAAAGCTCAGAGCCGACAAGCGCCACGCGAACGGCCGCTTGCGCGGTGGAACTGCACAGAATCGTCATCGCCAACATCAACCCATAAGGGAGTTGTCTTTTCATGGTGTCCTCTTCTGTTCGCCACCGCCGGAGCCGGTTTCCCCGGGCAACAGCTTCTGTAGCCAGATCTTGTCCGTCATCGAAACCAGCAAGGCATGCTGATCTGGAAGATAATCCAAGCCATGCCAATGACCCGTCAACTGGCTCAAGCGTGGTTCGGGCGGATTCAACACCTCATGCTGGTGTTCCCGGATGTGTATGCGACTGAATGGCCGCCCGGACCAGATGGTTTCGTTTTCAAAGGCAAACGGCTCCACCATCCAATAACGCTCCGGTACCTCGGCGGAACCCAATGTCAGGCCGGGCCCCACGGGTGGATCCTTACGCACGGTATAGACCAATTGAACCCGATCGTCCTCAGGGTGGTAGCGAACGATTGTCGAGCCATCCATCACGTACAAAGTTCCATCCGGCTGAGCGCTGATGCTATGGAAGTTGCGCGTAAAGCGTGCGCGCTGCACATATTCGCCCGTTTTCAAATCCAGGCTCCACAGACCGCGGAAGTCGCAAGGAAGAACCATGCGCCCCAGGTGCAGCAGAAAATACAGCCGGTTTCTTTCCTGATCCACGTGCATATCCCCAAAAAACGGTTGGGGGGAGGCGTTGTCCACGGGGGATTCGATCGTCCGCCGCAAGCTCGATCCGCGCAATGCCATCTCGCCGCTCACCGTGTCGATTCCCACAAAATAGGTAGCCTGTCCCCACTCCCCCAGCCCGGCAAACAGTCGCGTGCCGGCCACGGCCAGCGATTGAACCACATCCGATGGCAAACCGTTCGATGTGGAAAAATGCCGGGGGGCGCCTCCGTCCAGCGGAAATGCGTAAATGCCCTGTGACAGGGTTCCCACGTAGAAGTGATCTTCGCCCAAGGCCGTCGCATTCAAGTACCGGTTCCGCTGCAACGAATGAATAGTGCGGTCCATTTGTGCACGCCCCACAAGTTCGGTCTGGCCCGTGGGCATGTTGATGCGCCTCAGTGTGATTTCCGCCACGGCTGATCGCTCCTGCATCGCGGCCACATACAGCCAGTCCTCACGAACCTGCACAGGAGAAAACGTTTGAAACCCGGCCACGTCCTTCTGCTCCAGCAGTGCTTTGGTCTCCGCCCATGGCGAGGGCCCGCTTCCCACCGGAAGTTCGCCCATTTTGACCAACCGGGCTTGCAGTGAACTCTGTGCCACCTCGCGGGAACCTCGCAGAATCGTCACCTCCGTATCCGCCAACGCTCCCAGAGCGCGGCGCATATTGTACAAGATATTCTCGCGGCTGATGGTCGCCCCCGATTGTGTCCGGGAAAAAGGCAAACTGTCGCTGATCCGCGCATAGACCGCAAAGGGTCCGACATCGGGATTTGTGACCGTTCCCTCCACCGTGTGTACAAACTCCCCATGGTCAATCATGTAGTCGAACAACGCCTGCTGTTCACGTCGCCGCATCTTCAAATCCGGCAGGGAGTCGGTCACATCCAACATGGCCTGATACAGCATGGCGCGGGTCGCGGGCGTGCTCCCGTCCTCCCGGGAAGCATCAATCGCCGCCAGGCCGAACTCCCGCACCGCAGCGAACCGTTCAGAGAATGCCGCGTTGTTACATTCTCCCAGCCGCCGTTGGTTCATCAAAAGCCCTAGGCGACCATAAATCGCGATCAGCGCATTCGGATGCTGCGCCATCTCTCCGAACAACCCCGCTAACTGTCGTCTGTCCGCTTCCTCCAGCTTCCAATGGGAGGAGGTTTCCGGCTCCCGGTCGAATTGCCGTGTTTTTGTTGTCAGCCGGAGAAACACCCGGTTCACCTCGAAGTCGCGGCTGCCATACAAGCTGTATTCCCGGGCCAGTTCCAGAATCGGCCCAAGCAGTTCAATCGTGTCATCGGTCCAGTCACTCCCCGACCGCGCCCATATTTCCTGCGTCTTGCTGATGTAGAAATTATACCACTGCACGTAGCGATTGAAGGTCTGAGCGCTCTGGGCCGTGGCCAACCGCAGTCGATTGATTTCCTTCATTGTGGCACGGTGCCGCTGACAAACCTCCGCGAACGCCTCGCCAAGACCGGAATATTCCATCGCCAGCGGAGCCGCTTGCTTCAAAGCCTGCCACATATGGCATTCGTAGCGGCAATGGGCTCCCGTCGCGCCAATGAGTCGGCTCCGATCCACTTCGCGATAGTACCCCTCCCGTACCAGTCCGTCCTGCAGGTCGATGGCTCGGCGCAGATAGTGCATGCGCAACTGCCATGTCTTCAGCGGGGCCTGGAGCAAAGCCGCCACGAGCTGTTCGCGAATGGCCGCACTGGCGGGATCCAGCGCATGGGCCGCCTCAGCCGCGCGCAGGGCCTTGTCCACATGCGCCGGATAATATCCAAACCAGAAGACCGATTCCTTCAGGAAATGTTCGGCCTCACGCTCCGGCGAAGCCAGTGGTGAAATACAACCGCCCTCCAGGGTGTTGCACACCCATTCGGACATCTCCCCGGCCATCCAGGCATCCAGATTCCGGGCGGGGAACCGCTGCTCATGCAGGACCGTGCCGCCGATATCCGTCAGCCGGATCGAGGCTTCCACGCCCGTCGAGTCCTCCCCCCGCCGGAACGACAGTTCGGCCATCGTCATGGCTCCGGACAGTCCATCCGTCCGCCCGGTGGCTTCCCGTTCTTCATTGAGAACGCCCAGGCGCTGGCGCTCCAGCACCGATAAACGTTCCGAACTCGTCAGCTTGCGTTCCACCAGCCGACCGATGCCCTCCAGGGCAGGGCCGTTTTCCTCCGGCAGATTTTCGTTGCGAATCGTCAGGACACAAACCGTGCTGTTCGTCCCGCCCGGACCGTCCCGCTTGAGCAAGGAGCGTTGCAACCCGAACACGATCATGTCCACCGACTCATCCAGTCCCGGTGGCAAGGTGGCGTCCCACAACCTTGCACCGGACCTCGTGTCAAAGACCACCAGGCCCAGTGCCTCCGAGGCCGTGACATCGAACTCTACCACCCCCAGCACATCCGCCGCCAGCACCTGCCCCGCCTGCAGCGCCAGAGATTCGTCGCCCGCCAGCATCCGGGAACGCTCCTGCTCCTCAAACAGCCGGTCAATTTCTTCGCGTTCCAGCGTGTCGACCCCCGGCTCCGCCGACAGCTTCGCCGTCGCCAGATCCACCACCCCCTGGGCGATCTCTCCCCGCTCCAGCGTCACCAGTGCCACGCGGACGGCCGCCTGGGCCGTGGACAGGCCCAGCATCACCAAGATACATACCAAGCGCCATCTGCGATGAGTCTTCATAAGGAACAAGTCATCCTGGGGTGTTGAATCTGAGCCGGCCTTCGCCGCCGAACGCCGTCAGGAGGCGTTCGGCGACAGAGAAGGCGATTAGTCCACCAGCTTGGGCAGCATGCGTTCCGCGATCTGGGCGGCGGCATCCTGCAGGGCGGATTTGCCGGCGATCTCTTCGGAGAGATCAACCACGACCACAGTCTGGCGGTCGGTGGCGATGACCCGGTCGGTGGCGCGGTCGACGGCTTTCACCTCCAGGCGGGCCTTGACGCTGACCATGTTGCCGCGGCGCATGGCAAACTCGCTGAAGCCTTCGCCCCGAATGATAATATCCGCCTGCTTGGAAGAACCGGCCTGCGGATCCACCACCTCGAATCCGGTCTCCCGGGCCATGAGGGTGAATTCCGTTTCCGCGGCCGGATCGATTGTGGCGCGCCCCACATGGTTTTCAGCAATACTCACCATCAAAACCGGCCGGGGCTTGTCGCCCAGCTCCGCATTCACGGCGGCAATCCGCTCTTCCGGCTTCTTGACCGGGGCGACCAGTTCCGACGCACGGGCGGCAATGGTTGCGCCCACCTTCTCCGCGAGCTGCTCCACCAGGTCGCCAATGGCGTCGGAGGATTTACCCTTCACCGACTCGCCCAGCACCCGGCTGGTTTCGGTGCCGATGATGCGCGCCACCAAATAGATGGATTGATCCGCATCGATGACCGATCCCGTAATGAGCACCTTGGCCCCGATCAGGCTGCCGACCTGTACCGCGTCGCCAGGACTCACCATCCCGCTGAGATTCATTTCCTGCTCTTGCAGGGTCTTGTTGATTTCCTCGCGGTCCACCAGCAGCAGATCCGGATTCACCACCAGCGAGGCAAACAAGATGTCGCTGGCGGTGTTGCCGTATCCCTTGACGCCTTCGCCCCGTTCATGGAACGGGAAAATAGCAGTGGGATAAACGGCCAGGCCGTCTTGGGCTTCCGCCGGGGACACCCAGGCGCTTCCGATCGTCAAACTGGCGATCAGGCAGATCCATAGTACTTTTTTCATTCTTCCCTCTCTTTTTCTGTAGTGATCCATTCCAATATTCGAACCAACAAATAGCGTGGTGCAGGCGAGGTCTCCCAGGTGTCCAGCAGACCGCACCCCGTGATCAGCAATCTCCCGCCGTTGTCCCAGCTCGCCTCGAGGCACGTCCAGCCGCCGGCGGGTTCCACGACCACTTCCGCCCCGGTGCGCTGGCCGGCGATCCGGAAGGTTCCGCGAACGGGCGGTACATCCAGCCGTTTGTCCAGTTCCCGGACAAAGGACTCATCCTGAAAACGAAGCGATACCGGCCGGGGGGACTCCTCCGTGATCTGGCTCAGCATGAACGCACCCTCCAAGGGCGAAAGAAAAGCCACCCGCACTCCCTTGCGCGCCGCGCGCACCGCGCTTTCCATGAGCCCCCGCCGGGCGCGCAAGGAACAACCCTCCCCAATGAGCAGCACCGCATCGTCCAGCGTATCGAACGCGCTCAGATTCGAGATCAATCGATAGGGCCATTCCAGTTCATCCAGCACGGTTGCGGTTTCGCCATCGGGATCGAACACGTGCAGATCCAGGTCCTTGATCCATTCGGATCGTAGCGCCGCCGGATTCCGGCCGAACAGAAAAACCGGATAAGTGATTTCCGCCCGAAGTCTGCGTTGATCATCCAGCAGAGCCACCTTCAATTCCCCATCCACAACCACGCCTTCCTTCACGGAAGGCAACTCCACTTGAATATCCACCCCCACCGGCTCGTTCGGCCGGAGAATCACGCGTTGTTCACGGCGGGCAACCACGCCGCCGGACAGCGACAGGCTCCAGGTCATCTGCCCTTCAAGCGCATTCGTGTCCATCAGTTCCGCCCGCCAGGTCATCGGGCTGTCCGCAAACACACTGTTGGCCCCGTTCGGCAGGTGGATATGAAGTTCCTCTTCGGCCTCGGCCCACGCCAGGGAGCCCGAAAGAACCACGGCAATCGCAAGAATAAGGTATTTCATTATCCGTTTCCATTCATGAGGGGTTCCACCGTCTGATAGATGCGGGTTTCAAGACCGGCCGTCGTCTGCGACAGAATCTGTTCCGGCTGCCCGGCGGACAAAATGCGGGTTTCGTACGAAGCCGGCCCATCCGACGCGGCCCACACGATTTCCGAATCGACCGCATAGCGCCCATCCGCCAATGGGAGAACCCATACGCCCACCTCGCCGGCGATCCCTTTGTTTGGAGAAATCTCGATGTATTCCTCCGTCCGCGCCAGTACATCGGACGACCAGACGGTTTCCCAATGGTCCTGATTTTCTTGTCTCGCCACCATGACCATGCGAACGGCCATTCGCGGACGGGCAGCCTCCACGGGAGCTGGTTTCTCATCCATTTGCAGTTGCATGCCGTCCTCGTCCAGCCGAACCCAGCGGATCTGCCCGGGGAAAAGGGTTTCCACTTCATCCAGAATGGCAAGATGTCCCGACACCTGCTGCTCCGTAAAGCGCGCGAGCTTCTGGGTGACACATTGTTCGGCGCACTGCGCTTCCGGATGGAGTCCGGAACGGAATACCATCCAGCCCAGCGTCCCCGCCAGCACCAGAACCGCCGCCGCCGCCGCCCAACGACCCTGGGCCCAATGAATCGGCCGGGGATCCATCCGCGGCGAGGCGGACCCGGGCTCCGGAACGGGCAGATCGCAAATCCGGGATTCCAGCCGGGCCTGGGTTTCGGCATCGGGCTGATTCCGCTCGCCCCATGCTTTCAACACTGAATCCAGTTTGTTCTTTTTCATGATAGCACTTCCGAAAGCAGGTGTTTCAGTTGGCGGCGGGCTTCGTGCACCCGCCAATACAGGGTCGGCACCGCGCACTGTTCGATGCGCGCGGCCTCCGACATCGGCAACTCCTGCAAGACCGTCAAGACCATGGCCGCGCGCAGCTTGGGCGTCAGTTGTTCCAAGGCAGACCGGATGTGTTCATCCAGCTCCCCGGCGGCCACCTGGAGGTCCGGCCGGTCGCCGCAGGGGGCGACGGGCTCCGGCATTTCGTCGGTGGCCCCGATCGGACGGCGATTCCGGCTCACCAGAAAGCTCTTGGCGCAATTCATCGCGATGCGATGCAGCCACGTGGAAAACGAGGACCGGCCCGTAAACCCGGACAACCCGCGCGAGGCGCGGATGAACACCTCCTGGGTCAGGTCATCCGCATCCGCATGGTTCAATGTCATCTGGTACATCATGCCTCTCACCTTGCCGAGGTGCCGGACGAACAGGTCGCTGATCGATTGAGAAGGTCCACCGTTTTGGTATGACGCGATCAATTCAATGTCTGTAGGCTCAATCAAGTCCATCTGCACCCTTTACACCGTTAGACTCCCCATCCGTTCATTTCTTTGATGAAAGATTCGGAATCGGGCCGGAGCGCCGCGAGAGAAGGCCCCCGCCTCAAACTCATCACCCTGCGATACAAGCAGATAGCCAACCCCCATCCGTTTTCCACACTGTGGAAAAAAGTTATCCATAGCATGGAAAAACGTGCAAAAAGTTTTCCATGGCGTGGAAAACTGTGCGCCACGGTCTTCATGGCCATCAAGATGACGTCCCGTCCAGACCCGTCTGGGGTTCGGGCTGATCCGGGCCAGGGGGCTTGATCAACCACACCCCCTTTGGATTCGCATAGATTAATCCCCGGGGGGTCTCCATGGTTTCCAGACAACCCCATTGGGGATATCTCGGATATTCAATTTCGCCGGATAAGGAATAGTAGGTCTGTTTCCGGCCATCGGAAGAAAGACGTGAGAACGGATGGAAGGCCCACAAATCGCCATCGAGCAGGGTATATGGCCCCCGGGCATAGTGTTCCAATGCCATTTGCGCGGTGGTGGGCGTTAAGCCTGGACCGGCGGAATCCGCCGTGGCGGAATACAAAAATCTGACAATGTCCCGCTCCGGATCAAACCGGCAGACTATCCGGCTGGAATCCAGAAAGTATTGACCATCCTCCAACCGCCGCGCGCGCGGAATGCCGTTATAAAACTCCTGCAGCCGGTTCCACGAGCGATCATCCGGCGAATAGGCCCACAACCCTCTCGCGGGATGTCGCTGCATATGATTCCCAAACCCGAAATGGACCAGAAATAGAATCCGGCGTTTAGGCTCGTCCCAGTCCACCAGTTCTACCCGATAGGGCGGCACCACGTTGTCCAACGGTGAATCACCGGTTTTACGCAGAGAAGAACACAAGGTTTCCGTCTCTCCGCTCTTCAGGTCGTGAACCACCAGATAGCCCTCGCGGCGTGTCGCTCCCGACCCGATAAACAGGCGATCTTCCGCGGCAAGAACCGAATGGATATCCGCCGACGGCAGCCCATCCGCCTGACGCAGATGTACGGCTGGCCGTCCATCGTCAAACAGGACAACCACGCCGTCCTGAGCCGTGGGCACCGCCCAGAATCCGTTGCCACGGGAAGGTCTGCCCAGGGAATGGATGCAACAGCTAGTTTTTATTCCGGTTTTGGATAGTAAGCGAAGAATCCCGGTTTCCACCGTCACATGGTACAAGGCCAATTCCTCACCTTCCCGCTTGCCAGGCTTTAGAATGCCCGCCACCCAGACCTCCCCGCCTTTGAGTACCGGCGGACTGATGTATTGTAATCCATCCACTTGGGCAGCACCGAACAACAGGCGGGTATCCAGGGTTAAAGCCGTATCCTTGGGAATGACATCTTTGGCCTGCAACGCCTCTTCAATCCGCCACAGATCGGCAGATAAGACCCCCTCCCTCCCCCACAACACCTGCATCGAGCCCTCCTCCAGGCCCTGCCGCACTCGCTGAATTCCGCGCCAAGCCGCCTCGGCTCCAGCATTCCCATCCAACCAGCCGCCCAGGGTCTGCACCACTTCCGGCATCAAATCTCCGAGATCAAGCATCAGATCAAACAACGCCATCTGCTCGCGCACCCGCCCGGCGCGGTCGGGCAGGAACGCGATCCCGGCTAACAGGGCTCGATAGGCCAGCACACGTTCCCCTCGGCTGTCCGCGGGAATCTCCTCCGCCAGCATTTCTCGCCCGGCCTCACGGATTCCGGCGACCTGTTCGGCCAACGCCTCGCGGCCCATTGGGTTCCATTGCTGTCGTGCCCAGAGCCCGCCGCGGAGCCCGTAGAGACGCACCACCGGGTTGGCATGCCGCTCCATGTCCCCGAAGAAATCCTCTAGCCGCTGGTACTCTCCCTTGCCATACGACCAGCCCGCTCCTGGGGCGTCACTCAAAGAGAAGTTCGGTGAAATCCAAAACTGATTCGTCCGTTGCTCGATGTTCTGGAACAGCCGACTGGGTGATCCATATCTGTCATTTCCCAGGCGATTGTGCTCTGCCAATTTCAGCCATTGTTCCATCATCCAAATCAGATCGTCCAACATCTCCGCCGACGTTGACCGGCAAACCGAACCGTAGTGCAGCGGTACGTTTCCAACCCATTTCGTGAAATTACGGAAAGCCGACTCGCTGTCCACCACGCGGAAATAGCGGCGAAACTGCTCGTTGAGCATTTCACGGGCCTGGCGCTGCAATTCTGTCAGCAAATTCTGCAAAACCGGATCGCCATACACACCGTTTCGAAATGCGGTATAGATAAAATGGCTGAATTCCGACTCGGTGGTTTGATTGACGACCGGGTGGCTGTTGCGCCGATACAGGTTCGGAGGAGGAACCATCTGATCCAGATGCTGCCCCACCAGCCGGGATGCCCGTTGTGCGCGGTGCAAGGCCATGAGACGTCCTTCCCGCCGGGGACCCGGCAGGGCGGACAGGGAATATTGGCTGTCCAGTTTCTTCCGCGCGCTTACGAACAGAATTTCCACGAGCAACCCGGCTATTTCCCCGTCCTCTGGGGCGAGCGCATGGGCCGCCTCGGCGGCGCGCAGCGCAATCTCGTACTGATGATGTCCCAGAGCATGGCGAGCCTCGGCGGCAAAATGGGCCGCTTCTCGACGGCGATCCGGAACGGCGTCCACGCATCCGCCATCCATCAGGCTGCAGATGCCCGCCGCCATGTGATCCGCCATCCCGGCCATATCGGCCAGACTAGCCGGCAATTCAAGCTTTCCGATGGACTCGCCCTGCGAGCTGGTGAGTTGAATCCGCATGGCCGGCTCCCGCCCGGCGGAATCGCTCATGAACTCAACATCCGCCATCACCACGGCGCTGCGGATTCGTTCCCGCTCGCCGGGAAGCATGTCGGTCTGCTCCTCGTTCAGCCATTCGAGGCGGCGGCGTTCCAGCACAACCAGGTTGGCGGCCGTGTTCAACCTCCGCTCCACCAGCCGCGCCACGCCGTCCAACGCCGAATCCTCGGTCCGGGGCAGGTCCACGTTGCGCACCGAGCCAAAGCTGATGGCCCGGACCCCTTCGGCCAAGGCACTGCGCTTGCGTATCGCCGCCGTCACTCCTTCAACGATGGCCGCCACCTGTTCGTCGAGCTGCCCCGACGGCAACGTGGCATCCCACAGCCGGACGCCGGTCCCCACGTCGAAGGCCACCAGTCCAATGGCCTCCCGTCCGTCGGACGCCGTTTCCACCAGTGCGAACACGTCCACGTCCAAGCGGCGCCCCAGCACGATAGAGGTTTCTCCGTTCAGCCATCCCAACTGGGCCAGTTGTTCTTCCTGCAACCGTTCCCACGCCGCACCCCGGTCGAGAACCTCCACCTCCGGCAAACGGCTTGCTTCGACAATCGCCAAATCCACCAGTTGCCGGGCATGTTCGCTGTCGTCTGGACTCAGCACGGCCAGACGCACCGCTGCATGGACGGAACCGGTCCCGATCCCCAGCAGCACCAGCCCCCAGACCCCCACCAGAAAACGCCAACACCTTGCCATGAATTTTCCTTTCCCATCCGCCTGCACCGGAAACCCGCGGACCGCTTAGTATCCTGTTCTTTTCATTTAGACTCGGCAATAGCGGATTTCTTTGAACCCATTCGCCGGATTCTACGGCGAGTTCGCCTGAACTACTGCAAAGAGTCCATTAACTCCAGCAGAAGTCGGCGGCTGGTGTCGGCTCCATAGTGAGCGAGGCAGCGCGCCCGCGCCCGGCAGCCCAGGTCTCGTGCGTCGTCCGCATCATCGAACAAATGTGCCAATGCGTCTGCCGCTGCCTCCCCGTTACCCGGTTCCACCAGGTATCCGCATCCCGCCAGCACTTCTGGCAAATCGGATACCGCGGTCGCTACGATGGGCTTGCCCATCGCCATGGCTTCAAACACCTTGCACGGCATCTGACTACGTGCCAGCAAGGTATCCGCCAGCGGCACGGCCAGCACATCCCCCAACCCCAGATACAGCGGCATGTCACGATGCACGGCTTGGGTCGTTTCGGCATCCACCGCCGGGCAGACCACCAAGGGTCCATACACCGGATGCGCCATCATGTCGCGAACCTGGTCATTCAATGGTCCCAGAATAACCAGGCGCACGTCGTCCCGTTTCAGACGCGCCAGCGCTTCGGCAAACATCTCGAGCCCTTTGTGTTGGCGCACGACCCCACCAAAAACCACCAGCTTCATCCCGTGCAGACCCAACCGATCTTTCAACTCGGCCACCCGGACCGGATCCTGAGGCTGAAACCGCTCCGTATCCACGCCAATTGAAAACCGCGTCCCGTCGAATTGTTGTTCCAGAAACCGGGTTGTCACCAGCCGCAAATCGCACTGGGGAAGTAAGCGCTCCATCCGCGGCACATGGACATTATTACACGGATGCATCCAATCGCGCGCCCATTGCCGGATACGCTCGGCCGGACTCCACGATGCGGCGACGGCACCATCCCACTCGTCCAGATACGCCACCACCCGGCAGCCCCGCTCCTGCTTGGCCCGCAACGCTGCCGGCAAGGTGCTGCCAAAGGCTTTCATGGCAATCACCACATCGCCCTGCAGCGCCCGCGACAGTTTGCGCACCTCGAAACAATATTCCGGATAGCGGTAGATTCGCGGACACGCCACCTTCCGATAGTTGAATTCGGCTGAATACATGGCATTGGCCCCCCCCCACAGGCTGGGTCCAACAATTTCCACCTCGTGAGAGTCGGCCAAATAGTGGGCCATCCGCGCCGCAATGCCCACAATGGGCCATCCCAAATCCGGCACTAAAAAAGAAATTTTCACGTGCGTCCACACATGTTGTGAGCGAGCGTCTGCCCACTGGCATAGGCCCGATCGGACCACACATAATGCCAGTTACCGAAAAGCCCTGCTGTTTCGATGCCTTGGCTGTGCAGCCACTCGCGAACCAGGGCAACCGCGGGTGCCCGATTCAGGTCCGAGACAACATAGGAGTGTGAATAGCCGCGAATTTCCGCGGCCACGACATCCGCGGCTTCGAACATCAGCAGCCGCCCCATGTCCGCCACGGCTTGGTCCCGCAGCGTCTCTTCGTCGGGCCGCGCATCGCTCGGCAGGAAAATTTCCGCCTGGACCGCCGTGAGGTCCGATGCCTCTCCCGAGAGCGAGAAGGGAAACGACACCCGCGAGACGGCGATATCTGGATCGTAGATATAGAACCAATTGGCCGGACTGAGTTCGACCCGGTCCACCACGAAATTCACGCAATATTGGCGCAGTGCGCGCAGTTTACTGGCGGCTTCGCGCACGCGAGCCGGCGCAGAGGGAATCATCGCCGCCAGTTGCGGCAGCGGCATGGTGGACACGAGCGTCTCGTATGCTTCTTCTGTGCCATCCGCGAACGCGACAATCCGTTTCTCCGCGTCTACCCGCACCGCGCGTTTGTTCAGGCGCACATCCACGCCATCCGCCAAGCGTTCCAACATGGCAAAGAATCCGCCGCGCTTCGGATAGCGAAAGGTGCGAAACACCGCTTGTTTTTCCTCTTGGTGTCCGGCGGCACCCGCGACAATGTTGGCCACCTGCGACGGCAGCAAGCGCCCGCCCAGCCAATCGGTCGCCAGCTCGGCCATCGGCACATGCCAATATTTTTCCGTATAGAGGCGATAGAAATTCTCGACGAGGAAATCGCCATATTGAAAGCGGCACCACTCCTCATAATTTTGGGGTTCCCGCCCGCGGTAGTGGTCTTGCGCGGCAAGAAAATCCGCCAGGGCCGCCTCGCGGTCAGCTTGCGGCAGGTCGAAGAGGTGGTTTTGAACCGGATAGGCGAACCAGTGACCGGCCTTATGATTGAGCACCACGCTCTTGGTCATTTCATTCAGCGGGGTTTGCGCGCACACCAGATCGAGCCATGCCTTATCCTGCGAGTGACAAATATGCGCCCCGCGGTCGAACCACGCGCCAGCGAACTCGTGCGACCGCGCATGTCCTCCGGGGGCCGCCTCCGCCTCGAAGACGCGTGCGCCCGGATAATGCCGGGCAAACCCCAGCCCCGCCAACCCCGCGCCTAAAACAATGACATTGCGATCAGACATGAAAACCATCTAACCACGGATGAACACGGATAAACACGGATAATAAAATCACAAGACAACTCGCTTCCACTGGAGCTTCGCGTGCTTGAAATTACGGATCAGCCCGATGCAGAGGCCAGTGATCTTCAGATAATTCAATACTTGACCCATTTCGTGGTCGGTTATGCACTCGATAGTCTTGGCATCCACGACGACGGTATCTGCAACGATTAAATCGGGAATATACTCTCCTATACAGGTGTTTTTATAGACAACCTCGTAGCGCGGTTGCTGCCGATAGGCAATGTTCCTCGATCCTAATTCAACACATAACGCGTTTTCATATACCTTCTCTAAAAATCCATGCCCAAGGGTATTCAAGACGTCCATAGCACATCCGATGATCTCGCGGGTCAGATCCTCCTCAACCAATCTGTGTCCATCCGTGTTCATCCGTGGTTATGAATTCTCTTAAACCTTCCAACTCCTATCGCATGTTCCCCAATGCTCATCTGTGGTTAAAATTCTCCTCGGTTTCGCACAACGCATCGATGCCCTGTTCCCACGGGATGCTGGCTTCCCAGCCCAGGAGACGCTTCACGCTTTGGAGATCGGCATATTGCTCGGCGGGTTCGCCCACCCGCATCGGGCGCGCGCCGAAATGGAACCCCTCTTCCGCGTCGAAATTCCGTGCGATCCGCGCCAGCACATCGCGCAAACGAACCGGCTTGCCGCACCCCATGTTGCATATTGTGAATCCTCCAGTGATCTCTGGCAGGCGCCGGGCGGCCATGGCAATACCACGGGCGACATCGTGCACATGCACAAAATCGCGCCCCTGCAGGCCTTCAGAAAAATCCGCCTGGTGCCGTTCCCGGGCGCAGGCGATGGCATAGGGAATGGCCATGCTCCCGCTTTGCCCTGGCCCATACGCAATGAAGGGCCGCAGCCAGACCGCCTTGTTGCCCGGCGTCTCGGCCCACCGCCGCAACGCCCGGCAGGATTCGACCTTGGCCCACCCGTAGGCCGAAAGCCGGGTGCCCGGTGCCATGGTTTCGTTCAGACAGCCTTCGCGTTCGCCGTATTCCTCCGCGCTCCCCATGCCCACCACGCCATGGAGCCCGGGATTCCCGAGTGTCTGCAGCAACACCTCTACGGACGCCGCCTGGGCATCCGCGTTGCTCCGGTCCATGTACCAGGCCAGATGCGCCAGCACGAATTCTCCGCGCCACTCGGGCACAATCTCCGCCGCATCTCCGCGAACAAACTCCACACCATCCGGGAGATTATCCGGTGCCCCTGCCGAATCTATGGCCACCACCTCGGCGCCATCCTGCGCGAGATACGCCACAACCTGCCGACCAATGAACCCCGCGGCGCCTGTCACAACAATCTGCATCAAAAAGCTCCATACGCGGCCAGTTCCGCTTCCATGAAATCACGCACTGCGCCGACATCCGGCGCCTCCAGCATCGCCCGGTAACCTTCCACCGTCCGGCGCACCGTGGTCTCAAAGTCCCATCGGGGCTGCCAATGTAAACGCGTCGTGACCTTCTCGATGGCCAACTGCAAGAGATGCGCTTCATGGGGATTGGCGGGATCGGGCGCGGCCTGCCAGGTCGCGCCGTCGCCCCACGTCTCGCAACAGAGGGTGGCCAGCGTGCCGACATCGCGGGCGCTGGCCGGGTCCGGCCCAAAGTTCCAAGCTTCCGCGACCGCCGCCCCCTGCTCTAACAACGCCTGTCCCAGGCGCAAATAGCCCCCCAGCGGCTCCAGCACATGCTGCCAAGGCCGCACGGCCCGGGGATTCCGCACCAAAAGCGTCTCGCCGGCGCGAATGGCCCGCACCGCATCCGGCACAATCCGGTCCGCCGCCCAATCGCCCGGCCCGATGACATTACCGGCGCGGGCTGTCGCCAGGTGGACCCGGTCTTCGGGCGCAAAATAGGCGTTGCGATATGAGGCCGCCACCAATTCCTCGCAGCCTTTCGAGGCGCTATAGGGATCGTGCCCGCCCATCGGATCATCTTCACGGTAGGCCACATCTTCTTCGCGATTTCCGTAGCACTTATCGCTGGTCACCACGACGACGGCGCAGGGAGTCTGCGCCCGGCGCACGGCCTCCAGCACATGGACCGTTCCCAGCACATTGGTGTCATAGGTCTCAACCGGGTCCGCATACGAGCGCCGCACGAGCGCTTGCGCCGCCAGGTGGAAGACCACCTCCGGCGCGAAATCACGCACCAGCGCCGCCATCCGTTCTCCGTCCCGGATATCGGCCGTTTCGTGCTGGATCATATTGGCGACATCCGCGCGGACAAACGGTCCTTCGTCGGTCTCCGGCTCGAGCCCGACACCCCGCACCTCCGCCCCCAGCCGTTGCAACCAGAAGGCCAGCCACGACCCTTTGAAACCCGTGTCGCCGGTCAGCCAAACGCGTTTCCCGGCATATGTGGTGTCCAGACTCATTTTCCCAGCCTCCTACGCATGATTCCCGGCAGTTGTTTTGCCAGCCGGACCCACCGCATCAGCGGGGCGGTCCACGGCGATGTGCCGGGTAAATTGACACGCCGGATATCCTCCAGCAACGCGCTTCGGTCCAGCCACTCCTGCTGCACAAAAAAGGCATAATGGAGCACGATCTGGCTCTGATCGAGGATGCACGGCTGCTGATTCTCTTCGAACCAGGCGCACCAGTCCGGCTCGTCGCGCGGTGGCAACCGCCCGCCCATACGCTGAACATGCTCGTAGTCGTAGCAGATGCACCCGATGCTGAAGTACTGGCAGAACTCGTGCCAGCGCGGATGCCCAGAAGCCTTCAGGCGTCGGCGCTGTTCGGCATTGGCGGCCTCGATATCCAAAAATCGGCGTGTGGCCCACTCGGCGATATAGGGGCTTTGCCAGGTCGCGCCCTTGGGTTCGACGGACGGCGGGGCACCAAAACGCTGTTCAAATTCCGGCAGTGCTTCGGGATAAAACTCGTTTAGCAGTCGGTGCAAGCCGAAGGCATTGTTGGGGATCAGGGGGGTGATCAACGCCAGGTCGCCGCGCGAGGAATACTGGTCATAGGTTTCCAACATGCGCTTGGCCCATCCCCGCGGCACAAAGACATCCTCGTCCACCTTGACATACACGGAGTCCGGGTAGCGGCGAATGCACTCGTTCTGGACATGGCAAATGCCCTCCGGGCGTGTGCCGTCGCCCTCCACCGTGTCCCAGGCCACCTGCGGACGCGCCGCCATATAGCGCACCACAAAGCGTCGCAGACGAGGCGGCACCCCATTCAGCAGCAGAACCACGCGGTCAAAGCAGGAAAAGGCCTCTGCACGTTCGAGCATATCCAGACACAACCGCAGGCAATCCAGCCGGTCGTGGGTCAGAATCATCAGGACCCGCTGGCGGGCGGAACGGGTGACCTCGAAAGGCGTTACGTCTGTTTTGCTCATCCCCAGAGCCCCCCCCTCGCCAGGCACCCGTTTTCCATAGCGTGGAAAAAAGATTTCCACACTATGGAAAAAGGACGCCGATTTTTTCCATGCTGTGGAACTACCGGTTCTATTTTTCCATGCTGTGGAAAAGTATTTTCCATCGTGTGGAAAACATAGCCGATTTTTTCCACACTGTGGAACCTTATTTTCCACACGGTGGAACCCGGGCGGCGGATCAATGCATCCGTCCGGTGGCGCGGGTCACGTAAGCGAAGCGGTCGCGGATGGCGTCGGTGATCTGTTCCCAGGCAAAGCGCCACTGCCAGTTGCCGCCGGCGACGCCGGGCGTATTCATCCGGGCCTCCGAGCCCAATCCCAGCAGGTCCTGCAGGGGCACAACGAAGGTGTTGGCGTTTGAGCGCGAGCCCAGGTGAATCAGGTCCCAGTGGATTTCATGTCCATCGGTGCGCAGATAATCGAGGATCAGCTTGTTTTCGGCGTCGATTTCTTCCTGGGTGCGGGTGCTGCCCTCGCCGGCCTGGCTGTGGAACCAGCCCACCGTGGTATCGTTGTCATGGGTGCCGGTATAGACGCAGCAGTGCGCGGGATAGCTTTCGGGCAGAAACTCCGCCGCCCGTTCGTCGGTGCCAAACGCAAATTGCAGAATCCGCATGCCGGGGAATCCGCAGGTGTCGCGCAGCGCGTCAACTTCGTCGGTGATGACGCCAAGGTCTTCGGCAATGATGGGCAGCTCGCCCAGGCGCTTTTTGAGGACATCGAACAAATGCCGATCGGGGCCCTTGACCCATGTGCCGTCCATGGCGGTGCGGGCATCGCCGGGCACTTCCCAATAGGCCTCGAACCCGCGGAAATGGTCAATGCGCACAATATCGACCAGGTCGAAGACGCGCTGGAGCCGGGCCACCCACCAGTCATAATTCTGCGCGCGGTGTGCTTTCCAGTTATACAGCGGATTGCCCCAAAGCTGCCCCGTGGCGCTGAAGTAGTCCGGCGGCACACCGGCCACCACGCTCGGGTGCCCGTCGGGTTTGAGAAAGAACAGCCCCGGGTGCGCCCAGACATCCGCGCTGTCGTGCGCCACGAAGATGGGAATATCGCCGACGAACTTGATGTGCCGCTCGGCGCAATAGGCCCGCAGGCGCTGCCATTGTTGCTCAAATAGAAATTGGATGATCCGGACATTACGGATGGCTACGCGATATTTTTTACGGGCGGCCTCCAACTCCGCTGGAACCCGCTGGGCCAACGCCGGCTCCCACTGGGTCCACGGCACGCCCCCGTGGGCATCCTTCAACGCGGCAAACAATGCGTAATCATCAAGCCATGGGGCGTTGGCAGCGCAAAATGCTTTGAATTGCGCCTGGCGTTCGCTGGTGGCATTTTTAGAAAATTGGTTACAGACCTCCTCCAGCAGTTTCATGCGCGCGGTGATGACCGGGCCGTACTCCACCGTATCGGCCGGGAAGGCAGGAAATTCCGCCAACTGCTCGGCGCTCAGGAGCTTGTCCTGCACCAGTAGCTCAAAACTGATCCACAGCGGATTCCCCGCAAACGTCGAGGGCGATTGATACGGACTGTCGCCATAACTCGTTGGGCCTAGCGGCAGAATCTGCCACAACTTCTGCCCGGTCGCCTGCAGAAAATCGGCAAACCGATAGGCCTCAGGTCCAATCTCGCCTATACCATAGGGACCCGGCAAGGATGTGGGGTGCAGTAGAACACCAGATGCGCGTTGGGACTTCATGGGCAATTTTCTCCTCCGACTTTCATGTCGGAGCGCCGAATATGCCAAAACCACCCCCCGTTGTCGAAGCGTTTTATTGCGGGCGGGATGCGCACCCCAAGGGGGCACAGTCCCTGGCCTGGATTATCCTGGCGACACGGTTGCGTGATGCTCAAGGCTCCGTCATACGAACACGGATGGTCCCCACCCAGGTCCCGCCCGCTTCGTTAGTGATCACCCTCCCCGGCACCCCCCACCCCAGATTACTGGTGATCGTGGGGCTGAGCAGGTTGGTGGAGTACAGAAGCTGGTAGTAGCGCCCGGTGCTGGCTTCGAAGGTCACTTCGAGGCGACCGCTCGCCTGGCCGATGTCCTCAGCAGGGAGATAGGTCCCGGTCAGCATTAGCATGCTGTTGGAATTTGCCGGGTCGGTGTCGGCCAGGTATTCCTCCCAGGTGGTCATGCCGTCGCCGTCGGAATCGGCCTCGGCCAAGAAGTTGGAATGGCCCGGGTCCTGCCCCTTCCCGGCCACCCAGTTTTCAAAGGTCACCACGCCCGGGGGCGAGTCGAGCGGAGTGGTGACGGCGGCCACCGATGAATACGGGCTTGTTCCTCCTTCGGCAATTGCTTGCACCCGGAAATAATAGGTCTCATTCGTATTCAGTCCCGTCACCGCCAGGCTCGTGTCGTTTACCGGTCGGTTGGAGTATGCCGCCAGGTAGCTTGGGGTTGTCGCCGGGGAATACGGATACAGCGCTATGTCATCGATGTTGAACCGGTCGGAGGCACCCGACGTCTTGACAACACGAATCCGAACAGATCCCTCCACATTGAGATTGGTCACAGAAAAAGGCGTCAGGCTGGTCGAGGCCACCTCAAACGTCCCCGCGCTGAGCCAAGAGAGGCCGCCGTCGGTGCTGTAGTCCACCCGGCCGGTGGTGGGGGCGTCCGATCCATAACTCCCATGATGGAGCGTGACGGAACTCAGCCCCGTGGCAAGGTCCGCATTCATCGCCAGAATGCCACTGGCATTCGCTGTTTCGTTGGAGCGAACCCGGGCTGATTGGGTGCCGTTGAAGCGGTCGTTTGCCAGTTTTCCGATCACCGCCTCGTTCAGGTTCCAGGAGAGGTTATTGAGCGTGACGTCTCCGGCCGCGTAGCGGCTCTTTGCGCCATCCTCGAAATCAACTGTGTAGACATTTCCAGTGGCGGCCCCGACGGGCAGGAAGTCGGCGCGGGTGCCCACATCCACCTGGTAGCTGGTGGCACCCGCCACGGGGCTCCAGGTGGCCACAAATTCGGTGGTGTTGGTTAGGCTGACCCAGACGTAGCCGGGCGCGACCGGCGGCCCTACAGGCGCCTCGGTAATGATTACGGAATCGGCAAAGACAAAGGTGCCGCCGGTCACCAGGTCAATTGTGGGAACGGTCACAGTAGCGGTATAGGTCCCGACATCAAGCGGATCGCGGGGCGTATACGCCACCGTATAGGGCATTCCCAGCGGGAGCACCCGAAAGGCGTTGGTGTGCAGCAGGCCATTATAGACGGCCTGATTCGTCGCCACCAGCGTACACGTGGCATCCGTCGGCTCGCTCGGCAGCGAGTACATCGTGATGGCGATGTCATCCACGTTCGCACGGTTGTCGGTTGTCCCCGTACAAGTCAGGCGGAAGTCCACCGGGCCGGGCACATCCACCGCAGTCGTGTTGGTCGTCAGGCTCGTAATCCCGAGCGTGGAGACCGACGTAATTTGAACCCATCCGGCCCCCGCGTTGTATTCCGCCGTAATGGTGGTTTCTCCATCTCCAACATAAGGTCCGTAGACAAAGGTTAAACTCTCAATGCCATTTGTGAGCGGGCCCTGCAGCACCAACTCACCCGGTGCTTTGATTCGGAGGGATTTAGTATCGTTGAGCAGGTCGCCGGCCAAGCTGCCAATCAACGCATTATCCAGTCCCCAGGAACGCCCGTTGATCTCTGCCACACCATAGGGATAGGTCCCCTTGCTCGCCCCCTCGAAATCCACCACCCAGGTGTGCGGCTCATACGGGAAGGGGTCGTCCTCGTTTGGAATGCCGTCCCCGTCGATGTCCGGATCGCAGGCGTCGCCAATCCCGTCGCCATCTGTATCTGTTTGGTCCGGATTGTAGTCGTCGGGGCAGTTGTCCAGTTCGTTCGGAATGCCGTCCCCGTCAATATCTGGGTCGCATGCATCGCCGATGCCATCATGATCCATATCGCTCTGCGTCGGATTGTAGACCCCCGGACAGTTGTCTTCATCGTCCGGAATGCCGTCCCCGTCAAGGTCCAGGCGCGAGACGATCAACAGACCATTGGTTTGGCCGACATTGAGGGCTCCCGGCGTCGCGACTTTAGCCACCCATCCGGTAGTGGTCGACAACACATCATTGGGTGCCTGCGGACAACTGTCGGTGTTGGGATCGATCCCAATAACATGGAGGTAATTAGGGCTGATGCTAGGCACTTGCCGAGAAACCGTTCCGGGGTCATCCACGTCGGTATCAAAGGTATCGCTGGATGAACTCAACCACACAACCGCATCGACGATATTGGTGGCA
Source organism: Kiritimatiellia bacterium (assembly GCA_028681135.1). GTDB lineage: Bacteria > Verrucomicrobiota > Kiritimatiellia > CAIQIC01 > Lenti-01 > JAAZFE01. The sequence goes on along the minus strand of JAQUJC010000032.1, from coordinate 13,034 downwards.
GCGTCGTATAGGATCAGCGCATTGGGCCCATTGCCCAAGAGCCCCGGCAACAGCAAATCCGTGTTGGCCACGGCATTGGTCTGGCTGATCACGACAAACCCGAGGTGGTTGGTGGCGCGATCTGTAATGCCATCATCCGGCACCGTGAACGGCGGGAAGGTATAGGTCCAGAGCGGGCCATCCACGCTCTCGTTCCCGCTGTAATGCTCCATGGTGTATCCCACCAGATTTGTACCGGCCGGCGCGATTAGTTCGACAAACTCATTGCTGTCCACTCCGGCCCCGTCAGCACGCACTTCGTTGAACAGCGGTTTGATGGGGGCCGCGGTTCCAGGCGTGACTGGGAAGGTGTACACCCGGGTATCCGAGCGCCGCGGGCTGTTGGCTCCCGGGCCCTCAAACGCCAGTTCCACATAATATTCTATCACATCGCCACCCGCGACCGCCTGGGACATCAGCGGGGTCCGCCAAGCCGTGCCGGCATTCGTCAGCGCCTGACTCAGCCATGCGCCACCCGAAATTCGGAACCAGGCGGTCGCCGTCAGATTCGACGCCAACTGGTTGGCAAAGGTGCTCGCCGTTATGGCAAACAAGTTGGTGGCGCGGGGCACCGGCGGATCCAGACCGATGTCCGCGACATATCCGTCTGCATCCGAAAGGGCCTGGTGGATGCCGGGTGTGGCCGTGGCGGTCCCGACCGAGATGGTCCATTCGGCTGATGACCAGTACGGCAGCGGATCGCTCACCCCCGCTTTGCGCACGGCCGCCGCATGTGTGAAATCCCAAGCCCCCGGCAGGGCACCGATTTCCCCGTAAATATCCGATAGGATTCCGCCGGGCTTTCTCAGCACTACCGTATCTTTGCCGTTCAGCAACCCGATGATAGCGGCTGTCTGGTCCGGTGTGACTCCCCACTGCGTTTGGCAGCCATTGGTCGAGACAGCCACCAGATGAGCCGCGCCCCCAGCCACCATTCCACTCAACGCAATGGACGTCGGATTCGTCGATCCGTTCAGATACACCTCCAGTTCATAGCCTGTCAGGTCCAGCCCCGAACTGCCCGTGTTGCAAATTTCCACATAGGAGCCGTCCGCGGAAGGATGATCCACCACTTCGCTGATGATCCCCACCGGCGTGACGCCCGCGACTTCGTCAATGAGGTAAAAATCCGCAAAAAGCATCCGGTGGTCCGAAGCGGTGGCACTGGTTCCAGTTGGCAATGGCTCCCCGTATTTGGGCAATCCCACCGCCGTCGCGTCGCCTTCGGAATTATATACTTCCGCCACCGGCGGACCGTACGCGCTGCTCGTAATCTCGTCACTGAATAATATATAGTCCAGGCGATAACGGCTGGCCGGATTGGCGGCGTAGTGAGTCCACGTAAGGGCCAATCCTGTATGGGGCGCATCCACGGCTGTCATACCGGCCATTGCCAACCGCTCGGTTGGGAAATACCGGTACGGCAACGGCCAGCTACTATTACCAGGCAGATACCACGGAATGTCCGATCCGGCCTTGAACGAGATCGTGGAGTTCCCCAGGCTCGACCGATAATAATCATAATCGTCAAATGAGAATTCCACGGTCTGCGACAAGCCGATATCATCGTTGAAATCCCCCATGATGGCATATTCGACATTTTCCATCGTGTCTTGCGCCACCAGATTGGTGATATAGTTGACAGTGCGGTGAATCTCGAATGCCCGCTGCATACGCTCTTTCGTGCCAACGGTGGTGGCTTTGTTGTGGGTCGTGAACACATGGAAGGGATACAGCGCACCCGGCACATCAATGGTCACACGCAATGGCCAGCGCATGATTTCAGCAGCGGTCGGGTCCACCACCGTTTCTCGGACATGGGCGCTGGACGTGATGGGGTACTTGCTCCACACCCCCAGACGCATCGACGTGTCAAACGTCCCCCCGTCCGAGAGCGCATAATAGGGATAGCCCAACTCGGCCGCCGCCTCCAGCCACGCCGTCATGTGCGTCTCACTCCCGTATAGCTCTTGAAAGCAAACGATGTCCGGCTGAACCCGCTGCAAAATCGCAACCGTCGGGGCGTAATCCGTATCTTCAGCCGTTCCGCGGTCAGAACTTGTGTCGAAACCGGTTTTTACATTGAACGATGCGATGCGCAACTTCACCGCCTGCGCCGGTGGAACCGCCACCAAAAGGACAGATCCCAGCATGGCACACAACCATAATTTTTTGGACATTATCATCGATACATAACGCTAGTTCTTAGAACCCCCTGGGTCAAATACAATCTTAATGATTTTCCCGAAAGTTAATCGAGATTTAATCGGTCCTTAATCAGGCTAAAAGGCCTACAACGGAGATTGCACCCACCCCCACGGCCTTGTGTCGTGGGAGAATCAGGTCCGCCTCACGAAATCCAAAACTTGGCTGACATAACGACTTGTCCCGGCGGATTGCCACTGTCCCTCAACCTGAGCATCCTGAACCCTGTCACTATGGCCGCTCCGGCTGTCAGCCATTCCCGTCAGTTTTCGCAGCAAGCGCATCCCGTCGCCCCCCCGCATCTTCCCAGGCCGCCAACTGCTCTTGTAACGTCTGGACCACGATCTTCAAACGCCGTCCGGCCTCCGCCCGACTTTCTTCGGATGTGTCCACGGCCGCGAGGCGCGCGTGCAACGCAGATTCTTCCTTCTCTAATTCCCGAATGGCTTTTTCTAATGATTCCACTTCGCGATCGAGCCGACGCCATTCCTTTTTAAGCGCTTTGCGATCCCGGTAGGCTTCGGTCTGTGCCGCTTTGCCGGCATCCGGTGACAACGCGTCAGCAGCCACTCGCGCCGGCCCCTCCGGCGCAATTTTGTCGAGATAATAATCATATCCCCCGGCAAAGCGTCGCACTCCGCCGCCATCCGGCGCGACAGCCACAATGCTTTCCGCCACCGCCCGCACAAAGGTCACGTCATGCGACACCAATACCACTGTTCCACTATAGGCCGCCATCGCCTCCTGCAACGCCTCGCGGCTTTCCACATCCAAGTGTGTGGTCGGTTCGTCCAGCAACAGCAAATTCGGCGGACGTACCAGAATGCGGGCAAAGGCCAGCCGGATGCGCTCCCCGCCCGACAACACCTCGACTCGCTTCTCCGCCGCTTCCCCGGAAAAGCCAAATCCGCCCAGCAGTGTCCGCAGTTCGGTCTCATGGGCGTCGGGGGCCATGGCCTTGAGGGTTTCCAGGCAGGTTCGGGTCCGGTCCATCGTGTCCGCCGTGTCCTGGCTCTGATAGCCCGGCATCACCAGATGCCCCGGACGGCAATGGCCTTCTGTTGGCGCCAGTTGGCCCGCCAGTACCCGCAGCAGTGTTGTTTTTCCCGCCCCGTTGGGCCCGACCACCGCCAATTTTTCGCCCTTCCGCACCACCAGGTCTACCCCGCGGAAAATCCAATGGCCCGCGTCGTAATAAAAGCCCACCTGGTCGCACCTCAGTACGTCGTGACCGCAATGGGGTGGCGCCCCCAACCGGAAATGCCCTCGCCCCCGAGCCACCTCCGCGACATCCGTGCGCTCCATTTTCTCCAGCATCTTGATTTTACTTTGCACCCGGGTCGCCAACGTGTTTTTGGACCGGAATCGTTCCACAAATCGCTCGATCTGTTCCCGTTTGCGATTTTCACTGGTCTGGCGTGCCAGCGCAACCTCCCGCCGCTTCTGCCGCTCCCGCGCATACCAACTGTAGCGCCCCGGATAACGCGTCACCTGACCCCCGGCCACCTCGAGCGTCACCTCGCACAAGTGGTCCAGCAGATAGCGGTCGTGGGAAATCATCGCCAAGGTACCACGGAAGCCTTCCAAGCGGCGTCGCAACCATTCCACTGCCGGCAAATCCAGATAATTGCTTGGTTCATCCAGCAGCAGCAGGTCCGGCTCTCCGATCAGCGCCCGGGCCAGTTCCGCCCGCATCTGCCAGCCGCCCGAGAACTCACCCAGCGGCCGCGTTAGGTCTTCCACTCGGAAGCCCAGTCCCGTCAGTGCCGCTGCTGCCCGTGCATGCAAGTCATACCCCCCCTGCACTTCAAACTGCGTCTGCAAATCCCCCAGCCGCCGCAGCAGCATCCGCGATTCCTCGGCCGCTTCGCCTCCCAGCCGGGCCTCGATGTGATGGATTTCAGCCCGAATGGTCTCCAGATCCGGTGCCGCCTTTTCCACATACGCCTGGATCGGGCGGTCCTCGTCCCCGGCCTTCACCTGCTGACGCAGATACCCGATCCGGATATCCTTCGCCCGCTCCACCCGGCCCGCATCCACCTCAGCCTCATCTGTAATGATCTCGAAAATTGTCGATTTTCCCGCCCCGTTCGGCCCTACCACCCCCACTCGCTCTCCCGTCAGCAACCGAAAATTGACACCGTTGAGCAGCACTTGCCCGCCATACCGCTTACTCACCTGCTGAAATTCAACCATGTGCCTGATTACCACGTTCCCGGCCACTTCCGCAAGCCATCCGCCATCCCATCCGCTCCCCCATCCACTATCTTCCCATCCGCTCACTTCCTGCCGCGTAACAACCCCTCCCACCCAATTAACCGCTTATTATAATAGGCGGTTATTTTATCTTGATATATTGGCCCATTCATTCCTATTATCCTCACGAATACAGTTCTTTTCATAGATAACCGCTTATTATAATATGCGGACATTCTTTCAAGGAATATGTTATGACTAAAAGCCCTCAACGTCCATTGAATCCCACCTTGTGGCGAACCGGTCGCGCCCTGGCCGGACGAACGCGCATCCGCCTATTTCGCGAATTGGTGGCTAATCCCGGCAGCTCGGTTAGTGAACTCGCAGATGCCGTACATATCGGCCAATCTGATGCCAGCCAGGAATTGCGGCGTTTGCAATCTCGTGGACTCCTCCAACGCCGCCGAGCGGGACCGAAAGTAGTCTACCGTCCAGTCCCGGATCCCCAAGTTTACTCGGCGGAGCCCCTGTTGGAAGCACTATTCCGCTGCATGGCTAAACCTGCCAGTGCCGATGAAGATATCCTGCGCATTGCCCAAGGTGCTGCCCATGATCACCGTATACGTCTAATTCGGCATTTGCTGCCACACCCCTTGCGCACAGAGGACTTGAGGAATCGGACCCAGCTACCTGTTAGCACATTGAAACGTCACCTGAACATGCTGGAAGAATGCCGCTGGGTCCGACGCCAAGGGGCTCTCTGGGAAATCCGCTCTAGCTCGCACCCCTTGGCACAAACACTGCTTAGGCTGATCCGTTAGCCCCGTCTGCATCCAGCAAGCCATTCATTAGAGCAAATAGCGTGCCGTCTTCCGTGACAGGACGACATTGATAATCGACACGGTGACGCCACCGTCTTGACCCAGCTGAGTTGGCGGCTTACTCTGCCCCCATGTGCGGACGTTTTGTAGTGCCAGAAGAAGCTGCCATCCTGGCTTGTTGGCCTGAAATCTGCCAGGGACAAGGCTCTAGTTGGACGGCGGGCTTCAATATCGCCCCAACCAGGGTGATCCCGATTCTCATCCCGGCGTCCAACGGAGGCTTGGAACTGCTACCTGTACGCTGGGGACTCATCCCTGGCTGGTGGCAGAAGGCCACGCTTCCGACCCTGTCCTTCAACGCCCGCTGCGAGGATGCGGCCCGCAAGCCCCTATGGCGCGACAGTCTGCGCACCCGACGCTGCCTGGTGCCAGCTCGCGGCTGGTACGAATGGCACCGCACCGAACGCATCGCAGGTCCGTCTGGCCGCCAGAGTCCCCAGCCCTACTATTTGTTTCGGCCCAACCAAACGGTCATCGCCTTTGCCGGCTTGTGGAGCGAATGGCAGCGCCCCGGCGTCGCCCCGGTGTTCTCCTGCGCCCTGCTCACAAAACCCGCCGCGCCCGGAATCGTCTCCATCCACCCCCGCATGCCTGTGGTGCTGCAACCTGAAATCCAGCCGGATTGGTTAAATCCCGCCACATCCGCTGACACGGTTCAATCCCTGATCATCGACTCCGATGCGACCATTCAGGCCCATCCCGTCAGCCCCCAAGTCAACGATGCCCGCCAGGATGGTCCGCACCTGATTCACGCCATTGAGCCGCCCCCGCCAGACCTCGATTTGTTTGGCAATCCCTCCCCGTGACCGTGAAAACGCACAATCCATCTGGGATCGCCCCCCCCCCCGGCCACGTCATCCGCATTCCGGCGATGAGACACTCCGCCACCTGCGGACCGGGGCGGGCGTTGGGTTGCCCCGGCCGATCAGCCATAGCTGGGCGGTTTGGATGATCGGCGGAATCAGAAGGCTTGAGTCGGTTGACAGACCGAGCTTGTCCCGCTATCTTTCCCCATTGTCATGAATGGCGCGGTAGCCAAGTGGTAAGGCGAGGGTCTGCAAAATCCTTATTCATCGGTTCGAATCCGATCCGCGCCTCCAAATGTCCATTCTGTCTTTCGGCGCTGGCAAAGCGCCACAACCCTCGGGTCTTTCCGGCTCTATCATGAGCGCAGTGCATACGCAATCGGTCGAAGAGGTTCTGACGAACCACCGAACCACCTCCGCGGGCTTACCCCCCGCCGAGGCCGCGCAACGGCTGGAGCGCCATGGTCTCAATGAACTGCGCGAAACAATCTCGCGTCCGGCATGGCATATGCTGCTGGCCCAGTTTCGGGAACCCCTGATTCTGATTCTGGTCGCCGCCGCGATCATATCGTTATTTCTGGGCGATTTTGTGGAATCCATCGCCATTCTTGCCATTGTTTTTCTGTTTGGGGTGCTGGGCTTTATTCAGGAATATCGCGCCGAAAAGGCCATGGCGGCACTGCGTCAACTGTCCAGCCCCGTGGTGCGGGTGCGCCGTCAAGGCGAATTGATCGAAATCCCTTCCCGCCATCTCGTGCCGGGCGACATCGTCCTTCTAGAAGCCGGCAACATCGTCCCCGCCGATCTGCGCCTGATCCATGGCGTCGAACTCCGCCTTCTGGAATCCGCCCTCACCGGCGAATCCGAGGCAGTCCGCAAAGAGACTGCTGCACTTTCTAAGCGTTCGCTACCATTAGGGGATCGTCGCAATCTCGCCTACATGGGTACCGTTGTCGTCCATGGCCGCGGTGCGGGCGTGGTCGTCGCAACCGGCATGCAAACGGAACTCGGCAAGATCGCCGATATGATCCAAGGCATTGAATCCGTCCGGACCCCCCTCCAGCGCAAACTCGCCCAGGTTGGCCAGCATCTCTCGCTGGCCGGACTCGGCGCCGCCCTTGCGCTGATGGCCATGAGCCTGCTTCGCGGCGAAGCCTTCACCACCACGCTGCTCACTGCTGTCAGCCTTCTAGTCGCCGTCATCCCCGAAGGCCTCCCGGCGGTCATTACCGCCACCCTCGCCCTCGGCGGCCGACGCATGCTCAAGCGCCACGCACTCATCCGCAAGCTCCCGGCCGTGGAAACCCTCGGCGCGGTAACCGTCATCTGTAGCGACAAGACCGGGACCCTCACTGAAAACCGGATGACGGTAACCCACCTGCAAACGCGTCATCATGCGGTGTCCATGCGGGGCACAACCACAGCCCCTGCGGAAGAAACGCAATCGGAGACGGCGCCTCTTCTTCTGTTGGCGGCCCTGTGCAACGATGCCCACCTAACCTTCGAGAAGGCGGGTGAACCTCCCAGCCTAATCGGGGACCCCACCGAAACCGCCTTGCTTCTCGCTGCCGAGCACGCCGGCATTCCCTGCCAATCACTGGCCCAGGAGTTGCCGCGCATCAGAGAATTCGCCTTCGACTCCGACCGCAAGCGCATGACCACCCTCCACGCCAGCAGCGCCAGCGACACCCCGCTCCCTCCCTGCTTGCACGCCCCGGTGGTGGCGGCGGTCAAAGGCTCGCCCGACGACCTGCTTGCCCACGCCACCCATGTGCTCGATCACGGCCGCATCGTTCCCCTTCAGGACCACGACCGTCAGCATTTCATCACGGTCAACGCCCGCCTGGCCGAAGCGGGCATCCGCGTTCTCGGCGTCGCATTTCGCTGCATCGATGCCCCCCCGCCGCCGACCGCCACCGCTGCCGACATTGAAACCCAGCTTGTCTTTTGCGGACTGGCCGGACTGCTCGATCCCCCGCGCGACGAAGTGCGCCACGCCATTGCCCGCAGCCATGCCGCCGGCATTCGCACCATCATGATCACCGGCGACCATCCCCTCACGGCCGCCGCCATCGCCCAACGTCTGCGCCTGGCCCCTGACGGCGCCGAGCTGCGCGTCCTGGCCGGCACCGAACTCGCCGCTCTCGCTGACGCCGAGCTCGAGCAGCAATGCGAGCAGATCAACGTCTATGCCCGGGTGACCCCGCACGATAAACTACGCATCATTTCCGCCCTGCAAAAACGCGGGCATATTGTGGCGATGACCGGCGATGGCGTCAACGACGCCCCCGCCCTCAAACGTGCCGACATCGGGGTGGCAATGGGCATCACCGGTACCGATGTTGCCAAAGAATCCGCGGCCATGGTGCTGCTCGACGACAACTTCGCCACGATCGTCGCCGCCATTGAAGAGGGCCGCACGATTTTCGACAATCTGGTGCGCTTCATCAAATTTTCTTTTGGCGGGAATTTGGGCAAAGTCCTGATCATGCTTGGCGCGCCCCTCGCGGGCATCAGTGTCCTGCCCCTCCGGCCCCTGCACCTGCTCTGGCTGAACCTCCTGACCGATGGCCTGATGGGGCTGGGACTGGGGCTTGAAGCCTCTGAGCCCGATGCCATGGCCCGCCCGCCACGCCATCCCGATGCGGCCATTCTCGACCGCCCCGCCATTCTCCATGTGAGCTGGATGGGCCTGTTCATCTGCATCAGCTCCCTGCTGCTCGCCGGGATATGGATTCGCCTCCCCCACGCAGGCGACGAGTGGCAAACGGTTCTGTTTTCGGCCATCGGGTTTGCCCAGATTGGCCAGGCCTGGGGCCTGCGCTCGCTGACCCCACGACTCTTCCGGTTTCGCGCCAATTACACGCTGGTCGGCCTGACCCTGCTGACCCTGGCCTTGCAGCTCGGGGTGGTCTACCTCCCCCCCCTCGCGCGCGCCTTTAAGCTGCACCCCTTGCCGCCCGCCGCTCTCGGCGCGACCGCCGCTCTGGGCGTGTTTACCTTTATCGTGGTCCATCTGCAACGCTGGCTTCAGCAGCGTGTCGCCACGCGCAACAGAGGAGCCCCACAATGAAACTACTCGAACGGGAATTCACGTTTGACCGCGTCATCCGGCTCGCGATTGGCGCAGCCGTCATCGGCGGACTGGTCTATCTGCTGGGGTTGCTGCGGGGCGTATTGACCCCCTTCGCGATCGCCCTGCTGCTCGCCTATCTCCTCAATCCGCTGGTATCGGCCATACAGCGGCGGATTCGCAACCGCCCCATCGCCGTAATCCTCAGCCTCCTGCTGGTCATCGGCATTGTCTCGACTGCGATCGTGCTACTGGTGCCCATGCTGGCCCGTGAATTCGCGGCCCTCGGCGGACTCCTGCGCCAAGCCGCGAATCTCCAACTGCCTGCCTGGGTACAGAACTGGTTCCCCGACAATCGCTGGGCGGATATGGTGCAACGCCTGTCCGAACCCGATATCCAGGAATTATTCACCACCGATCGGCTGTGGCAATGGGCGGAAACCGGGCTGCAGAAAATTGTGCCAGGCGCATGGAAGCTGCTTTCCGGCGCCGCCAGTGTCATGATTGGCGCCGTGGGTCTGGGCATTGTCCTGTTCTATCTCGTGTTACTACTGATGGACTACGATTACTTCCAAGCCACCTGGCCCAATATGATTCCCGAGGACTACCGCGACGCCACCCTCGATTTCCTGTCCGAGTTCGCCGATGGCATGCGGCGCTATTTCCGCGGACAAACGGCCGTTGCCACCATCGTCGGCATTCTATTTGCCTGCGGGTTTACCCTCATCGGCCTGCCCATGGGCATCCTGCTGGGCTTGTTCATTGGACTGCTCAACATGGTCCCCTACCTGCAAATCATCGGCGCGGTTCCGGCCTTCTTTTTGGCGACGCTGGGCGCGTTGGCGGCGGGGACCAATGTATGGGTCGCCCTCGGCTTGTGCGCCGGTGTCTTTATCGTGGTGCAAACCCTCCAGGACCTGGTGCTAATTCCCCGTATTCTCGGACGCAGCCTCGGGCTTAATCCCGTCGCCATCCTGCTCTCCTTAAGCATTTGGGGCCGCCTCCTGGGTGCGCTGGGTCTGCTCATCGCCCTGCCGATGACCTGCCTGCTGCTGGCTTGGTACCGCCGCAATCTCGTCCCCTCCACCCGCCCCCCGTCTCGCCAGCCACAGCCGGCCACGCCGCTTCCGCCGCCGACGGCAGAGGAGGCGGCGGCCGCCCCTCAGCCCCAGAACGGCCAAAAATGATGCACTGGCCCGTGGCCCTGCCCAAGGCGGTAGGCCGCCCCGGCACGGATGGCCTGCTGAATGTAGACCCGCGCCTTGTCTACGGCGTCGGGCACCGAAAGTCCCTGCGCTAACTGGGCTGCAATTGCCGACGACAGGGTGCAGCCCGTCCCATGTGTATTCGGCGTCGCCACCCGAGCCGCCCCAAACCATGTCCCCTCCCCACCAGCGCTCGCCACCAGCACATCCTCGCTGTTGTGCCCATCGGCATGGCCACCCTTGACCAGGACATACCGCGGGCCCCACTGCACGAGGTCACGGCCAGCGGCGAGCATCTCTGCGCGCCCGCTAATGGTACGCCCCAGCAAGTCTTCGGCCTCGGGCAAATTGGGGGTGATCACCTCCGCCAGCGGGAAGAGATGCTCCTTCAAAGCCGTGATCGCATCCTCTTGCAGCAAGCGGTCGCCGCCCTTCGCCACCATCACCGGATCCAGCACAATCCGCTGCGCATCATAGTCCCGCAGCTTTCGCGCGACCGCGGCGATCAGTTCCACCGAAAACAACATACCAATCTTGACGGCATCCGCGCCGATGTCCCCCAACACGGCATCGAGTTGCTGCTCCACAAACGCAACCGGTACCGGATGGATGCCCGACACCCCCAGCGTATTTTGCGCCGTCAGTGCCGTAATCACACTCATCCCATAGCATCCATTTGCGGCAAACGTCTTCAAGTCCGCCTGAATCCCCGCGCCCCCCCCGCTGTCGGATCCGGCAATCGTCAACACCCGCCGGTATATTTTTTCACTCATGACACGCTATCCTCTCTCAACGTCCAGGTCATCACCCTCTCGCCACTGCCGCCTTCTTCCGGGTGAGACATCCTTCCAGCCCATGCACGACATGCCGTATACCAAGCACCCTATCTATTGTGGAGCGCTCGGCACCCTGGCTGCCATAACCCGCCGCAAGTCTGCTGCCGCCGCCCGTGGATTCGGCGCGGCCACAAGTGCGGAGACCACGGCCAGTCCGGCGGGGCCTGCGCCCATCACCTCGGCGGCATTGCCCGCATGGATACCGCCAATCGCCACCACCGGAATACTGACGGCGTTGCACAGCGCGGACAGGCCGTCCAGCCCCAGTGGCAAGGCCGTATCGGTTTTCGTTGGCGTCGCAAAAACCGGACTGGCGCCCACGTAATCGGCACCGCCCCGTTCTGCACGAACCGCATCTTCCACCGATTCCGCCGACACCCCGATGATCCACTCCTTTGGCGCCACCCGCCGGGCATCGGCCAACCGCATATCGTGCTGACCCAAGTGGACGCCATCGGCTTGTGCCGCCAGCGCCACATCCACCCGGTCATTGATAATCAACGCCACACCCGTCCCCTGAAGGACCGCACGCACGGCACGGGCCTCCTCGATGAAATCCCGCGTACCGCAAGTTTTTTCCCGCAACTGCACGCACGTCACCCCCCCGGCCACGGCCTCGCGAACCACATCCACCAAGGCCCGTCCCCGTGCCAGAGCGCGATCCGTCACCAGATAGAGCGTGAGATTCAACGGGCCCGCCATCTCACTCCTCCTGAATCCGAACGCCCTGAAGAACTGCATCCTCGGTCAGGGCGTATACCGCATCAATCAATTGGATCATGAACGTCCCCGGCCCCGGCCCCCCCTCCGCCGCGCGCTCCCCCGCCAGACTCCACACCGCCAGCGCGGTCGTCGCCGCCGACACCGGATCCGCATCCACTCCGGCAAAGGCACCAATGAGGGCCGTGGCGGCGCACCCCGTCCCGGTGACCGACTCCATCAGCGGATGCCCATTAGCCACCTGTATTTGACGGCGGCCATCGGTGATATAGTCCACGGGGCCCGTCATCGCCACAGGCACACCAAGTTCTCGCGCCAAACCCACCGCGCGCTCCGCGGCCTCCGCCACGTTATCCGCTGAATCCACCCCCTTGGTTTTGGCAACCGCCCCGCCCAGCGCCATGATTTCCGAGGCATTGCCGCGCACAAGCGACACCCGGGTCTCAGCCAAAATGCGATGCGCGGTCTCCGTGCGCAAGGTGGTCGCCCCCGCGCCTACCGGGTCCAAAATCACCGGCACCCCCAATTGTGTGGCCCGTTTCGCCGCCTTGAGCATCGCGGCAATCCATACATTGTCCAGCGTACCGATATTCAGCACCAGCGCCTTCGCGCAGGCCACCATTTCGTCCACTTCATTTTCCGCGTGAGCCATAACGGGCGAGGCCCCAACCGCCAGTAAGATGTTGGCGGTGAAATTCATCACCACAAAATTGGTCATATTATGGACCAACGGCTGGCCCTCTCGGACGGCTGTGAGATTACGGGCTGCCTGTGCCGCCCATTCGGTTTTCGATTTCATCTGGTTCCTTTCGCGTCATCCGCGACCAACCACCTGTTGCAAGCGCCAGAAAAGCCGCAGTTCCATCGAAGAAACCACGGCTTTGTTCACCTCATCCGCTATCCCTACGCTGGAATGATCCAACAGGTTCCAAGGGTTATCCCGTCCAACGGGAACTCTCAGCCCTCTCACTCGAGGACACCCCTAGCGACCACTATTCAGTTTTCGACAGGCATCCTACCCCCCCCCCCCGCCCCCGTCAAGCCCCCTGCGGGGGGGGGCGGCGGGGGGGGGG
>JAQUJC010000084.1 GCA_028681135.1 Kiritimatiellia bacterium | reverse complement strand
TCAGGAGTCAGGAGGCGGGGGGCAGGAGGATGGCTGTTGGAATCCCCCGGGCTTGCCCCGGGGTTGGTTAGGTTGGCAGCGCAGCCTTAGAGCAGTTTAAGAAATTGTATAGCCTTGTTCCGACCCTAACAGCCGCGGCTCACCCGGAGGGTTCGCCCTGCCAACAGCCCTCAATTCCGGCCTCGGTAGGGCGAGGCGTCCCTGCCGAGCCGGTCTTTTTTGAGTTCCAATACTGGCTACAGAATATCTTAAACTGCTCTAAGCACACCGGGTCAAGCCCGGTGGATGGGCCGCCAGTTTCACGCTAAGCCCCCCCCCTTAATGGTACTCAGCCAAAGCCGTGGTGATAGCGCCGCTGGCATCGACAACGCGAATGATATTCGTGCCGATCTGTTGGGTGGTGGTATAGGTGACAGTGACGCCAGTCATAGGCGAGACGGTGCCCAGGACAGTGGCCGACACGTACCAGGTATAGGGCGGGGTGCCGCCGGAGGCAGTAAAGTCGCCCGAAATGCCGGCATTGGGAATGAACCAGCGGCCGGGTGGAGTAATGGTGAGGTCGGTGGCTGCACTGCCGCTATCGCCCGCCCCATCGGTATCGCCGTTCTCCCCGCTATCGCCTCCAACGGAGTCGCAGACTGCGTGGGGGAGGCGACGGCGGCGGTGGCTACCAGGTTGCCGGAAAAGGTGGGCTCGATCCAGGTGGCGTCCATGGTGGAACTCTGGTCGGCGTAACGCAGGGCTCCGGCAATGTTGACTGGGGCACCGGCGGTGGTGCGCCCCTGAAGGGTGAACTGGGCGGTCTCGTTGGCGATGGAAGAGATGCCGCCGGACCATGTTTCCCCGGCATCGTCATACGCCTCCAAGACGCTCCCGCTTTGCAGCAGGCGTATCCACATCAACGCTTGGCCGGATTGCCGTCCAGAGGGATAGACCAGCGGAAGGGCTTCGTTGGCGTCATTGTGGTTGGCGTAATGACCGGAAAAATTATAGTGGCGACCTGCGTTGTCGCTAAGGGTGGCCGTGGTGGAGTCGCTGGAGCCCGTCTCGCAGCCAACGGACAGCAGCATCGCACCCCCAAGCGCCAGGCTGGCGATGAGGGCACGAGTCCGGGCCTGTCGAGCAGGGCGAATCATACGCGGGCAGATCATAATCAAGCTTTGAGCTTCCCTCATTCGCCGCGTTTTGGCAAGAATACAGATGGCTTACATCCCCCCCTAACGGACTGGAGTTTCCCCGGCCATGAGACCATACCATATTGATGATGTTCTGATTACGCCCCGGCAACTGGAGCGGCGGCTGGACTCATTGGCGCGCGAAATGGCGGCGGGGGCGCACAGTGATAATCTGGTGGTGATTGGGATTTTGCGCGGAAGCTTTATTTTTATGGCGGACTTGGTGCGCTGGTTTTGGCTGAACGACTTGCATCCGCGGATCGATTTCATGATTATGGCCAGCTATGGCAGCGGGACTACGGCGGCGCGGGAGCCGACCGTGAGCCGGGATTGCTCGATCGATCTGACCGGGGCGGATGTGGTCGTGGTGGATGACATCCTGGATACCGGGCGGACGCTAATAAAAGCGGTGGCGCATTTGGCGGCTAAGGGTCCGCGTAGCATCCGGACGTGCGCCCTGTTGGACAAGCCTGCCCGGCGCGCCGTGCCCTGTGAAGCCGATTTCCGCGGCTTTGAAATCGAAAATGTGTTTGTTGTAGGCTACGGGTTGGATTACGACGGCCGCCACCGGGAACTGCCGCATATTGCCAAGGTCACCTTTACGGATGAGGACCCGGCCCGATGAGAACCGTGCGGACCGGGGTGAAAGCCGTGCTGGCGCGGGCCTATGCCGCGACGGGGGGATTGCACCGCCAACATGCGGGGCGGTTGGTGATGCTGACCTTCCATCGCATTCGGCCGGATCAGGAGGCGGCTGCCGGGCGTCCCATGCGTAACCTGGAGGTGGCCCTGAGCGATTTTCGGCGACTGCTCGCCTGGATGCAGGCGCGCTATGAACCCGTCGCGCTGGCCGACTGGCTGGAGCAGGCGACGCCGCCGAAGTGCGCGTCATTTGCGGTTACCTTTGACGATGGGTGGGCCGACAATTTTGAGCAGGCGTTCCCGGTGCTCCGCGAGATGGATATCCCCGCCACGGTATTTCTGTCCACGAACGCGGTGGAAAACCGGGTGCCGTTCTGGTGGCAGACCGCCGGTCTACCGGATGAGCAGATCGAAGCTCGCAAGGCGACGCCGCCAGAGATTGTCGGCTCGCGCGACGCCGTGGCAGCCGCGGCGCGGGAATTTCTGACCTGGGGGCAGATTCGAGATATGGGCGCGAGCGGCCTGGTGCGCTTCGGGCCGCACGGGCATCGCCATATGTTGCTGGATGGGGTGAGCCGGGAACTGGCGCTGGCCGACATCCAAACCTGCTGGGCGTTGCTGCAGCAGCGTATTCCAGAGTGGAGCCTGCCCCTGATGGCGTGGCCCAACGGCACTGGCCGGGAGGATATGGGGCCGGGTCTGGAGGCCATGGGGCTGCGGGCGGCGGTGGGCACCGGGCGGGGGGCCATTGCCCACGTGAGCGAATCGCGATGGACTCTGCCGCGCAATAACGTGGACCGCCAGGTGGCGGCCACCCCCGGCCTGTGGCCCTGGCTGCTGATGCGCGCGCGCTGAGGCGCGGGGCGCAAGGTGAAACCGTTCGCCGCGTTGGGTTATTTCAATGTATCGCTGATGGCGGCACTCATGGAGGCCGGAAAGGCCACGATGAGCATCCTTTTCATTGCAAGCAAGTTGTCGGTTCCCCACGGACACTTCTGAATGATGGTCAGGATCAGGCCGACAACCAGCAACGAAAAAAAGTAAATCGCGACAATGCGTTTGACGTACTGAAAAATGTGTCCCTTAAAGGTGAAACGATAGAAGTTATAGTAGACAAACAGGGCGATGAAGATAGCGGATAGAGCGCTCAGCCATAGAACATTGGCAAGAGGGAGTTGTGCCCCAAGATTCCAGGTTTCCTCCGTGAATGCCACCGGGACAGCCAGAATGGATGCCCCCACGATGATTTGCATCAAGTCCCGGAGGCGAAACTCCACCATCAGCGGGCTGAGCGCGTAGTTCAGTATCTTGCCTGCACTGTCAACAACGGGAACCACGCGGTGCAAGTAACCGCCGATTCGTTTAACTGTAGTTTCTGGCTTGTTTGTTTCCATATTCTCCACCTTGTCGAACGGTACGCCTCACTTCCAGCACAAAGAGAGAAAGGGGTGCCACCGCTCTTTATCCGAACATCATGGGGCAGGGGACCTAACACTTTGTGGAGGCACTCTGGAACCGGTTGTTCACCATTCTATTTGGGTTTGCCAAAGAAATTATCGAACAGCTCCTTGGCCTTGTGTGCGCCTTCTTCAGTCACGCCAACGGACTTCGCTTTGCCTTTCGGATCGCTGATGAATCCCTTCTCATGAAGTCTGTTCATCGAGTCCCAGTCAAAGGATTTCCATGCGCGATGCCAATCATATTCCTTCCACATCACGAGATACAGGAGGGCAAGAGTGGCTTCATCAATTTTGTCCTTATCGTATTCCATAGTCCTCACCTCCCGGCACCCGGTTGTTCGCATCAGCTTTTCACAAAATCCTCTGCTGAAATGGCAATATTGGGAAATGCCTTGTGCACGGCTCTGTCGAATGTCACCAGTGGGACCCCGAGTTGATTGGCCAAGACCACATATTCTGCATCATAGGCGGTGATGTCATGGTGGAAGGTCAATTCCAGCACGTCGTCGGAGGGAACCGCATATTCCCGGCTTCGCCACAGGGCTTCCGTCTTTTCCATGGTCATTCCGGCCTGCGCTAGCGACATGCCCTCATGGCGCATGTACAAGGCCAGAATATTGCGTATTTCAGATCGGCAGATCAGGGACACGGCCCAGTCGGCGTCCTTGAGAAGCACTCCGTCTGACAATTTGCTCTTATCCCCCGGTATCAGTAAATAGGCAATAAGGGTTGAATCGGCCACAATCATGGACGCCCTTCGCTCGCCATCTGAATCAGTCGGTCATTCAACCGGCCCGGAAGCGCAGCCCGATGGGTTTGTATGTCGAGCAGGAGGGCGTTGACATTGACCCGAGCCGGTGCGACGGCCATTTCCAGGCAGGCGAGGACTTCCTTGTTTAGGCTGCGGCCATGCTGTTTCGCCCGTTGCTTGAGGGCGGCATGTACCGGCACTGGAATGTCTTTAAGTGTGATGGTTTTCATGACGATACCATATCACAACCATTATGGTTTTCAACGGCTAGCGTGGCTCTCATTAATGCAAATATCAGCGTTCACCCTCGTGCCGCTGGCGGCGCGTAGCGGCAACGCCTTGTTGAATGCTCATTCCTGTTTCTGATTGGTCTCCCAAAATATGCGGGGCGTAACAATTTTGCAAAGGGGTCAGGCAAAGGGGTCAGTCCTATGAAATGATGTATTGGGATTGACAAGAAGGGAGACGATGTGGGGGAATGGGGACATGCCAAGGAAACCAAGAGTCGAATATGCAGGGGCCGTTTATCATGTAATGAGCCGCGGGAACCGCCAACAAGCGATTTTCCGAACAGATCGAGACCGAGAGACATTTCTAGATACCTTAGAGGAGGCGTGCGGGCGTACCGGCTGGAAGGTTCATGCATTTGTATTAATGGGGAATCATTACCATCTGCTTCTGGAAACACCGGAGGCCAATCTTGTGGTGGGTATGCAATGGCTGCAAAGCACATATACCAAGCGATTCAATGCTCGTCATCGCGAGTGGGGTCATCTTTTCCAAGGGCGATACAAAGCCGTTCCTGTGGAGCCGGGTGCCGACTATTTTCTAACCGTCGCGACCTACATCCATCTCAATCCTGTCCGGATGAAGGGATACGACTTTGAGTCGGAAAAACTGCGGGATTATTGCTGGAGCAGTTATCCGGCATATATTGGAAAGGTCAAGCCACCCCAGTGGCTGTGCCTAGAGCGGGTGTTGGACAATCTAGGCCTGGCCAACACTCCGACAGGATGGCGGAAGTACGCCGCATATATGGGGCGGCGGGTGGAAGAAATACGGCATAGTGAAAAGCCATGGAAGGCTGAGGAGAGCTGGCAGAAAATCCGGTACGGCTGGTTTCTTGGGGGAGAAGGATTTCGCCGAGAGATGTTGGAACGCCTGGAAGGAGCGATGGCTGGAGGGAAGAGGGCGTCCTACAGTGGTGCTGAAGTGCAAGCTCACGATGAATCCCGTGCGGAGGAGTTGGTTGTCGCAGGCATGAAAAAACTGAAGCTTCAGGAATCTGATTTTGGAAATATGATTAAGAACAGTCCTGAAAAATATGCATTGGCTTGGCTTGTGCGGCGACAAACCAGTGTCAGTAATGGCTGGATCAAGGCGCGGCTTCAGATGGGGAAAGCCACAAATTTTTCTGTATACCTGAAGCGAGCCGAAACTTCAAAGAAAGGCGAGTGGGGTTATGCAGCGTTTTCCAAAGTCAAATACATCAAAACATAAAACTGACCCCTTTTAATACATCAAAACATAGGACCCCTTTTCCCACTCCTGGTACACGCCCGAGGTCCGCCCGTCGCATCATGACTATCCTTGCCCCAAACTATTCCGGCATTCGACACCATCGGCGTCGATCCGCCCCCCTTTGCCCCGCATCCGCAAAAAGGCTAAGCGTTGCGCGGTCGCAGCACCGGTCGCACCGACTTCACGCCCCGCTACGCTCCTCCAACCCGCTCCCGCGCCATCGCCCCGCGCTCGCCGACGGTGCCAGGCGTACCCCGTAGCCCGCTCCGGGCTACCGCCCCACGAGCAAAATACATGTCCCCCCCGGGGGCTTGTTCAACCTGGGATTGCAGCGTGGCTTCGCACGCTACTAATCCCTCAATTGTTCGACCGATTTTTGTAGTTCGTAGAGTTGCTTACGTTGCGGGCTTTCCGTGTAATAGTTCAAGACCCAAGCGCCGTCGGTATGGCTTGGGTCCTTGGGCGTGAATTCCAGGCCGTAGTGGTTGAATCCGCCGTGAAATTCAGCCCTTAGATTTGTGGCCTCAACTACGATATATCGGGGTTTAAGGTTTTGTAGTGTGGCGGGGAGTATCGGGTCGTTTCCTTGAATAACAACTTGCTCATTCGTTCCGAGTGCTTGGATCGTTGCTCTACAGGCTAAGGCAACTTCGGCGGGGTTCTTTAGCGATGAAAGGGAATTATGTTTTGAAATTGAGCTGTATATGTAGACAGCAAAGGAAATGACATAGAAGGCAAATATCAGAGCAATTCCGATCAGGATTACTTTACCGATAATTTTCATAATATTCTTTGTCGAACGTCAGGGTTCAGGCTCGACCCACGGCTGTACGGTGTAGGTGTGTAGCGAGCGGAAGGGTGTGCATAGCGGCAGCTTGTGGGTCGTAGACTGGAACCCCTTGTTGGCGATCATTTCGTCATCCTTTTCACGACTAATCGGATTGCACCGATAAGAATAATAAACAAAAGAGCAAAGACGGCGATCACAAACATGCGTGCGATCCCGCTGCCTGCCGTCATTGTGTCAGGCAAGACGAATTCCGAAACCACTAGCGCAAGAATCAGAGAAAGATAAAGCGGCCATCTATTTTGTTTTTTAATCATAGTATTTTCGCCAACAGTTTTATTGAGCCGACTTTAAGTCGTGTTTATGCCTTTGGGACAATCCTTATTTACTGAAATAAATTTTAGCGGTTGCTGAGTGGGGGTCAAGCCTATAATGGATTGCAAAAGGATGAAGATATGGGGAGGGTGATGATTTAAGGGTTGTGCGTGAGATCGGCTTTATGCAAGCTATACGTACAGGGACAAAGCCGAACTGGAAGGAGTTGACCATGACTGAGCAGATTGTGGTGTTTGAAGACTGGGAACGGGTGATGAAAGAAACGGTGCCGGTCGCACTTCAGGGGGCCTATCGGGAGGCCGTGGTGAAATTCCGCTACTGGTTGCGTGAGAAGAGGAAGGCGTCCAATCTCGAGGCATTCAAAGAGCATTTGGCTTGGAAGCAGTCGTATTTGTCCGAGGAGAAGTATGAATTACGGCGGCAGGCACTGCGGTGGTACTGGCGGATGGGGGTAAAGAGAAGAATTCAGGAGTCAGGGTTCAGGAGTCAGAATGGGGAGAATCCGAATAGCCGCCGAGGCGCCGCCCCCGCCGCCAACCGCC
Organism: Kiritimatiellia bacterium; assembly: GCA_028681135.1. GTDB lineage: Bacteria > Verrucomicrobiota > Kiritimatiellia > CAIQIC01 > Lenti-01 > JAAZFE01. Next base: position 2,198 of record JAQUJC010000084.1, on the reverse strand, counting down.
CCGCCGCCAACGACCAACGGCATGGAACCCCCATCCGAATGAACGATGTGCCGCCGTTGGGGAAGGCGGATTTGGGTGGTCCGGCGTGGGAGCAGAAACTGGTGGCGCGAATTCGGGAGAAGCATTTGGCGTGGAAAACAGAGCAAACGTATCGGCATTGGGCGCGCCGGATGGTGAGATTTGCAGAGGAGTCAGGAGTCGGGAGCCAGGATTCAGACGGGAATGTTAAAACGAACCGATTGTGGAGGCCGGAAGAGATGACGGGGGAAGATTTGCGGCGGTTTCTGTCGCACTTGGCGGTGAAAGAACGAGTGGCGGGGGCCACTCAGCGGCAGGCGTTGAATGCGGGTGTGTTTTTCTTTCGCGAGGTCTTGGGGGAGGAGCCAGGGGTGCTTGGGGATTATGATCGGCCCAAGCGGCGCCGGAATGTGCCATCGGTGCTTACGCGAGAGGAGTGCCGGCAGTTGTTTGAGCAATTGGAGGGGAGGACCCGGCTGATGGCGGAGTTGATGTATGGAGCGGGGCTACGGTTGAGTGAGTTGTTGCGGCTGCGGGTGAAGGACGTGGATTTGGCGCGGCTGCAATTGGCGGTGCGGGCGGGAAAAGGTAACAAGGATCGACTGACGATGATTCCGCGTTCGCTCACGGGGCAGTTGAAGGAGCATCGTAAAAAGTTACGGAAGTTGCATCGGCGGGATCGGGAGGCGGGTCAAGCGGGGGTGGCGCTGCCGGAGGCGCTGGAGCGGAAGTGGCCAAAGTCCGGGGAGAAGTTCGTGTGGTACTGGTTTTTTCCTTCGCGTAATTTGTTGCGGGATCACCGGAGCGGCATTGTCCGCCGCCACCATATGTTGGATGACCGATTTCAAAAGGCGATCCGTGAGGCGGCGGTGCGGGCGCAATTGGATAAGCGGGTGACGCCACACACGCTGCGGCACAGTTTTGCCACGCATTTGCTAGAGGGCGGGACGGGGATCCGGGATTTACAGGATATTCTGGGGCATGCGGATATTTCGACCACGCAGATTTACCTGCACACGGCGAAGCAGACAGGGGTGGGTATCCGGAGTCCGCTGGATTGAGGGGAGGGGAGGGATATCAATATTCAATATCCAATGATCAAGTGGGGGCGGACCTGATTCACCCACGGGGCGAGCCCGTGGGGGTCTGAGGGGGGGGGGGAGTCAATATTCAATATTCAATCTCCAATATCCAATGACCGGCATTTGTAGGCCGGGGTTACATCCCTGGCGCTGGGATTTGGTCCGCGCCAGCCGTACAAGGCTGGCCTACAATGGGGGGGAGGGATATCAATATTCAATATTCAATATTTGGCATTTGTAGGCCGGGGTTACATCCCCGGCGGAGCCGCGCCAGCCGTACAAGGCTGGCCTACAAGGGGAGAGAGGGATATCAATATCCAATATTCAATATTCAATATCCAATCGGGAGGACCTGATTCACCCACGGGGCGAGCCCGTGGGGGTCTGGGGGGGGGGGGATTCAATATCCAATGATCAAGTGGGGGATTCAATATGAAATATTTGGCGGACATTTGTAGGCCGTGGTTACATCCCCGGCGGAGTCCCGCCAGCCGTACAAGGCTGGCCTACAAGGGGAGAGAGGGATATCAATATCCAATATTCAATATTCAATGATCGGGAGGACCTGATTCACCCACGGGGCGAGCCCGTGGGGGTCTGAGGGGGGGGGAGTCACTGTTCAATATTCAATATTCAATATCCAATGACCACTATCCAATGATCAAGTGGGGGCGCATTTGTAGGCCGGGGTTACATCCCCGGCGCTGGGGTTTGGCCTTTGACTAGATGCCGGTACTAGTTTTTTTGCGCTTCTGCATAATTTACCTTGTGCTGCGGCGTGTTTTTGTGTCTATATGTATCTAGTTTATATGCTAGATCATTAACACAGGAGACATCCCATGGGATACCCAACAAAAGTTCAGCAGATTCGCAGGAAGAACACGGCCGATCAGTACTACATCAACTTCCCCACCGCTGTGGCTTTGGCCATGGAGTTCAAGAAGGGCGAAGTCATTGAATGGATCATCGAAGACAAGGCCAACATCATTGCGCACCGGCGCCAGGTGCCGCCCTCACCCATCACAGTAAAAAAAACTCTACGCTTCTCCTCAAAGGGATCGAAGCGCTCCTGAATCAGTGCGAAGGATTGGGCAGCGA
>JAQUJC010000083.1 GCA_028681135.1 Kiritimatiellia bacterium | reverse complement strand
TGCTTGTGAATATTTATCTGTTGCGCACACTTGACAGACGGGCGTAATGGGCATATGCTCATATCGAAACATGGCACCCTACAGGTGCTACACCCAATGAATAAGGAGAAGTGACATGCCACGAGGAGATCGAACAGGACCAATGGGCGCGGGCCCGATGACAGGCCGTGCCGCAGGCTATTGCGCCGGGGCTGGCGTACCCGGCTTTACCAATACCGGCTTTGGCCGGGGCTATGGAATGGGGTTTGGCCGCGGCGGAGGCGGCGGCCGGGGCTTCGGCCGAGGATTCGGGCGGGGAGCTGGCGCAGGCTTTGGCCGCGGACTCGGCTATCCCGTCGCGGGCACTGTCGCCCCCCCCACCAGCGACCAGGAACTGGCCATACTGAAACAGCAGGCCGAGCAACTCAACGCGGATAGGAGCTTGATCCAGAGCCGCATTCAGGAACTGGAAAGCAAACCGGAAGAGGGCTGAGTCCCTCTCGGGAGTGCCTGAATCATCCACCATCGTGGGGCCCGGAACCGGTCCGGGCCCTTCGGCTCCAGCGTGATGCCAGACTATCGGTATATTTTTGGCCCGGTGCCCTCGCGGCGCTTTGGCCGGTCGCTCGGTGTGGATCTCACGCCGCTGAAAACGTGTAGTTTCAACTGCCTCTTCTGCCAACTCGGTCCGACGCCGCACCCGACACTGGAGCGCCGTGATTACGTACCCGTCGCCGCTGTTCAGGATGAAATTCTGCGCTGGCGTGATGGAGGCGGACAGGCGGACTATGCCACCCTTTCGGGGTCAGGCGAGCCCACCCTGCACGCGCGCTTTGGCGACATCCTACAATTTCTAAAAGCCGAACTACCCTGTCCTTGCGTCCTGCTGACCAACGGCAGCCTGCTGGATCGGCCGGCCGTCCGTGACGCCGCCTGCCAGGCCGATGTGGTCAAGCTCTCACTGAGCGCCTGGGACGAGGCCTCATTCCACGCCGTGAACCGCCCGCATCCGGATTTGAATTTCGAACACATGGTCGCTGGCCTGCAAGCCTTCCGCCGTCAGTACACGGGCCAGATTTGGCTGGAAGTTTTCCTGATGGCCGGCCTCAACGATGCGCCCGAGGACGTCGCGCGCATCGCGGTGCTGGCCGACAGCATCGGCCCCGACATCCTCCACCTTAATACAGCCGTGCGCCCCCCGGCAGATTCCACGGTCCAACCAGTGGACCAAGCGCACATGAACACCCTGGCCGGTTTGTTCCACCCCCGCGCCACGGTCATCGCCGATTTTTCCGCCGCGCCGGACTCGCCTGTCGCCGTAACAGAAACCAATATCCTGGACATGCTGCGTCGGCGCCCCTGCACGGCCAAGCAATTAGCCGAAGTGTTTGGTCTGCATCTGAACGAAGTGGCCAAATATACCGGCCACTTAGTGCGCGAGGGCCGCATCCAAGTCTTGCCACGTGGGGCTGAAATTTACTATGAAGCTTCCCGTGCCGACGCGTCCGGCCAGAATTAAATTGGAGCCCCCCCCCATCATGAGCAGTTCTACGTCCAACCATCGCCATTCCGCCCCCCCCCATCCGGCAGCGCCATTGACGCCGTACGGCAACCGTCCAATGGTCACGCCCATTGTCCATGCGGTGAACTACGAATACCTCAACTTCGAGGTGTTACGGCAAATCACCGATGGCGAAGTGGACGGCTATACCTACCACCGCGATGACAACCCGACCGTACGCGCAGTCGAAAAAAGTATCGCCGCGCTGGAAAAGGCCGAGGACTGTGTGGTCTGCACCTCCGGCATGGCCGCCTGCACCCTGGTCTACCTGTCCTATCTGCGCGCCGGGGGGCACCTGATCCTGTTCCACGATATCTATGGAGCGCATTACAAGGTGTCGCTCATCCTCGAGCGCCTCGGCGTGGAGGTGTCCTGGGTGAATGCGGCCGACTGGCGCACCCTGTCTGACCACATCCGCCCCAACACCCAAATGATTTTCATGGAGACGCCCAGCAATCCGCTGTGCAAGACGGTGGACATTGCCCAGGTGCGACAAATGGCCGACACGGTCGGCGCCCGGCTGGTCGTCGACAACACCTTTGCTACCCCCTATCACCAGCACCCCCTCGAGTTGGGCGCGCACCTCGTTGTACACAGCGCCACCAAAGCCCTGGGCGGTCATAACGACCTGATGGCCGGCGCCATCGCCGGCTCGAAGGAAGACTACGACACGCTGTGGTTCACGCGGCAGGCCATTGGCACAACGCTCGATGCCTACTCCGCCTCGCTGCTGGAACGGGGCCTTAAGACCTTCCCCCTGCGCGCCGAACGTATGGCTGACAATGCCATGGCCGTCGCCACCCATCTGGCTCAGTGCCCCGGCATTTCCAACCTGCACTATCCCGGACTGCCCACCGACGAGGGCCACGCGATTTCTGTCCGGCAACTGCACCATGGCTTTGGGGGCATGATGGCCTTTGATGTCGGGCAAACACAGGAAGACGCCAAGCGCTTTATCTCGGCGCTAACGACCATCCGGCATGCCGTCAGTCTGGGGTCCACCGAATCGCTGATTTGCATCCCGTTTCTCACGACCATGCTCTATATGCCCCCCGAGCGGCGCACCAGCTTCGGCGTTCGTCCCAACAGCGTCCGCCTCTCTGTCGGCATCGAGCCCCAGGATGACCTGGTGGCAGATATTGACCAGGCGCTGCGTCAGATCGGCAATCACCCCTGACCGAGCGCACGGCCCCCTTGACCATGACAGCCGACCAACTCCATCCGATCCCGCTCTGGGTCGACGCCTATGTTACCCAGATACATGGGGCGGACACCCCCCCACCGGCGGCACTGACGCTGAAGCTAAACCATACCCGCCAGGTCGCAGCCAATGCCCGCGAGATTGCGCAGCAGTTGGATTGGCCTGCGCACGCAGTTCGCCTGGGCGAGGCCTTGGGCTGGTTGCATGATGTCGGACGCTTTGCCCAGTTTGCCGAGTTTGGCCATTACCATGATGCCACGTCGTTCAACCACGGGTGGCGCGGGACCGAGATTGTCGCCGATGCTGGCCTGCTGGCCTCCCTGTCGGCCATCAGCCAAGCCTGCCTCCTGGACGGCATCCGCCATCACAATGCCAAAACGCTTCCGGCGGAGATCGCGGCCAGCAGTCTGCCCTACCTGAAACTGATTCGCGACGCGGACAAACTGGACATCTTCCGCGTGGTCATCGAAGGCCTGGAACGCGATGGCTTCCAGGAACTGGCGGCCATGTGGCCGCACATTGATTTGCACGGCCCAATCAACCCGCGCCTCTTGCAGGACATCCGCGCCCATCAGCAAGCCGACCTCCTCCACGTCCGCTCGCTGGCCGATTTTCTTGTCTTGCAGGCATCCTGGATGCACACGCTGAACTATGCCCCAACGGCCCACCTGGCACAGGAGCGCGGGGTCTTGGACACCCTGGCGGCATACCTACCGGGCGACCCCGCGGCAGATAACTTCATGAACGAGATGCGTGACGTCCTGGCACAACAAGCCAGACGCACCCTCTCGACTGCGGGGATTGCCCATGCCGGATAACCCCGCAATGACACCCCCCCCCTACGGCGAGCGCGACGCATGTTGACCACCCTGCATCTGTGCCCCCCCCACGGCTGGCGCGTTAAGCGCTATAAGCGCCTGCGCTTTCAGCCTGGACTCAACCTGCTCATCGGTCCCAATGGCACTGGCAAGAGCACGATTCTGCGGGCCCTCGCCACCTGCCCAAACTGCCGGAAGGACGAGCAGGGCCCGACCGACTACGTCTTTTTCGATTCGGACAGCATGAACCCCAAACGCACCGACCGCCCCATTCGCAATTCCACCGACATGAAACTGCATGTGCGCGCGCTATTTTCGTCGCATGGCGAAATCCTGCAGGCGGCCTTTTCCACCCTGCGCATGACGCCCCACACCTGCCTGCTCTTCGATGAGCCGGAGGCCGGCCAGGACTTCGACCACATTCTGGCGCTGCGCGCGGCGGTCGACCGCGCCGTTGCGCGAGGCGTACAGGTTATCATGGCCACCCATGAAGTCCTGTTTTGGGAACGCGCCCACATGATTGAACTACGCCGCGGCTATATCCAACGCGTCACCAAAGCGCTGTGTCACATGCGGTGCCTACAACCTGAGGAGCCCCCCCTATGAAAATCCTATTGGACTGTGTCCCCTGTTTTGCCCGCCAAGCTCTGGATGCCGTGATGGAAGCGGTAGAAGACCCCGCCCAGCGTGAACCCATTCTGCGCCGTCTGCTGCATCAAATTGCGGATGGGGATTGGTCGGGTTCCCCACCCGCCATGGCCCAGCGTCTCCATCGCTCCATCCGCCAGGAATTGAACAATCCCGATCCCTACCGCGCCATCAAAGACCGCATGAACGCTATCGCGCTTGAACTGGTCCCGGCCATGCGCCAGCGCATCGACACCCATCCCGACCCGCGTGAAGCCGCTGTCCGGGTGGCCATCGGGGGCAACCTGCTCGATGTCGGTGCCAAAACACAAATTGCCGCCGAGGAATTGCCCGCCCATCTGGAGACCATTTGGAGCCACCCCCTGCGTGGCGATCTGGAGGGATTATTCCTCGCCGCCGAACGCGCGCACTCGATCCTGTTCCTCGCCGATAATGCCGGAGAAATTTACTTCGACCGCCTCTTGATCGAGCGTCTCCCGACGGAAAAGATTACGGTCTTCATGCGCGGTTCGCCTGTGCTCAATGATGCGACGATCGTCGATGCCGAATCCGCTGGCCTGCCGGAACTCGCGCCTGTTTTTGATAACGGGTCGGATGCGCCCGGCACCATTCTGGACGACTGTTCCGCAGACTTCCAGGCGTGGTTTGAGCGCGCCGACCTGATCATCGCCAAGGGCCAGGGCAACTACGAAACGCTCTCAGAGGTCAACAAGAACATCTATTTTCTGTTTACGGTGAAGTGCCAGTTGGTCGCCGACCGCGTAGGCGAGCCCGTTGGCAGCCTGGTGGTCAAAGCCGGTCGACTGGGCGGTGAGGACTCTCAATGAAAAAAGCAATCATTCTGCACGAGTTACGTTCCCATGCTCCATTTACGGCCCTGGGGACCCTGGGCGGCATCCTGCTGCTGGCCGGCCTGTCCTGGGGCAAGATGCCATTAGCGACAACAGAACGCTTCTTTGCCATTCTGCACCCGCTGCATGTGCTGTTGAGCGGCCACGCCACCATTGCCACCTTTCGGCGTGCGGGGGGGCGGGGATTCTGGCGCATTCTGTTGATTGGCTACCTGGGCGCTGTCGGCATCGGCACGCTCAGCGACTGCCTTATCCCCTATCTGGGCGAATGGCTCATGGGCCTGCCCAACCGGGGGCTGCACCTGGGATTCATTGAGGAGTGGTGGCTGGTCAACCCCCTCGCCTTTGCCGGCATTGCCCTGGGGACCTGGTGCGCCACCACCCGGGTACCGCATGGCCTGCATGTCCTGATCAGCATGGGGGCATCGCTGTTTCACATCGCCATCGCGCTGGGAGGCGCACCGATCGGCTGGCTCTTTGCGCCGATTGCTTTGTTCCTCTTTCTGTCCGTCTGGGTGCCCTGCTGCACCAGCGATATTATCTTCCCCCTGATCTTCGCCCCGGGCTCCGATATCCCCCTAGGATGCAGCAGCCACCACCACTCATCACCCGCGCCCCACCCCCACGATCATGAGACGTAAAATGGAAAGCCCGGATTGACGCCACTGCCGTTGTGGGTATATGCTCCTTTCCATGGCTCGGCCCCTACAGCCCCGCAAGATTGCGTTTGTGCCCCAGGTGAATGTCTTCAAACCTGTGGGCACCCCCCGTGCTGCCCTCAAAGAGACCATTCTGAGCCTGGACGAACTGGAAGCGCTGCGGCTGGCCGATCTCAATGGCCTATACCAGGAAGCGGCCGCTGAGAAAATGGCGATTTCGCGCTCCGCTTTTGCCCGCACCCTGACCACCGCCCGCGGCAAAATTGCCGATGCTCTCATCCACGGCAAATCCCTGCGCCTGGAAGGGGGGCCCGTTCAAGCAGGACCCGGTCGCGCCGGTATCTGCCCGAGTGACTGTCCCTGCCGCCACCGGAGAGGCTGGCGCCGATGACTCCAGAAAATGCCATCCGCCTGTTGAAAGGTGAAATCGTACCGGTGGCCGGCTGCACCGAACCCGCCGCCATTGCCTATGCCTTCCGCACCTTGGTGCGCCATCTGCGCCATCGGCCCGCCCCCAGTCGAATCCAGGCCACGCTTCACATTTCCCGCGATGCGTTTCGAAATGCCTCGACCGCTGTTGTGCCGCATCTGAAGGTTTCCGGCGTCCTTGCGGCGGCGGCGGCGGGGCTCGCCTCCCGCGCCAACGACTTTAATGTCTTCTCCGATTTTGACCTGACGGTGGCGCGCTCTTACATGGAGAATGACGCCTGGCTGCGGACGGTCCCCGTGCGCCGGAATGGGTTGTACGTTCATCTTCGCCTGACCCCCGAAACAAACGTATTACTGCGCAGCCGCCATGATCATATTGAGCGCCTGGTGGTGCGTGGCCGCGACCGCACCCCTCCCCACCAGCAGTGGCCCCCGCCCCCCCGGCTCAACGACATTTTCACCCTGGCCCGTGCCCGGCATCCGGCATTGGAAGCACTGGCGCTGGACTTTATCACCCGCCAAGTGCCAGCCGAAAAAGGCTATCCTCTGGAAGAGCAGGTGGTGCGCCGGGTCATCGGGCGCATGACCGGCTATTCGCATCCGGTCATGACCATCACCGGCTCCGGCAACCAGGGCCTGTTTCTCGGCCTGCCCTATCGCCGATTCTATGCCGATCACGGCGAGACCATCCTGCCCGCACTGGTATTTTCCCTGCTGGCGCAAGTCCACCTGAGCCACAAACATGACCGGTTGGCAGCCGAATGCGGCCTCGCCACCAAGGCGGCCCCGGCCCTCGCCGCGGGCTTGGCGTTTGCCCGCGGCGCTTCTGCACGCGACATCAGAGAACTCTTCCGCGACATCCCCGCTCGCCTCGCGCCGATGCCCTGCGACGGGGCGGAACCCGCCTGCGGCGATAAAGCCCGCCAGGCTCTTCGTGCTATCGCGCGCTATTTTCCCAATCCGCAGTAGCGCAGGAGCGCATCCGTCCCGCATCCGTAGGAAACGATAGGGAATGAACCCCCCTTGACCGCTCCAGGAAAAACCGCTAGTCTCATGACCGTAGGAGACCGTTACTAAACGACCACAACTCTAATCACGCTGTTCCGCGATGGAAAAGGATGCTGATATGAATAGTGAGCGCATTCTGCTGGTTGAAGATGAACGCGACATTCAGGAATTGCTCAAATTCCACCTGGAGCACGAAGGATACGCCGTCACTGCCGTCGGCACCGGGCAAGACGCTCTCCAGGCGTTATCCGCCGACTCCCCCGACTTGATCCTGCTGGACCTGATGCTGCCCGATATCAGCGGCACCGACATCTGCCGCCGACTGAAGGCCACCCCCGAAACCAGCGACATCCCGATCATCATGCTGACGGCCAAGGACAGCGAAGCCGACATCATCGCCGGGCTTGAAATGGGGGCCATCGACTATGTCACCAAGCCCTTCAGCCCCCGCGTACTCGTTGCCCGCATCCATACCGCCCTGCGCCGACCGGATCCGGACACGACAGACACCGACGTGGCGCCCCTTATTCACATTGGGCCACTGACTATTGATGCGCACCGCCACAAGGTTGAAATCAAAGGCAAAGAGGTCTCTCTGACCTGTACAGAATTCCGAATCTTGCAAATCCTCGCGGCCAATCCCGGTTACGCCTACTCCCGAGAGCATATCGTCAATCATATCCACGGCGAATCCTATGTCGTCACCAAGCGCATCGTAGATGTCCAAATGGTCAATTTGCGTAAAAAGTTAGGTCGTTTTGGTGATTGGATCGAGACGGTGCGTGGCATCGGGTATCGCTTCAAGGAAGTCTGAGTTTGTGACGCGCACGTTTTCCTCGCGAACCTTTTTGCTGCACTATACCATCGGGGTCGCCACGGTGATCCTGGTGGTTTTTGGCCTATTCCACCTGCCCCGCCATCGTCACAACACGGCTGTGGTTCACACGCGGCTAAGCACTCTCCAGCACCTGCTCGTCATCAGCTATCCCCGCCATACGCCGGAGTCCTTTCGGCAATGGCTCGACCAGGCGCGTCTGGACCAATGGGCCGCTCCCGGCTGGAATGTTTCATGGATTGCGCCCGATGGACATCTGCGCTGGAGCATCACCCCCCCGCTATTTGAGGACTTACCGCCCGCCATCTGCGAGGCCATCGAGCAGGCCCGCGTTGCCTCCCCCCCCCCCCTCTGCCTGTGTATTCGGCACGGCCTACAGCTTAAATCCTATCACGTCCTGCCACTGTCCCCGGACCAGGCCGATGCCGGTGTTCTTCTGCTCCAGGCCGCTCTGCCACGGTTTTGGCTCGATGCCATTGACCTCTGGATCGTCTCCATCCTGCTGATCGGCATGCTGATCTCCACCCTGCTGCTATATCAGTGGCGGACCCGCCGCCACATCCAAGACCTATTGAAGGAAACCGACTTGGACCAAGACGCCTTGCCCGTCCTTTCCACGGATACTTTTGAGGCCTGGACGCGGCGCTACGTGGTCGCTGCCGTGCGTGAAATTGCCAAGGACCGCGAACTGTTTGATGCCCTGTTTGAGCTCCTGCAAGATGGCATCGTGCTGCTCGACGGCACCGACAGCATTCTGCGCGCAAACTCCGCCGCCACCCAGATGCTAGGCCGGTCGACGCCCCCTCTCTCACCGACACGCCTATCCGATCTCGATGGCTGTGAAGAGCTGATTCACCTGGTCGCCACCATCCGCGAAACCGGGCTGCGCCGCGCAGACGATATCCTGTTGCCGGGTGTTGACGATCCTTGCCGGGTATCGGGTGCCCCCCTCTCTACGGACCCGCATGCCCCCCCCCACCTGCTGTTTGTCATACACGATGTGACCCACCTTCGACGCCTCGAAGCCGCCGGCGAGAAATACGCCACCAATGTCTCGCATGAACTCAAAACACCGCTCACCCTGATCCTGGGCTACACGGAAACCTTGCTGAGCCACCGCGATATGGATGCGACATTTCGCGAACGCTCTTTGCGCACCATCGAGCGCCACACCAAGCGTATCATTCGCATTGTGGACGATCTGCTGCGGTTGGCGTGGCTGCGCAATGAGGCGGGCCTCCACGGCATTCCCCGTGCGCCGGTCCCAGTGGCCAGCGTTCTCAATGACGCCGCCGCCACCTGCCGGGAATGGGCCCATGCCGCCAACATCGCCATCGAAACGCGCGTGCCCGATAGCTTGATCTGGTCCCTGAACAGCGGCTTGATCGAGGAAGCCGTCGTCAACCTCGTCAAAAATGCGATCCTCTACGCCCTGGAAGGCCCGGTTGATATTCGGGCCCGACTGCTGCCCAGCGGCTCGCTTGAAATCTCCGTCACGGACCGCGGCCCCGGGCTCAAGCCGGAGGATGCTCAGCAGATTTTCGACCGCTTTTACCGCACCGACAAAAGCCGCTCACGCGCCTCGGGCGGCAGCGGGCTTGGCCTGCCCATTGTCCAGCAAATTGTCGAAGCGCACGATGGCAGCGCCCGTGTCGAAACCGCCCCCGGCGCGGGCTGCACCTTCATTCTGGAATTCCCGCCCCCGCCCCCCCCCGACTAACCCCCCCCCCCGCCCCAACCGAAAAAACTGCATCATATAGACATATGTACATATGTTATTTGAGGTAAGGAACTCATTGCCTGGGGCGGGAAACAAGCTATTCGTGGAAGCC
>JAQUJC010000031.1 GCA_028681135.1 Kiritimatiellia bacterium | reverse complement strand
ATGCCGCACGACACGAATCTGCAATGCCTTGGGGCTCATATTCCTCCCTCGATTAAACAATGTCAATGCCCGTCATGGACCCGCTACGGCCGGCTACGAGACCACTTCCCCGCCGCCCTGCGGAATTTCCACCGCAATCCCCCCCCCCATCATCTCCACATGCAAAATCAATCGCCCCTGCCGACCGAGCCGCTCAAAGCGCGCCTCCACGCCTTGCAGGGGGCCCTCGCGTATCCGGCACCTTTCGCCCGCGGCCAGATTGTGCACCGGCGTGACATACGCCCCCTGGGTCAAGCCCCGCCAAATCCCGGTCAACTCACGGTGCAACTGCTGCGCTTCAGCCTTCCCCCGCGGTGCCAGCACATAGGCCACGCAACCGGTGGCCGAAAAGTCTTTCTTCCCCACCTGGCCCGCCACAAACACATAGCCGGGAAATAATGGCTTTTCGCTGACCCGCCGCTTGCGACCGCTTACTGTCTCATGGGAAAATACCGGTAGAAAATGGGGCCACCCTTGCTCTTGCAGCCAGACAGCAAATTTCTTTTCCCATCGCGGGCGGGTTCTGACACACGTCCACCCCGACTCGCTCGTTCCCGACGTTCCGAGAAATAAATCCGCGGGATACGTATAGGGTTGAGCAACCGGAATCGCCCCGGCCGTTTCCCCGCTCTTGCGTAGGGTGACCTTATACGCCATGTGCCACTATCCTGATGGGTCCTGCTCGCGCCCGCCGAGACCCGTTGCCTCCCCCCAACGTTGGGCCTCTTTGGTGCAGACACCGCCAGTCCAGCCGTCCTGACCTGACAGCCGGGGCATGATCTTATCCCTTTTCTTCGCGTAAACGGGCCACGAATTGGGCCATGCGGGCCATCGCTTCGCGAATGTTGTCCATGCGGGTGGCATAGGCGCAGCGCAAAAATCCGGTGCCGCTCTGCCCAAAGGCCTCGCCAGGCACCACCGCGACATTGTGCTCCTCGAGAAACCGCATGGCAAAGTCTTCCGACGATATCCCCAGATCGCCGATATACGGGAACGCATAGAACGCGCCGGCCGGGGTGTGGCATGGAATGTCCATCTCTGCAAACGACGTAATCAGGTAGTTCCGCCGCCGATTGTACTCCGCGAGCATCTCCGCCACCGCGGCATCTCCGCGTTCCAGCGCTTCCGCCGCCGCCTTTTGCCCCGTCGTCGGCGCGCTCATGATCGCGTACTGGTGCAGCTTCATCATGTTCTCGGACACATCTGCCGGCGCACAGGCATAGCCAATGCGAAACCCCGTCATCGCCCACGCCTTCGACATCCCATGCATAAAAATAGTCCGCTTCTTCATCCCTGGGATCGAAATGAAGCTGACATGCTTCGCATCGTACGTCAGCTCAGCATAAATTTCGTCCGTCAGCAGCAGCAGGTCATGCGTCATGCAGAAATCGGCGATGTCCTCAACGTCCGTCCGGCTCAATACCGCGCCAGTCGGATTGCACGGAAAGTTCAGCATCAGCACCCGCGTTTTCGAGGTCACCGCCTTCTCCAGCATTTCGCGCGTCAACCGAAATTGATCCTCGCGGCGCGTTTCCACGCATACCGGCACCCCGCCCGCCATGATGATGCTCGGGCGATAGCTCACAAAGCACGGCTCGTGATAGATCACCTCGTCGCCCGGATTCAGAACCGTGCGCAGAGCAATGTCGATCGCCTCGCTGACCCCCACCGTCACCAGGATTTCCTGATCCCAGTCATATTCCGCACCAAATTGGCGGGCGACATAGCGCGCAATCGCCTGGCGCAAGACCGGATCGCCCCGGTTCGACGTGTAGTGCGTCGCCCCGCGCTCCAGCGAAAATACGGCGGCCTCGCGTACCGTCCACGGCGTGTCGAAGTCCGGCTCGCCCACCCCCAGCGAAATCACGTCCTGGCGCGACGCCACAATGTCGAAAAATTTGCGAATGCCCGAAAACGGCAGCGCCTTAACGTGCGCGGCCACATAGCTGGTATTGCTCATCTTGCCCTCTCTCACGTCTGCTTACGGACTGACCGGCAAGCGTTCATCCACCTTCTCGCCATCCATCAGCACGCCATCTTGCTTGTAGGTTTTCAACATGAAATGCGTTCCGGTTGAGAGCACCCCATCCAGGGTCGATAAGCGCTCGCTGACGAATGTCGCTACTTCCCGCAGCGTGTCGCCTTCCACAAACAACAGCAGATCGTACTTGCCCGACATCAAATACATGTTTTTCACCTCGGGGAACCCGCTGATCCGTCGCGCGATCCGGTCAAATCCGCCCTCGCGCTCCGGCTGCACCTTCACTTCAATCACGGACGTAACCCGGTCCCCAGGCAAATCATCCTCATTCACCAGGGCCCGGTAACCACGAATCGTCCCCGACTGCTCATAGGTCTCAATCTGGGTGGCCACATCCTCCGGCGAAAGACGCAACATCTTGCCGATGTCCTCCACACTCGTGCGCGCGTTCTTTTTCAATATGTCCAGTATTTCATGCATGGCAATTCTCCAACGAACTCTTTCCAATCCGTAACCCTACCAGTCCCTCCTACCCAAAAGCCATCCTATTTCCAACCACCCAAAATCAGGGTCAGCCCTTAAAATATAACTAATCGCTCCGTTAGTTATATTTTAAGGGCTGACCCCAATTGGGTGGTGTGACTTATTGCAGGGCGGACTCCGGGCCGCTTTCACAGAGATGGAGCCCGTCGGGGCTGGGGCCTTCTGTTAATTGCGAGCCGGCGTGGCGTAGAGCTGTACGGAGCCCCTCTTCGAGCGTGGGATGGTAAAAGGGCAAGCGCAGGGCCTCTTTCACGGTCATCTCCGCATGAATGCATGTCGCCAACTGATGTGCCAGATGCTCGGCACCCGGCGCGGCCATCTCCGCGCCGAGAATGCGTCCCGATGTGGCCTCGACATAGAGCCGCAACAGGCCTGCATTGCGCCCCTCGACAATAGCGCGCGACTGTTCCGTGAAGTCAATCTGTCCGATCGCGATATTCGTATCCCGCAGATCTGCATAGGATTGCCCCACAACCGCGCATTGGGGAACGCTGAACACGATACGCAGCGGTGGGCGGCGGCAGTAAGAAGCGGGCACTCCATCCGCTTGGAAGCTGTGACGGCCTGCGATAAAGCCTTCATCCAGCGCCTCATGCAGGAGCGGGGCATACCCGTTGGCATCGCCGGCGAGATAAACCGGAAGAGACCCAATCTGCAACGTGCGCGGATCGACCGACGGCAGGCCCTGTTCGTCCAGCTCAACACCCAGCGTTTCCAGCCCCAGGCCATCAAGATTGGGTCGACTGCCCGCCGCGGCAATGATTGTATCCACCGTTACGGTCGTGCCTCCCGCCCGCACATCCAATCCGTTGTCCGCCGCCGTGATCGTCGCCGATACGCCGGTATGCAGGGGAAACTCCTTTGCCATGATCTCCTGGGCAACTGCGCTGACGCTCGGATCGCTCAAGCCGCCGATCTCGCTCGCCAGATCGAATCCGGCCACCTGGATACCCAGGCGACTCAAGGCCTGTCCAAGCTCAAGCCCAATGGCACCCAACCCGATAACGGCCACGCGTTCGGGAAGCGTTTCCTGCTCAAACATTGTCGAACTGGTCAGAATGTGCTCGGCAAACGGGTGCCAATCCGCGGGAACAAAAGGGCTTGCGCCGGGAGCGAGGATGATTCGGTCCGCCTTCACGTGACGGTCGCCGATGCGAAGGCGTTGAGGACCCACGAGGACCGCCTTTCCCTCAATCAGCCGGTCTCCTGCCAACTCGCGCGTTGCCGCGATCATTCCGGCGGTGAACCGATCACGACGCATACGCACATGGCGCAAGGCGGCGGGGATGTCGCAGCGAAGATGCTCGGCACCGGCAAGGCCCATATCGGTGAATGTATGCCGGCGGTAATAAGCGTTCGCAATATGAATCAGCACCTTCGAGGGCATACAGCCCACCCGCGCACAGGTCGTGCCCAGCGGTCCGGGATCAATCAGGAGATAGTTATCCGTAAATGTTTTAACTTGGCGCAGCGCGGAGAGGCCCGCGCTGCCCGCGCCCACAATGGCGATATCAACATGGTCTTGCATGGATCATCCTTTCCTACAACTAAGCACAAAACATCAAGTTAAACCCCAACTCTACCAGCCTCAAGCGTTGGGGTCAGCCCTTGAATCTTGAATCTTGAAATTCAAGATTCAAGGGCTGACCCCAATGCCCTTTTACCTCCCTCCAAGCAGATTCCGGAATTGCTCCACCCGGCTGCACAGCACCTGTGACGTTTCTCGCGCTCGGCGGCTTTGCGGACCTCCTGCCCGATAAACCAGAACCAAATCCCCACCGACAATTGCCAAGGAAGGATCGCAACGAATACCGCCTGGCCCCTCCCCCCCCTGGACCGGCTCCGCCACCAACGTCCACTCCGCCAGGTTGGCCGACGACCACACCCCGAGGCGGTGCCTCCCCTTTTCATGGCCCGCCGCGCGCCCCACCGCCAGATGCGTCTGACCACGGCTGCCGGCCACCCAATACCGCCCGGTCGTCTCATCGCGGATCAGATCAAACTTGGCGTGTCCACCGGGCAGCGGCATCCACAGCCAAGGGGTGTCCCCTTCGAGCATCTGCGGTGCCATGCGACCGTCCTCTGCCACGCCGACCCGCACCGCCCAATGTTCGCGGCCACATCCCGCGGGGGACAACAGTTGTAATTGACCGCCGACATGCCACGGATGATCCCCGTCCACCTCGGGTATCATCCGTGGATGACGCCACTTGGGTGTGGCCCCTGGCCACGGCACGCCGCACGCTCCCGGCTCTGACGGCACCCAGTCCGCCAGCGGCGGCGATACCGGCCCTGCTGTCCACGCCTTGCGGTTCATCAGGCTGGCGCCCCGCGCCGCACGCCACACCACTAGGCCCGCCCGGTCACTACCCGCAGGCACCAGACAGGGCACATGCCACCAGTCGCCGCAGGGCACCACGGTGGTTGGCGAGCACACAACCGGCAGGTCGTTGCTCAGGTCAATGGGCGCTGACCAACTCCCCCCCCCATCTGGGGAGCGCATCAAACACAATCCCCCCGACAACTCGCCCAGGACATACAGGTCGCCCCCATCGCGGAACAAACTGGCATCGCGAAACGGATAGGTCGCCGACAACGTCCATGTCGCCCCGGCATCGCTCGACATCATGACCCGGCCCTGCACCCAACGCCCCCGGCGGACATCCTGCCCCTTTTTGCCCGATAACCCCTTCACATCTGGCCCGCTCTGATCAAACGCCGCCAGCAACTTGCCATTGGGCAGCGCTACCAGGCTGGGCGCTCCCACGGATACCCGCTGGCCCTCGGGCACGACATAAACGGTCATTTCCCCGGTCGATCGAGAGGCCTCAGCAGCAGCAGGCTTGTCGCTCTCAATCATGCATCCACTCTTCCATTTCCTTCCGCAACAAATACGCGCCGGTCAGCACCTTGGGGTCCACCTTGAATCCTCGCGATTGCATTTTCACGAGCCACTCGAACAGCCAAGAAATCGGCACGACGTGGGTCCGAATGCGTTCGGCCCCCCGTCCGCCGCCATAGCCGGTGCGCACCATGCTGCGGGCCCGGAAAAAGGTCACGATTTCGTTCGAGATGCCGGGGTTTGGCGGTCCGGACATGACGGCTTCCATCGTCCCAGCCTTAAACCCGGTTTCTTCCAACAATTCACGCCGCGCGGCTGCTTCAAGGGCTTCTGTTTCGTGCCCTGGGATATCGCCGGCGAGTCCCGCCGGCCATTCCACGACATAGGCCCCGACCGGCTCGCGCCACTGGGTCACCAGCACCAGTCCCCCATGCCGGGTGGTCCCCACTATCACCACAATTCCCGTAATCCGGGGCCGCTCGACGAATTCCCAGCCCTTGCGCCGGACGAGCCGCAAATGCTGACCCGCCGCGATTAAGTCAGTTTCTACCCGCGCATCATCACCTGGAATTTCGTTGGCCATGCATGTAAGGATACACCGACGCCCCCATTGAAAGAAAGCCGATAATTGGAGCCTTCGCCTCGTTTGCCTCGTTTGCGTTAAAACCGGTCCGAGCCGAAGCGTAGCGGTTTTTTGGGCGTGGCGGTTGGCGGCGGCGGATCGTCGAGGGTCGGCGGGGGCGCGGAACGTCCGTAGAGGTGCTGGGCCTGGGCAACCGTGAGGACAAGACCACCCAGCAAGACCAACAACGTCATCAACCAGATCAGCAGCAGCAGTGGGGTGGGATCATCGGTGGGGATGTTGCGCCCGGCATCGAGGACCGCCCCGGTCAGCAGCCCGGCGAACGCGATGGCCCCCAATCCGATTTGGAGTTGGCGGCAGGCGACGCGGGCCAGCTCGATCCCGGGGGTCCGGGTGGGATCGGGGTCGACGCGTTCCTGCAAGAGGCGTCCGAGCGGATAGAGCAGCAGCAGCGCAGCAATCAGCAACGGCGGCAACCAGCCGGCCAACTCGAGCACCACCGCATCAAAGACTGTCCACAGCAGCAACGGACAGAGGATGATGAATAGATAGCGCACCAGGAAATGGACAGTGGAATAGCCGCGCCGATAGGTGTGCCCCGAGCGCCGCCACAGGCACCACATCAGCCCCATGCCGCCGAGGGTGAGGCCCGTGCCGATCCATAGGCCCGGCGGCGGCAGGTCGGGCACCATGGCCGCCATTAGCAGCAGCGCCAGGCCCATCGGCACCAATCCCATCGCCAGCGTCAGGCGCACCTGCACATCCGCCAGCGCCGCATTCGACGCGAGCGTGGGGAAGCGCGTGGCGGGGTCTTTCATTTGCGCCAGAACGCCGGCATGACAATCGCCAGCACCGTATACAGCTCCAGGCGCCCCACCAGCATCAGCAGCGTCAGGATCGCCTTGCCCAGTTCCGGGATCGCCGCAAAATTGCACGTGGGCCCCACGGCCGCAAAGCCCGGGCCGACGTTGCCCATGCAGGTGATGACCGAGGCCACCGCGGTCTGGATATTGGGCGTCAGCGGGATCATCACGACCACCCCCACCAGCATCACAAACAGATACAGCGAGACGAAGGAGAGAATCGATAGCAGAATGTTGTCGTCGAGAAGCTTGCGGCCCATGCGTACCGGGATCACGGCCTGGGGCTGCATGAACAGTCGCACCTCGCGGGTGACCGTCTTGAGCATCACCTGAATGCGTCCGGCCTTGATCGCCCCGGCGGTCGATCCCGCGCAGCCGCCCATGAACATCAATAGCACCAGGATGGCCTTGGCGGCGACGGGCCATTGGTCGTAGTCGCCGGTGACAAAGCCGGTGGTGGTCATGATGCTCGAACAGGTAAAGGCAACCTCGCGCAGGGCGGGGGCCCAGCCGTCCGCTGCGCGGGCCTGGTGCAGCAGTAGCGTGCCCAGCAGCGTCGCACCGGCAAAAACGCCTAGAAAAAAGCGGATTTCGCTATCGCGCCACCAGGGGGCGACTTCCCCACGCAGGGCGCGATAGTGCAGCGAGAAATTGATGCCCGCGAGCAGCATGAAGACCATCAGCACGCCTTCGATCGCCACGCTGTCAAAGGCGGCGATGCTGGCGGTGTGGGTCGAAAAGCCGCCGGTGGCCATTGTGGTCAGCGCATGGCAAAGCGCATCGAACCCGCTCATGCCCAGAATGCGCAGCAGCAGCAGCAGCACCGCGGTCAACAGCATATAGACGCCCCAGAGCATCTTGGCGGTAGAGGCCATGCGCGGCTCGATACGGTCTTTCGAGGGCCCGGGCATCTCGGCGCGATAGAGCTGCATGCCGCCCACGCCCACCAGCGGCAATACCGCC
The DNA here is from genome assembly GCA_028681135.1 of Kiritimatiellia bacterium. Classification (GTDB taxonomy): domain Bacteria; phylum Verrucomicrobiota; class Kiritimatiellia; order CAIQIC01; family Lenti-01; genus JAAZFE01. Next base: position 31,258 of record JAQUJC010000031.1, on the reverse strand, counting down.
ACCACCAGGATCAGCACGCCCATGCCGCCGATGAATTGCGTCAGCGCGCGCCACAACAACAACCCCTTGGGCAGGGCCTCCAGATGGCCGAGCACGCTGGCACCGGTGGTGGTCATGCCCGAAAGGGTCTCGAAGAGCGCCGCCACCGGGGTGGGCACCGCGCCGGAGAGATAAAACGGGGTTGCGCCGGCAATGCCGGCCAGCAGCCAACCGAAGGCCACCACCCCCAGGCCGTCGCGGCGCGTCAGCTCACGTTTGTTGCGGGTCAGCACCCACAGCACCGCCGCGGCCGCCAGAGTCCCGGCCGCAGACATGGCTAGCGCCTGCCAGGCCGCCGTCGGTTCGCCGTGCGCGTACGACACAACCCCGCAGAGGCCCATCAGCCCGCCCACCACCGCCAGCAGCCATGCGATCACATGAAAGACACATTTAAAGTTCATGGGAGGGGATGAGGAGGGGGGTTAGGGGTGAGGGGATGAGGGGAAGACGATATTCAATGTTCAATATCCAATGATCAATATTCAATGTCCAATGTTCAATATACAGGGGTGGGCATGGCGGGGAAGTTGGGGGGTATTCAGATTGGTCGGATCAGTCGGATCAAACTGCTTTGTCGGCCTGTTTTCAATCCTGAAAATCCTGTTCATCGTGTTTAGAATTCTTATTGGTCCATAGCCGATCCACCTCCAGATTAAACCACAGAGGGCACAGCGGTTCACAGAGAAAATAGCGGAAGCGGTAGTTTACCCGGTGGATAGGAAAGGAAGGGAAGGCATGAGACGGCTGCCCAGCCGTTCTGCCTAGGTGGCGAAGAGCGCTTCCATTTTAGCCATCGCCGCTGGCAGACAATACACCACCACGCGGTCACCGGCCATCAATACCAGATCGCCCAGGGCAACGCGACTCTGCTTGCCGCGTAGAGTCGTGACAATGATGGCACCAAGCGGGATGGACAGCTCCTTGATCGCCCGCCCCGCCCACTTGTGCGTCGGCGAGAGCTTCAGCTCGAGCAACTCGCCCGGGAGGCGGGCAAGAATCGCCGCGGCTTGCACGTTCTTGCCACGCACAAAATGCAGGATCGAATTGATCATGGCCAAGTGCGGGTCCACAATCCGGTCGAGAAGGCGCAACTGGTTGACAATGCCGATATATTCTTTCTTGCCCACCTGCGCGGCCGTGAAGCGCGCACCACACTTCTCGGCCACAAGGCAACCGATAATGTTATGCTCGTCGCTGCCGGTGGCGGCGACATAGGCCATATCGTCGGGCTCCCCCACCCCCGCCAGCGTCTGCTGGTCAAGCGCATCGCCCTTGATCACCAGGGTGCGATTCAGTTCGGACGAACAGAAGTCGGCGCGGTCCTCGTCCTGCTCAATGAGCACAATCTGCATGCGGGTGCGCTCGAGCATTCGCGCCAGTTGCAGGCCTAGCTCGCCGCCGCCGGCGATGACAACACGCTGGAAGCGCTTGTGCTCGGGCCAAGCCCAGGCCATGAAGTCGGTGATGGCGTCGGGCTCGCCCACGAAATAGACATCGTCGCCCACTAGAAAGGTGGTCTCGCCGTGGGGGGTCATGACGGTATCGCCACGCACCACGGCCATGAAGCGGATACGCTGTAGCCAGGATTTGTCGGTAAAGTGTTTGAGTGCTTGGCCGAGCAGCGGACTATCCATATGGACAGACATGCCCACCACCATCACGCGGTTGTCAAGCAAGTCGGCAACTTCGATCGAGCCGGGCAGGCGCAAGACATTAAAGAGATCGCGGGCATATTCGTCGTACTGGTTCACCAGCAGGTCCACCCCCAGGCGCTCGAAGGGGATGTGGCGACTGGTGGAATAGGCCGACGAAGAGACCCGCGCCACGGTGCGGGCAACCCCGCGTGCCCGGGCAAAGATACACGCCAGGATGTTGGTGTCGTCGCGGTCGGTCACGGCCACCACCAGGTCTGCCCGCTCGATGTCGGCTTCCTCCAGCACTGCCGGGTCCGCCCCATTGCCGGGCACGGTCATCAAATCCAGGTGCGCGTCCAACTCGGCCAGCGCCTCCTCGTCGGAATCAATCACCACGACGTCGTGATCGTCGTCACAAAATTTATCCGCCAGGTGGGAGCCGGTCTGCCCCCCGCCAATGATCAATATACGCATGTCGTCCTTCTGTTTCCTAACTGTTTGCCCATTATCCAAATCCCTCTCTACGTGAACAGTCCTTTTTCTCCACACGCTTGCTAAATCATAGGCAGAGCAGGCCCCTGCAAAAAGGGGGGTGGTTCTGAAAGGGCAACCGCTCCGACCTGTATCGCTGGGCCTGTATCAAAGTCGGTACCGTTCTATCACCATGATCCGTAAACCGCGGGTCTGGCCATGCCACGCCCATTTCCACGTCGCCATCGCCCCCCGTCTGAAAGCTCATTGCCTGGCCCGTCTTCGGCACAGTAATTGCGCCGCCGCTGTCACCCTCAAACGTGCCGGTGACTCCGAAAATCACGACATCCTTCTTGAAATTTTCTGCCACAAGGTCCATGTCACCATCCACAGAACCCGTGCCGTTGTGATCGTCCTGTGTGACGGTCTTCACCGACGTGCTGGTGGCTTCTTCGTCGTTCACATACGCCGTTTTGCCGTAGAGAATTTAGTCTTGAGCCATTCATAGAGGGCCTTCTGTTCGTCTCTACCTGCACGACGGACCTGTGACAATAGCCATATGGAACTGGGCTTCTCGGATGTGATGTTCTTGGCTCCCTGATTGCAGGTCGAGCATAAGGTCCGGAGGTTGGAAAGCTCATCCTTTCCACCGAGTGATTTGTCTTTGATATGCCCAATATGTAGGCGCACAGATCTTCCTGTGGCTGGATCTGTCTCACCCGGAGTTAATCCGCACATCTGGCATGTGAAGCCATTTCTATCGAGCACTTCGGCTCGAAGTTTTGCCGAGATGGCCCGGGCAAACTGAGGTCTCTCTTTGTGGACAGGTTCATCCTTTAGCATGTACTGTCCTGGCTTCAACTCAGAACTGTCATTATGCGACAGGATCGGCCAACCTTCTTCATCCCGTAATTCGCGGAGTCGTCGGCTGTACTGTACCGCTCCGTCTGCAGCTTCCTGTAGTTCGTGTGATTCGATCACGCGTCCTATGTTGGCCAACAGAAATCGTCTAATCTTCTCCTTTGAACCAATCGTTCCCATAGACACCTCAGGGTTTCAATTATCAACAGTATGGAACTCTTTGCTCCAAGAGTTTCCATTGAATGGCTCTGCGTAAATTCTGCGTTGGGTACTTGCCCACAAACGCTCTTGCAATCGCCAAACCGACAGCAGACGCAACCGGAGGCGGGAAAGCGTTGCCAACTTGCCTGTAAGCGGCAGTCTTTTTTCCGCTAAACTTCCAAAAATCGGGAAACCCTTGAACTCTAGCCACCATGCGCACCGTCAAACGGGGAAAGCTATCAACAGGAAAGTCGGGAGTCGGCGGTTCATTTGCAATTCCCAAACCATCAACACCTAATTCTCGCCATTGCTTTCGGGCTCGGGTTGGGCCGAGATCAGGGCCACCGTGCTTCTTAGAACCTCCGACAATCGTTGGGGCGATTGCCTGTGCATTTGCCACCCAACGATCAGCGCCTTTCCATCCCCCTTGAGCCATTAAGTCCTCAAGGGTATTGCCAACAGTGCGCTGCTTAGCAACAGGTTGAGGCCAATCAAAATACGACATCTTCTTTTCTGGCATTGCGACGAGAATGAATCGAGGGCGGAGTTGCGGGACGTCGTAGTCGGCGGCCTGCAAGACTCGCCAATCAGATTCATACCCAAGGTTCAGCAATTGGATTCGCAATTTGTCACGATAATCTGCAAACTTGGCAGCAGCAAAGCCCGGTACATTCTCTAACATAACGGCTTTGGGCTTCATTTCGCCAATGATCCTGATGGCTTCGGGGAAAAGATCACGGTCATCATCTGTACCAAGTTGCTTGCCAGCGATGGAGAATGGGGGGCAAGGAACACCCGCTGCAAATAGGTCAACATCCCGCCATCTGTTGCCATCGATCTGTCGCATATCTTCATGGAGTACGTTCCACTGTGGACGATTGAGGCGGAGTGTTGTGCAACAATCTGAATCAATCTCGACTGCCGCAACGCAATCAAACCCAGCCGCCTCTAGGCCGAGGGCTTGACCGCCACCACCAACGCAAAACTCTGCTACTGTGAATTTACCCATGATGAAACTATCTATACCATCAACCGGCGTCGATTACACTTTCTCTTTTCTCATGCCCGTATGGCTACAAGCGGGATGAAGAAACCTGATCTTGGAAACGATGCGCATAAAGAAATAAGGCCATCGTTTTGAACCCTCATGGTGGTTGGGTCAACCGACTAAATGGTATCGGTCTGTATCTCGCCGGTAAAGACCCACTCGGCCGGGCCGGTCAGGGTCAGGGGATCGGTGGCAACGTCCAGGGTATCGCCGCCGACGGTGGTGACGCGTACCGGTGAGGTGACGCGTCCCAATTTGACGGCCACCCACGCCGCGGCGGCGACGCCGGTGCCGCAGGCCAGGGTTTCGGCCTCCACCCCGCGTTCATAGGTGCGCACGGTCAGGGCATCGGGTCCGCGAATCTGCACAAAGTCGGCATTCGTCCCGGCCGGGGCAAAGAGCGGGTGATGGCGCACCAAGGCCCCGAGGGCGGCCACATCCGTCTGGGCGACATCCTCCAGCAGACATACGGCGTGTGGCACGCCGGTATCCACGCAATGAACCGTCAGTGAGCGACCTTGGCCGGTAATTTTCAGATGCATACGCGCCTCCACCGGCGGCGTCAAATGTAGCCGGACCCGGTCCCCGAGCAGATCGGCGCGCACGATGCCCGCAGCGGTATCCACGCGCAGGTTATCCGTCCCCAGGCCCAGGTGATGGGCCAGGCGGGCGACACAGCGTGCACCATTGCCGCACATCGCCGCTTCCGTGCCATCCGGATTGAAAAAGCGCATGCGCACATCGGCCGTCGCCGACCGCTGCAGGAGGATCAGGCCATCGGACCCGATGCCCCGTCGGCGGTCGCACCAGCGTGCAATCCGGTTACTGTCGGCTACCGGGAAAGTTCCTGATCGGTCATCCAGCAGGATAAAATCGTTGCCTGCGGCCTGCATTTTCCAGAAGGAGACATTCATGGGGGCAGTCTGCCACGGCCGCGCATCTGACTCAACCGCCATTCTCGGGACGAGTCGAGCCGCCACTTCGCCCCACCTGCCAAGCCGAAGCTACATCAGCGACAGGGCGTCCACATTGACGGCAACGGCCACGCCTTTGGGCAATGTGAAGGCCTTAAGCAATCCCCGCAGCGCCGGGACATAGTCGCGAACAGCGGCAGACCGCAGCATGAATTGCACGCGATAGTAGCCTTTGGCCTTGGCGAGGGGAGCTGGGGCGGGCCCCGTCAGCTTCACTGTCGCGGGCACATTCGCTTTCAACCGGGCCGCCGCCTCTTTGGCACAGGCCGTCACCGCCTGTTCGTCCCGGCCTTTGAACAGCACCGTGGTCAGCCGCGTAAAGGGCGGATAGCCCAGCTCCCGCCGCATCTCAATTTCCTGATCAAAAAAGGTGACCGCATCGGCATGGCGAGCCGATTGTACGGCGGGATGAAACGGCGCATAGGTCTGGACCAGCACCTCGCCGGGCACATCACCGCGGCCGGCCCGGCCCGCCACTTGCGTCAGGAGTTGAAAGGTGCGCTCGGCGGCACGGAAATCCGGCATTTGCAAGCTCAGGTCCGCCAAGATCACCCCCACCAGCGTCACATTGGGAAAGTCGAGCCCCTTGGCAATCATCTGGGTGCCGACGAGAATATCGAGATCGCCGCGGCGGAATCGCCCGAGAATCTGGGCGTGAGAATCCTTGGCCCCGGTGGTGTCGGAATCCATCCGTGCGATCCGGGCCCGGGGAAAGATTTTTGCCACTGCAGCTTCCACCCGCTGGGTGCCGACACCGCTCATTTTGATGGTTGGCTTGCGGCAGTCCGGGTTGCTGCACAGCGCCGGCACCGACCGCACTTCCCCGCAGACATGACAGAGCAACTGTTCCGACTGCCGGTGATAGGTCAGCTTGACACTGCAGTTCGGACAGGTTTCCACATGGCCGCACAGTGGACACATGAGGGTGGTGGCAAATCCCCGGCGGTTCAAGAAGAGGATCGTCTGTTCGGCGCGGTCCAGCCGCAACCGGATTGCGTCGATCAGGTCCTGCGATAACAGGTGAGGGGTACCCGCTTTTTCGGTTTCCACGCGCATGTCAATCCCGCGCACGACGGGCATCAGGCGGCAATCCACCCGTCGGCGCATTTGCACCAGGCGGTACTTGCCATTGCGGGCATTCTGAAAAGATTCCAGCGATGGGGTTGCGCTGCCCAAGACAACCGCACAGCCGTCGAGATGGCCACGCATCACGGCGACATCACGAGCATTATAGCGGGGGGATTCGTCTTGTTTATAGGCCGGTTCGTGCTCTTCGTCCACCACGAGCAGCCCCAAGGGCCGCACCGGCGCAAAGAGCGCGCTACGCGCGCCCACCACCACGCGCGCGTCACCCGCTGCAATCCGCTGCCATTCGTCATGGCGCTCGCCATCGGACAAATGACTGTGCAAGACGGCGACGGTATCGCCGAAGCGGCCTCGGAACCGCTCCATAGCCTGAGGGGTCAGGGAAATTTCTGGTACCAAGGCGATGGCCCCCTTCCCCGCATCCAGCGCTGTCTGAATGGCAGCCAGATAGACTTCGGTCTTGCCGCTACCGGTCACGCCGTGCAGCAGAATGACCCCGGGACGTTTTGCCGTCATCTGCTCGTGAACGGCCGCCAGGGCCGCCGTTTGTTCATCCATCAGCGCGGGGGCCACAGTGGGCAGCACCGTCAGCCGCTCGTGAGGGTTACGGCGAATGACACCGGGGGCCACTTCAATCCAGCCCCTTTTTTCGAGGCTGCGCAAGCCTGCCCGCGACACGCCTGTTTCCGCGTCCAGAGCAGCGGCGGTTGCCACGCGCACATCCTTGAGGTGTGCCCAGGCGGCCGCCTGGCGGGGGCTGCGCTTGGCTAGATGCTCTTCCTCTTGGGCCGTAGGCTCCCGGCCGTCCACCACTCGCGCGATGAGTTGTTTTTTGAACTTGGCCCCCTCGCGTCGAATAGCTGCGGGCAAGATGGCGGCAATGGCCTGTTCAAAAGGCGCGGCATAGTAATCCGCCATCCACCGCGCCAGGCGCAGCATCGCCGCATCGACCAGGGGCGGCGCGGAAGACACCGACTCGATGGCTTTCAAATCGGGCCAGGCGGAGTGCTCCACCAGGGCCGTGACCAGCCCGCGCGTATGTCGGCGCCCGAAGGGGATGCGCACCACGCTGCCGATCGAAACCTGCCCAATCCATGCGTCGGGTATGCGGTAATCGAATTCCCGATCCAGGGCCAGGTCAGTGATGATTCTAGCAATCGTCGGGGGCACAGGAGCGCTCTACAGGTCCTTGGTGAGGTAGATCACCATGCCAAAAATCCACAAGATCATCACGGCCGACACGAGCGTATTCATGGTGATAGCTTCTCAAATGCCGACGGATTTGGAAAGCCCGGCAAACTCAAACGGCCCGGCATGAGCCGGGCCGTTGGAGCAATGAGAATATCCCCTCGATCAGGCTTCGAAATAGGACGTTCCCGGCACCGTGGCCAACTGGTCGCCCAGCAATTCCTCGGCCGAAATGGGCTCGGCGAGGGGCACCAGCTTGATATTGCGGTACATTGAGAACCCGGTTCCAGCCGGAATCACATGGCCCATAATGACGTTTTCCTTGAACCCGCGCAGATTATCCCGACGGGCCAATGTCGCGGCGTCGGTCAACACCCGGGTCGTATCCTGGAACGAGGCCGCCGCAATGAAGCTTTCGGTCTCCAGGGAGGCCTTGGTAATGCCAAGCAGTAGCGGTGCCGCCTCGGCCGGCTTACGTCCCTCTTCGGCCACCGTGCGGTTGACCTCGAGGAAGGTTTGCTTCTCAACCTGTTCGCCCCAGAGAAATTCGGTGTCGCCGGGCTCAGTAATCCGAACCTTGCGCAGCATTTGCCGCACAATGATTTCGATGTGCTTGTCGTTGATTTCCACGCCCTGGAGACGATAGACCTCCTGCACTTCGTTCACCAGGTACTCTTGCAGTTCCTGCGGGCCGCAAACTTCGAGGATTTCCTGAGGCACGACCGGGCCTTCGGTCAGGGACTGGCCCTTCCGGACTCGGTCCCCGGCATAGACCACGATATGTTTATTGAGCGGGATCAGATGCTCTTCGGTATCATCGGTAATGGGGTCGCGTACCAACAGCTTGCGACGGCCACGGGTGCTGCCCGCCATTTCGACAATCCCGTCGATCTTAGCGATATCGGCGGCATCCTTGGGTTTACGCGCCTCGAAGAGTTCAGACACGCGCGGCAACCCGCCGGTAATATCCTTGGTCCGGGCCTGTTTGCGCGGCGTTTTGGCGATGACGGTGCCCGCCGTAATGGTATCACCCTTGGAGACCGACACATGCGCGCCGGCGGGCATGGTGTAGGTGGCCAGAATTTTTTTACGGTCCGCCGCATCCCGGATCATGATTTGCGGGTGAATCTCGTCACGATGTTCGAGGATGACCAAATCCTCCATACCGGTGGCTTCATCGGTTTCCTTGCGGACGGTGACTCCCATCATGAAATCGCGGGTATCCACCACTCCGGCATATTCGCCGAGGATGGGCACATTATACGGGTCCCACTTGGCAATGGCCTGGCCTTTTTTGGCTTTGTCGCCATCCTGGATGGGCAGCACACTGCCCAGCGGCACAGCGTGGCGTTCAAGTTCGCGGCCCTCTTTGTCGTAGAGCCCGAGCATCCCGCTTTTATTCAGCACAATATGGTTGCCGTCCGGTCCGGGAACCGAATACAGCTCCTCGTACTTGACCACCCCATCCTGCTTGACGACAATTTCGGGTTGCTTGAAGGTGCTGCTGGCCGTGCCGCCGATATGAAAGGTCCGCATTGTCAACTGCGTCCCCGGCTCGCCGATGGACTGGGCGGCGATGATGCCGGTCGCCTCGCCCAATACCGCGGTATGCCCAGTGGCTAGATTGCGGCCGTAGCACTTGGCGCAAATACCGCGCCGGGACTCGCAGGTCAGCACCGAGCGGATTTTGACGCTTTCGATTTCGGCCCGGCGGATTTTCTCTGCAACCTTTTCATCAATTTCATAGCCAGCGGCCACAATCATCTCGCCGGTGCGAGGCGCGCGGATATCGTCCACCGTGGTACGGCCAAGGATGCGCTGGGTCAGCGGGACCAGCTCTTCGTCCCCTTGCATAATGGCGAACACCTCGATGCCGTTGAGAGTCCCGCAGTCTTCTTCCACCACGATGACATCCTGGGAGACATCCACCAGCTTGCGGGTCATGTAGCCCGAGTCGGCGGTCTTCAGCGCGGTGTCGGCGAGGCCCTTGCGCGCGCCGTGGGTCGAGATAAAATACTCGAGCACGCTCAGACCTTCGCGGAAGTTGGCCAAAATGGGCCGTTCGATAATTTCGCCGGAGGGCTTAGCCATCAGACCGCGCATACCGGCCAATTGGCGAATCTGCTGGCGGTTACCGCGCGCGCCGGAATCCACCATCATAAAGAGCGGATTCACTTCGCTGCGTGATTCGTTATACTCCATGGCCCGGAACATCTGCCCCGACACTTCGTCGGTGGCATGGGTCCACACATCGATGATTTTATTGTACCGCTCGCCATCGGTAATGATGCCCTTACGATACTGCGACTCGACCTCCGCCAGGGATTTGCGAGCGATATCGATGGTCTTGTCCTTGGTCTCGGGCACAATCATATCAACGATGCCAACGGAGAACCCGGCCCGGGTGGCACTCTCGAATCCGAGATCCTTGACAGCGTCGAGGGTCTTGACTGTTTCCTCGTGGCCGGCGACCTCGTAGCAATGGCGAATGAGTTCCTCGAGCTTCTTTTTCGGCACAGCGGCATTAAAGAAGCCCATGGCATCGGGCCAAATTTCGTTAAAGAACACGCGTCCCGCCGTCGTGGTAATGACTGACCGGTCCTTCACCCCGTATTGGGTTTCGGTCTGGTAGTCGGGATTCCTGAAGCGGATGCGACTGTGTAGGTTCAATGCCCCGCTATCGTAGGCGGTATGGACTTCCTGGAAGTCGGTAAAGATCGGCAAATGCTCGATTGCGTCGGACACCTTGGCCTGGCGGGAACGCAGGCGCTCCCGCTGCGAATCGACGGTGAGATAGTAGCAACCCAGGGCGATATCTTGCGTCGGCGTCGTAATGGGCTTGCCGCTGGAGGGCGAAAAGATATTGTTCGACGCCAGCATCACCAGCTTGCTTTCCATCTGGGCTTCGATGGACAGCGGCACATGCACCGCCATCTGGTCGCCGTCGAAGTCCGCATTGTATGCGGTACACACCAACGGATGAATCCGAATCGCCTCACCTTCGATCAGCACCGGCTCAAACGACTGGATCGACAGGCGGTGCAGGGTGGGGGCACGGTTGAGCATCACCGTATGGCCCTGGGTCACTTCCTCGAGAATATCCCACACCTGATCCTCTTCGCGCTCGATCATCTTCTTGGCGCTGCGCACCGTATGCACGACGCCCATGGCCTTGAGACGGCGGATGATGAACGGCTCAAACAGGACCAACGCCATTTTCTTGGGCAATCCGCACTGATTCATGCGCAGGCCCGGGCCAATGACAATGACAGAGCGCCCCGAATAATCCACGCGCTTGCCCAACAGGTTTTGGCGGAAACGCCCCTGCTTGCCCTTGAGCATGTCGCTGAGCGATTTTAGCGGGCGGTTGCCCGCGCCCGTCACGGCTCGGCCATGGCGGCCATTGTCAAACAAGGCATCCACGGCTTCCTGCAGCATCCGTTTCTCGTTTCGCACGATCACGTCTGGCGTCTTCAACTGCAACAGGTTTTTCAGGCGGTTATTGCGATTGATCACCCGCCGATAGAGATCGTTGAGATCGCTGGTCGCAAAGCGCCCCCCCTCCAGCGGCACCAACGGACGCAAGTCCGGGGGAATCACAGGCAGCACCTCCAGGATCATCCATTCGGGGCGGGTGTGGCTGGTGCGGAAGGAATCAATAATTTTCATCCGTTTCGTCAGCTTCTTGCGCGTCTGCTTGCTGCGGGTGTTTTCCATCGCGGTCTCGAGCTGGTCCAATTCCTCGACCAGATCGATACGGGCCAGAATCTCACGGACCCCCTCGGCCCCCATCTTGGCCACAAAGGTATCGCCATAGGCGTCCAGCGCTTCACGATATTCATCTTCATTGAGAAGCTGGCGCGGCTCCAAGGCCGTATCGCCGGGATCCACCACGATATAATCTTCGTAGTACAGCACACGCTCGAGGGCTTTGGCGGTCATGTCCAGCACCGTGGCCATGCGGCTGGGCGCGCACTTGAAGAACCACAGGTGCGACACCGGCACCGCCAGTTCGATATGGCCCATTCGATCACGGCGCACACGCGCCAGCGTCACTTCAACGCCGCAGCGGTCGCAGACAATATTTTTATGTTTGATGCGCTTATACTTGCCGCACGAACACTCCCAGTCCTTGGTCGGCCCAAAAATACGCTCACAGAACAATCCGCCCTTTTCGGGCTTGAAGGTCCGGTAGTTGATGGTTTCGGGATTCTTGACTTCCCCATGACTCCAGGAGCGGACCGTTTCCGGCGCGGCCAGGGTAATGGTGACGAAGTCAAATCCCGGCTGGGATTCAGTATCAAAAATAGGCTTGGCAGGATTGGGTTCCACCGCGGACCTCCTCTATCTCACACGTTCCATGTTGCAGGTTGCAGGCACGGCAGGGCGCTTACTCTTCTTCTTGGCGCTGCACGCGAATATCCAGTGCTAGGCTCTGGATTTCTTTCATGAGCACGTTGAATGATTCCGGCACGCCCGCCTCGAGGGAATTGGTCCCCTTGACAATTGATTCATAAATCCGGGTACGGCCAGCGACATCGTCGCTCTTGACGGTCAGCAGTTCCTGGAGGGCGTAGGCGGCCCCATACGCCTCCATGGCCCACACTTCCATTTCACCGAAGCGCTGTCCGCCGTACTGGGCCTTGCCGCCCAGCGGCTGCTGGGTCACCAGGCTGTAGGGCCCCACGGCTCGGGCATGAATTTTGTCGCTGACCAGATGGTGCAGTTTGAGCATATACATCACGCCCACGACCACCCGCTGGTCAAATGGGTCGCCGGTTCGTCCGTCATACAGCACCGTTTTTCCATCGTCAGGCAAATCAGCCTTTTTCATCAGCTTCCAGATTTCGGCTTCCGGACAACCATCGAAGACCGGGGTGGCGGCATGCACCCCCAGCACCTTGCAGGCCATGCCCAGATGGGTTTCCAGAACCTGGCCCACGTTCATACGCGAGGGCACGCCCAGGGGGTTAAGCACGATGTCCACCGCAGTTCCGTCGGGCAGGAAGGGCATGTCTTCTTCCGGCAGGACTCGCGCCACCACGCCCTTATTGCCGTGGCGGCCCGACATCTTGTCACCCACACTCAACTTCTTCTTGCTGGCGACATAGACTTTGACCTGCTTGATGATGCCGGCCTCCGCATCTTCACCGCTCTCCAACCGCAGCGCCATATTCTCGCGGTCATCGCTCAGTTGGGCAAACTTCGAGCTATATTCACCGATGATGGTGCTGATCTTCTGTTGAATGGGGCTGGGATCGATGGCGATCACGTCACACGCCGCCGCCAGCTTGCGCAGCAACGTCTTGGTGATTTTGCGATTGGCGGGAATGATGATCTCCCCGGTCTCCCCATTCACCACATCCAGTGGAATTTTTTCGCCCAGCAGGATATTGGACAGTGCATCGGTCAGATTTTCGGTTAACTCCGCTTCACGTTTGTCGAAATCATCCAGCATTTGCTTTTGCTGTTTACGACGCTCATTTGCGGTCATCTTGGTGCGTTGGGGCAGATCGCGGGAGGTGGTCTTCACATCCATCACGATCCCATACGTGCCGCTGGGCACTGTCAGAGAGGTGTCACGGACCTCCGCTGCTTTCTCGCCGAAAATCGCCCGCAGTAATTTCTCTTCGGGGGCCAATTCGGTTTCGCTTTTGGGCGTAATTTTACCCACCAGGATATCGCCCGGACGGACTTCCGCTCCGATGCGCACGACGCCGTCGAGGCCCAGATTTTTCAGGGCTTCTTCGCCGACGTTCGGAATGTCGCGGGTGATTTCTTCCGGCCCCAGCTTGGTGTCGCGGGCGCCGCATTCGAATTCCTCCACATGTACCGACGTAAAGACATCATCCGACACCAACCGCTCATTAAGCAAAATGGCATCTTCGAAGTTGTAGCCGCACCACGGCATGAACGCCGCCAGGACGTTGCGTCCCAGCGCCAATTCGCCCTGATCGGTCAGCGGGCCGTCCGCCAGGACATCGCCCTTCTTGATCTTCTGGCCCTTCTTGACAATGGGATGCTGATTAATGCAGGTGCCCGCATTGGAGCGGGTGAATTTGCGCAGCTCATATATCTGATACTGATCCTGCGGGGTCTTTTTGAGCGGCATGGTACCGTCCTTGGAGACCACCACCCGGTCGGCGGCGACATAGGCCACGGTGCCGGCGGCGCTGGCCAGCATCATGACGCGGCTATCTCGCGCCACCCGACCCTCAATGCCGGTCGCGACATACGGCGCCTCGGCCTTAAGCAGGGGCACCGCCTGACGCTGCATATTGGCCCCCATCAGCGCGCGGTTGGCATCATCGTGTTCCAAAAACGGGATGAGTCCCGCGGCAACGGACACCACCTGCTTGGGCGAAACATCCATGTAGTTGGCCCGGGTGGATTCCACTTCCAGAAATTCCCCGCGCCAACGGCCCGCCACCGTATCACGTTCAAACGATCCATCGGGATTCAATGGCGCATTTGCTTGCGCAATCACATAGTTTTCCTCTTGATCGGCAGTGAGGTAGTCCACATGTTCGCTGACCTTGTTATTTTCCACGCGGCGATACGGGGTCTCGATGAAACCGAACTCGTTGATTCGCGCATACATCGACAGCGACGAAATCAGGCCGATGTTCGGCCCTTCCGGCGTTTCGATGGGACAAATACGGCCGTAATGCGACGAATGCACATCGCGGACTTCAAAGCCCGCACGCTCACGGCTAAGCCCCCCCGGCCCCAGGGCACTCAGGCGGCGCTTATGGGTCAGTTCGGCCAGCGGATTGGTTTGATCCATAAACTGCGAGAGTTGGCTCCGCCCAAAGAAGTCCCGAATCACCGCAGCCAACGCCTTGGGATTGATCAATTTCTGTGGGGTTAGCTTTTCAGCTTGCTGGTCAAACACGGTCATGCGCTCGCGCACCAGGCGCTCGGTTCGGGCCAAGCCCACCCGGCACTGGTTTTCAACCAGTTCGCCCACCGTCCGAATGCGGCGGCTGCCCAGATGATCGATATCATCAATGGTACCGGCACCCTGACGCAGGCCCACCACATACTTGACGGCCGCGACAAAGTCTTCCTTGTCCAGCGTCCGGCTTTGGTTTTTGGGGTCCAGATTCAGTTTCTGCTGGATTTTGTAACGACCCACACGCCCCAGATCATAGCGGCGCGGATCAAAAAACAGGCGCTTCAGCAATTGCCGTGCATTCGAGGTGGTCGGCGGGTCGCCGGGACGCAATTTGTGATAAATATCTTTCAGCGCGTCATCGGTATTGTCCGACGTATCCTTGCGCATGCTTTTGAGCAGCAGGCCGTCGTCCCACGAGACATCCACAACCTCCAGCTTGTCCATCCCAGCCGCTTCGAGCTGCTTGAGCAAATCCTGGGTGACCGGTTCAAATTTCGCCACCAAAATGCTCTGGCTGTCCGCATCCACCACGTTGGCCTTGACGACCCGGTTGATCAGTTGCTCCGGCTTCGCCTTCGCCACCTGGATGGTTTCAAACGTATAAAACAGCCCCAGCAATTCGTCATCGGTGCCATAGCCCAGCGCCCGCAAAAAGGTCGTCGCCAGAAACTTCCGGCGCCGTTTCTTTCGGTCCAGGTAGATATTCAGCATGTCCGAGGTATCGAACTGCACTTCCACCCAGGATCCGCGGTCTGGAATGATCCGGAACGAATACAGCAGGGTGCCGTTGGCGTGAACGCTTTGCTCGAAGCAAATGCCCGGCGACCGGTGCAATTGGCTCACAATGACCCGCTCGGCACCATTGACGATAAACGTGCCCTGCTCCGTGATCAGGGGCACCTCGCCCATGAAGACGGTTTCTTCGCGCACTTCATCCTCGTTCTTGAGGCGAAACGTGACATGCAACGCCGCCGTGTATGATTCGCTTTCTTTCAGCGACTCAAACGCGGATTGCTTCGGGGGCGTGATGTCATACTTCACAAAATCCAACAGACATTTCCCGTCATAGCTTTCGATCGGGAAAACCTCTTTGAATACCGCCTGCAATCCAACGGACTTGCGCTTGGTCGGCGCCACATCCATTTGCAGAAATTCGCGATACGAGCGGGTCTGGATCTCGATCAGATCCGGCAGCGCCACCACATCGGACAACTCGCCAAAATTGATTCTTTCAACCATCGGTTCACCTAGGGGACAGGGGTGAAAACCTCGAACACCAAAAGACGGGGTCACCCCGGAGCCGCCAAAGGCGTTCCGGGGCAGCCGTCACACAACGAGTTGGAAACTACTTGATGGTCACTTTCGCGCCGGCCTCTTCCAGCTGCTTCTGGATTTTTTCGGCCTCGTCCTTGGCCACATTTTCCTTCACTGGCTTGGGGGCGCCTTCGACGAGATCCTTGGCTTCTTTCAGGCCCAGGCCTGTGATGGCGCGGACTTCCTTGATGACCGCGATCTTCTGTGCACCAAAGCTGGTGAGTTCAACCGTAAACTCGGTCTGTTCTTCAGCGTCGGCGGCGCCACCCCCGGCCGGTGCGGCCGCGGCAGCCACGGGAGCGGCGGCAGAGACGCCCAACCGATCCTCCAAGGCTTTCACCAACTGCGACAGTTCCAAGACGCTAATCGTCTCGATCCAGTCCACAAATTCCGCCATCTTGCCTTCCAATTTTACTTCATCGCTCATGGGTTTGATCTCCTGGTCCTTGTTTTTTTAAATCCGTGATTTCGTATGCCGCCGGCCTCGGGCCTAAGCAGCGTTCTTCTTGTCGCCGGCTGCCTTCAGCACATAGAGCAGGCTCGCCAGCTTTTGGCTCATCACGCCAACCAAATTCGACATCGGTGCGGCAATGGTGCCAACGAGCATGCCCTGCATGACCGTCTTCGGCGGCAAGGTCGCCAGCGTCTCGATTTCCGCCGCTTGCAGCAGCTCGCCATCGAGGCGCCCCAACTTGACCACCGGCACCTTATTTTGCTTGGCAAATTCGCGCAGGATTTTGGCGGTCCCCGCCACATCTTCCGTGCCCGATACCAGCGCGGTCGGCCCCTTTAGGCCCGACTCGATTCCCTCATAGCCCAACTCGGCTGCCGCCACGCGAAACAGGCGATTGGGCACCACCTGAAAACGCGCCTGGGTCTCCTTCAAGGCCCGACGCAATGCCGCCGTCTTGGCCATGTCCATCCCGGTAAAATCGGTCAAGATCACAAAGGAGGTATCGGCCAGCGAGTCCTGTATTTCTTTTACAATGGCTTGTTTTTCCGGTCTCATCTATACTTCTCCCAACGGGGCTAGGCGATTTCGCGTGGGTCCAGACGCAAGCCCGGTCCCATGCTCGAGGTAATCGTCGCACGCTTGATAAACAGGCCCTTGGCTGCCGCCGGTCGGGCCGCGTTCAGCGCATTCACTACACTCCGACAATTGTCGCGCAAGGCCTCGGTCTCGAATGACATTTTGCCAAACGGCACCATGACGTTGCCATGACGGTCCATGCGGAATTCGACCCGCCCGGCCTTGCAGGCCTCGACGGCGGCCGCGGTATCCTCACTGACCGTACCGGTCTTGGGGTTGGGCATCAGGCCCCGGGGGCCCAGCACCTTGCCGAGTTTGCGCACTTCCTTCATGGCGTCGGGCGTGGCCACAGCCACATCAAACTCCGTAAAGCCGCCCTTCACCTTCTCCAGCAACTCTTCAAATCCCACGTATTCCGCCCCGGCCTCGCGGGCGGCATCCGCCGCGGGCCCGCTCGCAAACACTAGCACGCGGACTGTCTTGCCGGTGCCATGCGGCAGCGTCACGGTACCGCGCACGGCCTGATCGCTCTTGGTCGGGTCCACGCCCAGCCGGAAAGCAATCTCCGCAGTGGCGTCAAATTTTGTCGTGGGGTTATCCTTCAGGAACCGGAGCGCGCCCTCGATCGTATAGAGGGTCTCGCGGTCCACCTTGGAGGCCGCCTGCCTGTATGTCTTGCCATGAAACGCCATATTACCCTACTCCACTTCAATGCCCATGCTGCGGGCGGTGCCAGCCACCATGCGAATGGCATGATCCACATTGTCCGCGTTCAAATCCTCTGCCTTCACGGTGGCAATCTCCACCAGTTGCTGCCGGGTCACCTTGCCAACCTTATCGCGGTTCGGCACGCCAGAGCCCTTCGCAATCCCCGCCGCCTTCTTCAGCAGCGATGCCGCCGGAGAACTTTTGGTCACAAATGTGAAGCTCTTGTCCTGATAGACGGTGATGACCACCGGAATAATATTCCCGGCATCCTTCTGGGTCGCAGCGTTGAATTCCTTACAGAACGCCATAATATTGACGCCCTGCTGCCCCAACGCGGGCCCCACCGGAGGGGCCGGATTGGCCTGACCCGCCGGAATCTGCAATTTAATAATGCCTGTGACTTTTTTTGCCATAATTGTCCATCCGGGGCTAGTCGCCCCTTTCCACCTGCCAATATTCCAATTCCACCGGCGCGGTCCGCCCGAAGATCGATACCGAGACCTTCAGTTTCCCGCGCTCGGGATCCACTTCTTCTACAATCCCGTTAAAGCTCAGGAAGGGGCCATCGGTGATCTTCACGGCCTCGCCCGGTTCAAACACAACCTTGGGCTTGATGCGCTCCTGCTTTTCTTCCATCTGCTGCACAATTTGGTTCACTTCGTCCGGCCGCAGCGCCACCGGCCGCTGGCCGCCGATGAAGCCGATCAGTCCCGGGGTCGCCCGGATGAAACTCCAGGGCTTCTCTATCAACTGCCGTGTGGGTCCGGATTCGTCGAAGAGCGCCATCTCGATGAGCACGTACCCCGGAAAAAACTTCCGCGTCTGGGTCGTGCGCTTGCCCTGCTTGACCTCGGACACTTTCTCTGTCGGGATCAGCACCTCCCCAATATAGTCCTGCATTTCTTCGAGTTGGACCCGGCGGATGATGTTCTCGCGCACCTTCCCTTCCTGGCCGACGAGCGCATGCAGTACGTACCATTTTTTTTCCATGACGCGTATCTTCCCTAATCCGTCAAATCACCCAGCTCACGACCTGGCGCAGAACCACATCGCACACCGCCACAAATCCGGCCAGCAGCGCCACCGATAAGATCACGACCACGGTCGAATCGAACAACTCGGAGCGCGTTGGCCAGGCGCACTTTTTCAGCTCGGCGCCCACTTCGCCCAGGAAGCCGCGCACCCCGCCTATCGATTCTGCTATCTTGCTCATGTCTGTCTGCTTTCTGCCTGTCCGGATCCCGTCTGCGGTGGCAGGCCAGGAGGGACTTGAACCCCCAACAACCGGTTTTGGAGACCGGTGCTCTGCCAAATTGAGCTACTGGCCTGTAAGCTGTGCCGTTGGAATCGTCCGCCTACTTGGTCTCGCGGTGCAGCGTATGCTTCCGCCCCGCCGGACAATACTTCTTCAACTCAAGACGATCCGTCTTGGTTTTCTTGTTCCGACTGTTCACGTAGTTGCGCTGTTTGCACTCCGTACAGACCAGCGTAATGATTTCCCTGGGCATGGTTCCAACCTCCTGTTCGAGACGACCCAGAAGGGTGCGGACCCTCCCGAGACTCCCGGTGCTGTGATCTTATTCCACGATTTCCGTCACAACACCCGCGCCAACCGTACGGCCACCCTCGCGAATGGCGAAGCGCATGTTCTTCTCCATGGCGACCGGCACGATCAGCTCGACATCCATGTCGATATTGTCGCCCGGCATCACCATCTCAACGCCTTCGGGCAAGGTCACATCGCCCGTCACATCCGTCGTGCGGAAGTAGAACTGCGGACGGTAGCCCTTGAAGAACGGCGTGTGACGTCCGCCTTCTTCCTTGCTGAGCACATACACGCTCACCTTGAACTTCCGGTGCGGCTTAATCGACCCGGGCTTGGCCAACACCTGGCCGCGCTCCACGTCTTCCTTCTTAAGCCCGCGCAACAGCGTGCCGACATTGTCACCGGCCTGGCCCTGATCCAGCAACTTGCGGAACATTTCCACGCCTGTCACAGTTGTCTTCCGGGTGTCGCGCAATCCCACAATTTCCACTTCTTCGCCGACCTTGATCACGCCGCGTTCGACGCGCCCGGTCACCACGGTGCCGCGGCCTTCGATTGAGAACACGTCCTCGATGGGCATCAGGAAGGGCTGGTCCAACGGGCGCACCGGCTCCGCCACGAATGAATCGATTGCGTCCATCAACTCCTGGACGCATTTAGCGTCGTCGCTGTTGGGATCGGTTGCCTGCACCGCCTTCATCGCGCTGCCGCGAATAATTGGCGTGTCATCGCCCGGGAAGTCGTACTTCGTCAGCAACTCGCGGATTTCCATTTCGACGAGGTCCAGCAGTTCGGGATCGTCCACCGTGTCTACCTTGTTCAGGAACACGACGATCGACGGCACCCCAACCTGACGGGCCAGCAGGATGTGCTCGCGCGTCTGGGGCATCGGGCCGTCGGAAGCACTGACCACCAAAATCGCGCCATCCATCTGCGCCGCGCCGGTGATCATGTTCTTCACGTAGTCCGCATGGCCCGGGCAATCCACGTGTGCATAGTGGCGCTTGTCCGACTCGTATTCCACGTGGCTGGTCGCGATGGTCAAAATTTTGGTCTTGTCGCGCCGACCCTGTGACTCAGAGGCTTTCGCCACTTCGTCATAGCTGATGTAGTTCGCCAGGCCTTTGAGGCTCTGGATATAGGTGATTGCCGCGGTCAGCGACGTCTTGCCGTGATCCACGTGACCAATGGTACCAATGTTCACGTGAGGTTTCGTGCGTTCGAATTTATCCTTAGCCATGGAGTCGTCTCCCTGTGTTGTTCTTTTTTAAATTGTGTGCGCCGCCGCGGCGCATCCTGCTCATCCACTCATCATTTCGTGCATCTGGAGCCTGCGAGCGGGATCGAACCGCTGACCTCGTCCTTACCAAGGACGTGCTCTGCCAACTGAGCTACACAGGCACGCTCCCGCGCTCCTCCCGCCGCCCGGTTAGACAAACGGGCACAAGACAAAACGCAACCGCTCCTTAGGTTTCCCGTGAGAGGCTCGGAAAGCGCTAAATCCTGTGTCAGACGCTGTTTTTTTCATCCACAACCGCTTACCGGCAGTTCTGAATGTCGCGGCGTATCTTACGGGTTCCCCTCCCCCTGTCAACTGTTTTTCACCTTTTTTTGCTTTTTTTCGTTTTTTTTCATTTTTTGTCGTGTTTCAGCCCTTCATGGGCGCTCCTCATGCCGGCGGAATTGAGCACATCCAGTCCCGCAACCAGGCCCCCGCCGCCGCCACATTCGCCTGAGCGGACGCGGTCAGGGGGGCATTCGGTTCCCATTCCTGTCCGCGGATGCCCATCAGCCACGCTGGCGGCCGCGCGCCGTACAGCTCATCCGCCAGCGCCAGCACGCTTTCCGGTGCCATCGCGTGCGTCGAAAAGGAAATCACCTGCTGCGGCGTCAACCGTTTGAATGTGAACGGGGCTGGACCGCGGGCGGTCGCGTCCACAAAGACCACCGCCGCGGCGGCCGCTACTGCCAGCGCATCCTCTGCATTCAACTGATAATTCGCATCGCATACAACCCCCGTCATCCCCTCGGCTTTCACCCAGGCTTCGATCTGCTCGACCAGCACAATTCCCACCCCGTCATCCTGCCGCCCCGGATTCCCGTAGCCGTAAATCAACAACGGCCGCCCAAGCCCCCCGCGGGCTTGCCCCGTGGGTAAATCAGGTCCGCTTAGACCCCCGCGGCCTTGTGCCACGGGTGAATCAGGTCCGTAGACCCCCGCGGGCTTGCCCCGTGGGTGAATCAGGTCCATTTCTTTATCGCTCCCAGACCATACTCCGAAAATGTTCCCGCATACAGATTCTCCCCCATCAATCCGCATCCCACCGCGCAATGAAGACTCCCCCACAACGCCTCCGCCAACGCCAGCGGTGATCGCTCCGCGTCCCCCCGCACGGCGACGTGCACATGCAGATAGGTTCCAACCTCAGGCGAACGGTTGTCGCCCAGCGAGCGTACAGCAATCTTCCGGCTGAAGCGGCACGGTGTTCCCGCTCGCTGCAAGGCGTGCTGCAACCGACCCTTGACCCGCGCCGCGAGGAATACCGGCGCCCCCCCCGGCGCCGTCTTCAACGTGAGTTGAATTTGCGTGGGCGTCCAGGCGCTGGATTGCAGTTCCAGTCCGTCTGTTTTCCATGCCGCCGCCAACGCCTCAAAAAATACGTCTGATGGCTTGGGGGGAAAGACTCTCCCCGCTGGCCAACCGGACCAGGAATGAAAGAGGTGATGGATCAGGGGAAAGGCCATGCCCGTAGAATAGACCTCCTTCACCTGCGGGACAAGCCCGCAGGGGTCGAAATCCGTGAATCAGATCCGTGTAGACCCCCGCGGCTTGTCGCAGGTGAATCAGGTCGAGGCAAGCACAGAAGACTTTCGCCGCCGGGCCACCACCGCCCCCCGCGCATCCACCAGCGTCACCTCCAGCGGCATCTGCCCATACGCATGGGTGGCGCAGCTCAGACACGGATCGTAGGCCCGGATCGCCACCTCCACCGCGTTGAGCATGCCCTCGGTGATTTCCTTGACGCCCGTTAGCATGGCGCGCGCAACGTGATGAACCGCGCGATTCATCGGTTCGTTGTTGTTCGTCGTCGAAACAATCAGGTTGGCCATCTGAATCAAATCGTCTTCGCCGACACGGTAGTGATGGAAGAGCGTACCGCGCGGAGCCTCCAGCAGGCCAATGCCCTCGGACTGCCGCGAGCCCGTCACCACCAGGTCGCTACCCAGGATGTCCGGGTCCTGCAGCAGGTCGCGCATGCACTCCGCCGCATGCAGCACCTCGATCAACCGCGCCCAGTGGGTGAGCATGCACCGGTCGTTGGGCTTGCCGCCGCCAACCGCCCGGAAGGCCTCGAATTCCTCCTGCGCCAGCGGCGTCGGTATAAAATCGGCCACGTTCATCCGCGCCAGCGGTCCAACGCGGTACCACCCGTTTTCTGGCCCCAGCTTCTTCAGATACGGAAACTTCATGTAGCTCCAGCTTTTCACTTCCTCGCGGAAGTGCTGGAGGTAGTCCTGCGAGTCGACGTCATCAAGAATCCGTCGGCCTTCCGCATCCACCGCCCGCAGCACGCCGTGGTAGAGGTCCAACGCGCCGTCAGGACGCACCAGGCTCAGATGGCTGGAGGGAAACCGTGAAAACCCGTCAATGAAGTCCCGGTGCTGGCGATAGTAGTCCTTAAAAAAGGCCAGCGCCCCCTGCGCCCACGTCACCATCTGATCGGCGTTGAGCGGCCCGCCGTCCCCTTTGAGCAGGCGGTCGCGTTCCTCACGGCTCAGGCTCTTGTTGACGCCGCCGGGAATGGCGCCTGTGCCGTGAATTTTCTTGCCCGCGGTCGCGGCAATGATCTCCTGCCCGTATTTACGCATCAGCACCGCCTGCGTCGCCAACTCGCGATTCGCCAGCGCCACGCCCATCACATTACGGGTCTCCGGCGGCGCGTCGTAGCCAAACAGCAGGTCCGGCGACGCCAAATGGAAAAAGTGCAGTGTGTGCGATTGGAACACCTGCCCATAGTGCATCAGGCGGCGGATTTTTTCGGCGGTCGGCGTCAGCCCCGTGCCGGTTCCTGCCCCCACCACGACATCCATGGCCTTGGCCGCCGCCAGATGATGGCTGACCGGGCAGATACCGCACAGCCGCTGCACCAGCACCGGTGCCTCCCAGTACGGCCGCCCCTGCACAAACCGCTCGAACCCCCGAAACTCCACAATGTGCAGGCGGCTCTGCACCACCTGGCCATCGTCGTCGAGCTGGATCGTGACCTTGCCGTGCCCTTCCACGCGCGTGACCGGATCAATGATTATTTTACGGGTCATGGGCTCTCTCAATCAAATTTAAAGGTCCGGTACTCCAAGGCCAATTCGTTGCCGCTCACCAACGCCACCAGCGCATCCCAAATCAGGTCCGCGCTCGGCGGGCAACCGGGCAGAAAATAATCAATGCTCACCACTTCGTGGCACGGGTAGACGCGATCAAGCAATTTGGGCAGGTCGGGATCATGCGGCAGAATTTGCTGGGGATTGCTGTCGGCCACCGTGGGCCCATTCCGATAGGCCTCATCCAGGCAGTCCTTCAGCGGCATCAGGTTGCGCAACGCCGGCAGCCCGCCCATGATAGCGCATTCACCCACCGCGACCAGCGTGCGACAGTGCTTGCGAAACTCCGTCAGCACATGCACATTCTCGTCGTTGCTGCACCCGCCTTCTACCAGTCCGATGTCGCACTCCTTCGTGAACTCCTTGATGTCATCCAACGGCGATTTGTTGAAGTCCACCAGCTCGATCAGGTCAAATAATCGCTCGTCGATGTCGAGCAGGGACATATGACAGCCAAAACAGCCGGCCAGCGACGTGGTCGCAATCACCTTCTTGGCGGGTGTCGCTTTGGCCGTCATGGTGCCACCTCGCTGCCGATGGGCGCATGGTCATAGGTCCGCCGCCCAATGGGGGTGTCAAATCCCTTCCCCTTGCGCAAAATCGCCCCGACGGGACAAATGTCCATCGCCTGCTGGGCCAACTCGTCGCTGATGTCGCGCGAGGTCTCCCGGTCGATGTTGATCACCACTTTGTCACCGCGCTTCCCAAAGGCAAAGATCGCCTGCCCCTTCGCATTGTGGATGCCTCGGATGCACCGCTTGCACTGAATGCAGCGGTTATGGTCCTTGATCAGTTTCGGATGCCACGCCTCCACATCGCGCGTCGGAAAGAGATATGGGAAAGACGACACCGGCACCCGGTAGCGATATGCCAGCGCCTGCAACTCGCAATTCCCACTGCGCTCGCAAATGGGACAGAAGTGGTTGCCTTCCGCCAATAAAATCTCAACGATGGACGTGCGAAAGGCTTCCAATTCGGGCGTGGTGGTCACCACGTTCATGTCTTCCACCACCTTGGTCGTGCAGGCGGTGTGGGGAATTCCGTTGACCAGCACCGTGCAGATGCGGCAGGCCCCCTTGGGCGGAATCCCCGGATAGTTGCACAGCGTCGGTATGTAGACGCCGCATTCTTTCGCGGCCGCAACCAACTGCGCACCTTCCTCTGCCAGGTAGACACGATCATCCAGCGTAATCCGGACAAAACTGGCCATCAGGTGCCTCCCTTAGTCCTTTCCGGCGCCAACCGCCGCCTCATAGTCCTGCACCGCCGCCGCCAAATCAAAGGAGGGCACAAATCGCGGATTGCCCCGGGCCAGCCGCCCATCATAGAGAGAGCGGAAATTGTTGATCGTGCTGGTGATTGGGTTCAGTGCGGTCTGGCCCAGGCCACAGCGATTGTAGCGCATGATCGCCTGCCACGACGGCAGCCGCTCCACATCCTCCGCCGTGCCCTTCCCGTCAATGATCCGCTCCAGGACCACCTGCGCCATCCCCGTCAGCGCCCGGCACGGCACACACGACCCGCACGATTCCGCGCGGAAAAACCGCGTAAAGTTCAATACCACGTCCTTCAACAAATCGCGCTGCGGGCCGATGACAATAAAGGAACCGCCCGTCGCCAGATCTTCGTAGGCCAGGACCCGCTCGAATTCCTCCGGGCCAATACATGCCCCGGACGGGCCGCCCACCTGTACCGCCTGCACCGCCGTCGCCCCCGCCAGCGCCAGGATGTCATTGACCGAAAAGCCCCATTCCACTTCATAAATGCCCGGCCGCTCACAATCGCCCGACACACACAGCACCTTCGTGCCCTTCGACTGTTCCGTGCCCAGGCGGTTGTACCAATGCGGCCCCTTCAGCATCACCTGCACCGCCGAACACAGCGTCTCCACATTGTTGACCACCGTCGGCTTCTGCAGATACCCCTTCTCCACCGGAAACGGGGGCCGGTCACGGGGCTCGCCCCGCTTGCCCTCGGCCGATTCGATCAACGCGGACTCCTCCCCGCACACATAGGCCCCCGCGCCATACTGAATGCTGATGTCAAAGGTGAAACCCGCCACACCGCAAATCGCCTCGCCCAGCAGATGCTGCGCGCGCATCTCCGCCAACACATCCTCCAGATAGTCCCGCAAATAATGGTATTCGTTGCGCACATACAAGATGCCCTGCTGCGCCCCGACCGCGTACGCCGCCATCGCCATGCCCTCAAATACCATCTGCGGGCGCTCCGTCAAAATCACGCGGTCCTTGAACGTCCCCGGCTCGCCTTCGTCCGCGTTGCAGAAAATATATTTGGTTTCGCCTGCCGCGCGGCGCGCAAATTCCCACTTCATGCCCGTCGGGAATCCCGCCCCGCCCCGCCCGCGCACACTGGCCAACTTGATCTCGGCAATCACCTCTCCCGAACTCAGACCTGTCACTTTGGCGAGCGCCTCACCCGGGTGGTAATCTGCAAATACCGTCAGTCCCCGCCGCCGAATGTGGTTGTGCACCAGCGCACGAACCAGCGGATGCGCATTCTGCCCGTCGCCATAGTCGCGCCCCTTCAAGTCTTCCAACGTGCGGCCCGCGCGCATGCCGGCCACCAGGGCCCGGGCCTTGTCCGGCGTCAAACTCGGAAACACCTGCCCATTGATCAGCGCCGCGGGCTCCTGATCGCTCATGCCAATGCACGCCGTATGGAACAACCCGACCACCCCGTCCGCCGACACTTCACCAAACCGGCAGCCCGCTGCCGCTTCAAAAGCCGTCGCCACCTCCTCCCCCCCGTGGAACTGCGCAACCACGCTGTTGTTGAGATAAACCACGAAGGCCCCGCGCGGCTCGCGCGCAAAGAAATGGTAAAACGACACCGTCTGCTCCACCGTCACCTGTGGAACCTTCAGCTCCTTGGCAATCGCCGCTGTCGTCTCATGCGTCAGACAACCCAGCGCTTCCTGGATGTCGATCAAGATGTCCATCAGCCGCGTGGCATCCCCCGCATAGCGGGCAATGACCGACTGGATGGTGGGGTGGGCTGACGCCGTCATCGGCTGTCTCCACCCGCTAGAACGTTCCCGTGATGTACTTCTCCAGGCTGTCAATCATCGCCTGCTGAGCATCCAGTTGGGTCTTGACCACATCGCCAATGGATATCATGCCGGCTAACGCGCCCCTGTCCAGAACCGGCAGATGCCGATGCCGTCGCCCGGATATCAGCACCATACACTCCTCCACCGTCTGCGATGGCGTCACCGTCCGCATCTGCCGCAGAAGCGTCATCGCATCCTTGACCAAATGCGTCTTCGGCGATTTGCCCGATGCCACAATCTTCCACAGACAATCCCGCTCCGTAATGATGCCCGATAATTTGCCAGCCTTGGTCACCACAGCCAGACAACCGATATGCTGCTTTTCCATGCGCCGGATCGCTTCGAGAACCGTTTCCGACCTCGTAATGGTCTCCACATTGCTACCTTTGATACGCAACAAATCGCTGACTGTCGTGCTCATGCCCAAACCTCCTCGTGCCAGTATGACGTTGTGGTTACTAAGGAAAGGGTAGCCAACCCCCGCCTTCCCGTCAACGCCTCTTTCACACGCCTTTCAGGACCGCCCCCCCCCCGCTGTTAACGGGCGCATCTGCGATATCGTGCAAGCGCGGGTCATGTTGAGTGGAGGCGCACCGCGCCGAAGTCGAACCATCTCGGTCTCGCTGCTATGGCTGGCCAGTTACATCCAGACCGAGATCCCTCGACAAGCTCCAGCCTTCGCCAAGGCTATGGTGGACAAGTCGGGATGACAGCCACTATGCACGCAGTCTGACCCCAACCCGATATTGAATGTTGAATGTTGAACATTGAATATTGAATCTTCCCCCCCCCCCCCCCCCCCCGCACCGTCTACTGAGACGAAGAGTTGTCCTTCAGCGGCGCCACCACCGTCCCCCCCGGCGATGGCGTCCGATTGCAAAAAGCAGAAATCAGCAGCCCCAACACCACCAGTATCAGCAACACTATGCCCACGATGGAAAACCAACCCGCCCCAATGATTTCGCCACAATAGGGACATTGCCGAGTGCGCGGGTGAACCCGATTCCCACAATGCCTACATTTTTTGTATCGTTCTTCGTCCATAATCGATATCTCGTGTGCTGGAATCGCATACGTCCCAGCAGGTTCACTGTCAGGGATTCACGTGATGATGTCAACCGAATCCCCCACCATTGGTGCAGGATTAATGGGAATTTAACATGAGACGCATTTGCCAATATGAGTTCGCCATTGGCGCTTTTGGTGCACCTTTCTCATCGAGATGGATAGACACCTCAATCACATTGGCGGTTATCCACAATAGCCGCAAACCCCGGTTCGCGGGGAATTGACGATAGGGAGAAGATCGTCTTCATCGGCATCGGCCGCACAGTCGTCACAGTATAGAAAATCGGGGTCTATGCCCCATCCCCCCGCCTGAACCTGTGTGGCGGGTTTGCCGCAGCCCGTGCATTCCCAAGGCGGCGGCTGATTCCTCGCCAATAGCGTGACACCCGATTTCTTCACCTGTTGTTTGTGGATATCCACGACACGCAGCTTCAAATCGGTTGTCGATCCGTAGTCGTACGCATACTTGAATTTCATCCCCATCCTGAGGATGGTGTAAATCTTCTGCCGCATACTCTTCTCACGCCGCCCAAATATCGATTCTTCCATCGGACTCGACACATAGTGCGTACCCTCTATCGTGAAGCAGCTCATATGACCACAGCATTCCAGCCAGATACCGCGCAGGAACGCATCCAAATCGGCTAGCGTTTTGGTGCCGGGAATCTCGACATGCAGCCAGTACATTGGCAGAGGCACGCTCTCGATCAGCAGATGGAACATCTCCACGCCCCGCTCATTGCTGCCCCCCGCTTTCTCTTTGCACTTTTTCAGATGGTTCGTCATGTTCGCCTTGTTGAGCACGGCCTGACACCGCATGCACTGTCCCGGATGTAACACTTTTTTGGCGGGCGCTTTCGCCTCTTTCTGTGGGGACGCATGGTCCAAACATTCTGCGATCACTTTCAGGTAGACCAGTAGCATCCCGGTGCTTTCCTCTGTCACCTCATAGGGATTCTCTGGGGACATGAGGGTCATCAGGAGAAATTCGAGAAGGGGGCGCTGGGGATCGTCTTCCAGCCATGTCTGAACGGCGTTCATCACGTCAGCTTCCGCTTCCCCTTCGACCGAATTAAAGTGCTCGATCAACGCCTCTTCCCGCTCATCAATCTCGTATCCTTTCACCTCCGCGAGGGGCCCCTGGGCGGCGGTGCGCATGGCATGCCAAATGA
Source organism: Kiritimatiellia bacterium (assembly GCA_028681135.1). Lineage (GTDB taxonomy): Bacteria > Verrucomicrobiota > Kiritimatiellia > CAIQIC01 > Lenti-01 > JAAZFE01. Next base: position 2,567 of record JAQUJC010000031.1, on the reverse strand, counting down.
TGATGGCCAGGTTCGTGAAGGCATCGATGTCATTGTCATCCTCGAAATCACCCCGCTCACAAATGGCCGCCACATATATCTGAAGAAAGGGCTGTTCTTCCTGCATCACATGAATCCATTCATAGGTCTCCTCCTCCGACAGGTTATGAATAATATCCATGCTTTTTTCGATTTCTTGACGTGTCACCATACGCATAATGTCCACCGCTCCTTTCCTGATATCTCAAACGGCTTCCCGTCTGCATTCCAGATTGATTCACCGACGTTGACCTTATCCCCCAGCCGGGTGTGCTTGAGCTTGTCCGCGCCACGAGACCGAATCCTATTCCACCGTGGCCGCCACCTCGTCCGCGGGATCGCGATCACTTTATATCTTACTCGGCAGTGTAACCGATCCCGGCCCGGCCACAAAGAACGAAATCACGGGAATCCGATCATCCGACACCCGCACTCCGTAGGTCGTGTGCGCCCCGAAACAGCTCCCCCCCCCCCACTCACACAAAAATAGTTCACGATGGTGACACAGCGTTTGACTTGTCGCGGCTGTTCGGCATTATGAAGGGCGATGCCATCGCCCTGAACTGATCTCCGGAGCCGTGAACATGAAAAAAACCATCTGTCTCGTTTGTCTCGCCTGCCTGTGCCTTAGCGGCGCCGCCATTCACGCGGCCGAGCCCCCCGCCCTTTTTGCGCCCGAGCCCCCCGACCCCGCCGCCGCCTCCCTCCTGGAAACCTATCTGTCCTTTCTCGCCCAGGGCGACTTAAACGCGGCCCTGGCCCTCCAGGATCTCCGCGGCATGCGTCAGTACCTGCTCGACCGCCGCCTCGCCGAACTCAAAGCAAAAACACCCGAACTGACCGACGCCGATCTCCAGGAACTGTCCGCGCAAATTCAACTCAACGATCTCGCCCCCGCCCGCCTCCAGCATATCCTCCTCGGCATTCTCAACGAAGCGAACTACCCCGGCATGACCTGGACCATCCGCGGATATGCCCGCGCCCCCGACGATATTGATGGCTATCTGGCCAGCATCGAAAGCCGTTCCGCCACCGGCAAGGATAAACCCATCCTGGTCGGCCTCATTAAGTTGGGCGACGAGTGGCGCATCTCCCCGTCCGTGGTCGAAGAAATCATGGCTCGCCGCGCCACGGTCCACGTCGGCCCCACCATCGCACCCCCGCCCGAAGTCGTGGCCTTGGCCAATGCGTTTTGGTCCCGCTTCCAAACCGGCGACCTCGATACCATCTACGCCGACATGAGCGCCGCCTATCGCGCGCGGGTGCCGCTACTCACCTTCCTGACCCACGCCCAGGCATTTCTCGATACAGTCGGCCTCCCGGCCCAATGGACATTTGTACGCGCCATCACGACTCAGCCGCAGGTTCTGTTCGTCGGTGTGCAGGTGCAGGGGGCCAAGCTTCTTCAGCCCACCCTCATGGGCTTCCGCAAAACCGGTGTCACCTGGACCATCGATGATATCCAATTTGAGATGCCCCACGCCGCCGCCCCACCCACCGCCCCCACGCCGCCGCCGGCCCCCGCACGGCCGACCCAGCCGGACCTGACCCCAGACCTGACCCCATCCCTGTGACCCCCACCCACAGACCAATGGTCCCTCTGAACGAAAGCGCCCCCTCATGGATATGATGCTCAATTTTAACGGCCCCTCCGATACGCGGCTCTTCTTCTTTGACACCGAGACCACCGGCCTGCCTCGGCGCTGGAATTTGCCTCTCTCGCCGGACACCCTGACCAACTGGCCCCGTATGGTTCAACTCGCCTGGCTCCTCTGCGACGACGCCGGCAACGAAATCGCCTCCGCCAACCGCATCATCCTCCCCCAGGGCTATACCATCCCCCCCGACGCCGCCCGCGTCCACGGCATCACCACCGAACGCGCCCTCGCCGAAGGTATCCCGCTCGCCGATGCCCTCGCCGAAGTCCAACCCCACATTGCCGCTGCCGCCTGTGTCATTGCCCACAATGTCTCCTTCGATGAAAAAATCCTGGGCGCCGAATGCCTGCGCCTGTCCCTCCCCCATTTCTTGCTCGAGAAACGGCTGCGCTGCACCATGAAAGAATCCACCGCCTACTGCGCCATCCCCGGACGCTATGGCGACTTCAAGTATCCCAATCTCACCGAACTCCACCGCATGCTTTTCAAAAAGGGTTTCGCCCACGCCCATGACGCCCTCGCCGACGTCCGCGCCTGCAAAGCCACCTTCTTCGAACTGCGCACCCGCGGCGTGATTACCTGAGCGCCCTTTCCCCCTGTTGCCCCCCCCTGCTCTCACGCTGTCCAGACCTGATATTTTCTACATGATGGTTAATTAACCATCATCTGGGGTTTGGCCCGAACTGACTCAGCCTATGGCGTAAAAAAGGGCATGTCCGAGGCCCTTTTCGAGTTTCTGCGGCTTCGCGTTACCCGACGCAGTTGGCACGAAGCCGGAGAAATGCAGGGCATCCGCCCATACCTCATGGCGGAGATGTTGAAGCAGTGACTGTGTGGAGGCCCGGAGTGTTTTTTTACGTCGCCATTTGGGAGCAGGCAGCGCATCGGGTT
>JAQUJC010000082.1 GCA_028681135.1 Kiritimatiellia bacterium | reverse complement strand
GGAAGTGGAACCCACCTGGACCCCCGATCCGCGTCAACTTCCCCCCGCCCCCTTCCTGCACCTCGATGCCGCCCACCGCTCCGACGAAGAGGTGCTGGCCGACCTGCTCACCAGCGCCTGCCCTATTCCCGAGGACGACCGCAAATGGCGCGCGCAAATGACAACGACCGACGCCGCCGAACTCCGGCGGCGCTTCGACCATTTCCGCCAGACCTACACCAGCCGCCGCGAATTTGCCGCCATTCGGGCCCATATAGCCCATGCCTCCCCCGCCCTGCTTGATGCTGCCGCGGCCCTCGGCTTCCAGGTCTGCACTCACCACGCATGATCCCGCCCCCCCTCGCCTTCACCCTCGATCACCGCGCGCCGCGGCTCGATGCCTGGCTGGCCGCCGCCCACCCCAGCCTCTCCCGCTCCCGCTGGAAACAACTCATCGCGGCCGGCCACGTCACGCTCAATGGCACCCCCATCCTTAACCCCAACACGTCCCCGGCCCCCCGCGACACCCTCCGCTGCACCCCCCCCCCCCCCGAGCCCATCGACCTTATTCCCGCCGATATTCCCCTCGATATCCTCCACGAGGATGCCGACATCATCGTGATCAACAAGCCCCCCGGCCTGGTCGTCCACCCCGCTCCCGGCCACGCCAGTGATACGCTCGTCAACGCCCTCCTCCACCACTGCACCGACTTGCGCGGCATCGGCGGTGAACTACGCCCCGGCATTGTCCATCGCCTCGACAAAGATACTTCCGGGGTTCTTATTGTCGCCAAGAACGAGCAAGCCGTCGCCCATCTGGTGGCTCAATTTTCAGCCCACACCGTCCACAAAGACTATCTCGCGCTGGTGTGGGGCACGCCCGCCAAAGCCGCCGGCACCGTAAACCTGCCCATCGGACGCCACCCCCTTCACCGCCAGAAGATGGCTGTCACCAAAAAGGGCCGCCCCGCCCGCACCCGCTACGAGGTGGTGGCCACGGGCCCGCTGGCCGCGTTATTGCAGGTAGACATCGAAACCGGGCGCACCCATCAAATCCGGGTTCACCTGTCCCGGCTCGGCCATCCTGTTGTGGGCGATACCACCTACGGCCGCGCCCGCCACGGTCTCCCTGCCGACCTGTCCATCCCCCGCCAGATGCTCCACGCCCACCGCCTGCAACTGCTCCACCCCGCCGATGACCGCCCGCTCACCTTCACGGCCCCCCCCCCTTCAGACTTTCTGGCGGTCCGCGACCGCCTGATCGATTCGCTCCCCCCCGCCCCTTGACCGGTGAGTCTGCCGGTCAATCCACCGGCATATCCCCGGCATATCCACCGGCACATCCCCTCCCCTTCGCGGTTGCCCTTGCCTTTTCCCCGTGATAGATTAAGCAACACTCATTATTCCATAACCCGACGGAGCCCCCTCATGGCCACATTCAAGTATATCGGCAAACCCCTGACTCGCCCCGACGCCGTCTCCAAGGCCATCGGCAAAGCCCAATATCTTGACGACATCCGCCTGCCCGGTCTGCTCCATGCCGCCATTCTCCACCCGGAGGTGGCCCACGCCGACATCGTCTCCATCGACACGTCGGCCGCCGAGGCCATGCCCGGCGTCGTCAAGGTCGTAACAGGCCGCGACTGCACAACTCTCTACGGCGACAACATCAGCGATATCTCCCCCATGGCCGTCAGCAAAGTCCGCCACATCGGCGACCACGTCGCCGCCGTCATCGCCCAGACCAAGCGCCAGGCCACCGCCGCCCTGGCCCAGATCAAGGTCGACTACACCCCCCTGCCCGTCTATACCGATGCCCGCCAGGCGCTCGCCCCCGACGCCGTGCTGATCCACCCCGACGCCGAAAAGTACTGGCACCTCCCCGGTCTGGGCTGCACCCCCGGCACCAACATCGCCAACTCCTACCGCCTCAAAAAGGGCGACATCGAAAAGGGGTTTGCCGACGCCGACGTCGTCGTCGAAGGTGAATTCGTCTATCCCCACGGCTCCGGCGCCGCCATCGAGCCCCACGGCGCCATCGTGCGTTTCAACGAGGACGGCACCATCGACGCGTGGTCGTCGTCCATCTGCCCCTTTATCATCCGCGACGATCTTGCCCACGCCTATCACAAGCCCTCGTCGATGGTCCGCGTGCGCATCCCTGAAATTGGCGGCTGCTTCGGCTACAAATCCGACATCACGGTCGAGCAGACCGTCGCCTGGATTGCCAGCCACGTCCCCGGCCGACCCGTCAAATGGGTCGCTTCCCGCCGCGAAGATTTCACCAGCACCCTCATTGGCCACGGCTTCCGCCACACCATGAAAATCGGCGCCAAGAAAGATGGCACCCTCATGGCTATACACGCCGACATTCTCCACTCCACCGGTGCCTTCTCCGATACGGGCGTGCACGTCTGCAATGCCGCCACCCATAATTGCACGGGTCCCTACGAATTTCCCCACGCCCTGTTGGAATCCAAGTGCGTCTATACCAACACCCCCCCCGTCGGTGCCTTCCGCGGCTATGGCCATCAGGAAGGTCACCTCCCTGTCGAGCGCCTCATGGATATGCTTGCGCGTAAACTCGGGATGGACCCCTTCGCCGTGCGCGAGAAAAACTACCTCGGCCCCGGCAAGGAAAACGCCGCCGGCGAACGCTATTACACCTCCAGCGGTTCCGTCGTCGAATGCCAGGAAAAGGTCCGCGCCGCCATTTTCAGCGGCGACAAGCCCGCCGAAGATGAGGAATATTATTATGGCCGCGGTTTCGCCGCCCTGATGAAGTCCCCCAAGGGCGCCCCCTTCTCCTCCAAGTCGTGCTACCTCAAGATGAACCCCGACGGCTCCGTCGTCATTAACATGGGCGGTGCCGAAGTCGGCCAGGGCCTGCGCATGGCCGTTCAGCAGATTGCGGGCGAAGCCCTCCAGATCGACCCCGCCAAGATCAGCGTGTACCGCGAAATCGATACCCAGTACTGCCCCTGGGAATGGCAGACCATCGGCTCCATGTTCACCACCCAGGGCGGACGCGCCATCATCCGCGCCGCCAACAAGGCCATCGCCGTCATGAAGGAAACCGCCGCCAAGGCCCTCCTCGTGGATGTCGATCATCTCGACTACGATGGCGAGCGCGTCTTCCTCAAGCACGACCCCGATCTGGGCATCCCCATTCAAAAGCTCATCCACGGCTACATCACCGAGAGCGGCATCACCATCGGCGACGTCGTCCACACCACCTCCGATGCCCGCCTGCCGCGCTACTCCAACCCCGATGCCGACGGACGCGGCGGACTCGGCGTCGAATACACCTTCGGTGCCCAGGCTTGCGAAATTCGCATCGAAAAGAAAACCGGCAAAATCTGTGTCGACCACTTCGCCTCCTCCTTCGATGTCGGCACCGTCATTAACCCCCAGATGATTCGCGGACAAATCACCGGCGGCGTCATGATGGGGCTCGGCGCCACCCTCCAGGAAGAACTCACGTACGACGCCGACGGCAAAATGCTCAACCCCTCGTTTGGAAAATACCGCCTCCCCGGCTTCAAGGATATTCCGGCCAAACAGACCATCGATTGCGTGGAAAACCCTGGCGAAGTCGGCCCCTTCGGTGCCCGCGGCATTGGCGAACATCCCGTCGTTGGCGTGGCCCCGGCGGTATTGAACGCCGTCCAAGACGCCATCGGTATCGACTTCACCGAAATTCCCGTCACCCCGGAGAAGATTCTGGCCGCTCTCGCCGCCAGAAAGTAGTCAGGATTCAGGAGCCAGAATTCAGAATGGTGTAGGCCCGGGCGTTGACCAGGCGGGCTATTCCGATTTTGTAGGCCACCCCTATGCGGGTGGCGGGCTGCTCAGACCCCCACGCCCCCGTCCCGGGGCTGTTCAGACCCCCACGGGCTCGCCCCGTGGGTGAATCAGGTCATTCAACGCAAACGACGCACTTGTCCGCCTGCGGCGGCAGCGACGCAATAGTTCGCAAGCGTGAGGCCAGGCCGACACGCCCGCAGGACGCTTGGGGTGGCGCGATTTTGTTGCGGGACGCGCGTTTCGTGCGTGCCCCCCATGCGTTTACTCGCGCCTCGAGCCAAAACTGCCAAAATGCCATTTTTTAGACTATTTTTACCTGTTTTTGGCCATTTTGAGCCTTCCAAAACCCCCAAAATTCATTTTTGAACCGTTTTTTGCCTTGTTGACAGTTATTTTGTTCTACAACATGTAACTACAAATATTCATCACTCCGTCATCCCCAAGATGTTTCCAATCCCCATTTGCGTCCATTTGCGGTCAGAAACTGCCGTTTTTTCGAAATTTTGCCCGATTTTTCGATTTTCAAGCCCCAGAACCCGATGTTTTTGCGATTTTCAGCCCAAATACAGCCATTTTGACAGGATTTACTGGGTTTTTCAGGATTTTCGACCTGACAACCTTTTTCCGCAGAGTTCACAGAGTTCCCGTCCGGATCCTGTCCAAAATCCCTTTTTCGGGATTTTCGATCCTTTCGCAGTTTCTCTCCCCTTTGACGATTTCCCCTCATGTTTTCGGACATAGATGCATACTTTTTGCCATTTTGGGCCATTTTTGGCTGATTTTTGCCCATTTTTGGGCCGTTTTGCCCTATTTTTGGCTTTTTTGGTCGGTTTTTACACCTTGTGCAATCCACCCCACCCTCGACACCCTCCCCCCAGCATCTGCTACTCTTCGACCATGAATTCGGCGCTTCTCCAATAAAAGCCTTCATCGAAATATCCGATCACGACTGGTTTGATCTGCAGAGCCACCGCCCTTTCCCCGCCCCGCCACCGTTCCCACCTTGCCAAGCCAGCCCCCAACCATCATCCTCACGTCCAATGACCAATCGAAACCCGCATCAGCCAAAAAACATCACTTCATAGGACTGACCCCTTTATGACCCCTTTACTGACCCCTTTACGCCGTCCACGACGCCATCGGTATCGACTTCACCGAAATTCCCGTCACCCCCGAGAAGATTCTGGCCGCTCTCGCCGCCAGAAAGTAGTCAGGAGTTCAGGATTCAGTAGTCAGAATATGGAGACGGGGCGACCTCGCCCCGCTTTTGGAGTGCGGCGGCATGCCAGCCCGCCTGTGGAGGGACGCCGCTTTGGATTTCCGATCCGTCTCTCGCCAAGTTCACCACGCCCAAGGCGTGGCTCGCAAAGGCCGCCAAGATCCGGAAATCGGATTCCGTAGGGGCTCAGCTTGCTGAGACCGGCTGTCTGGAACCGGGATGATCCCGTCCCAAGGCTGTTCATTCTGAATCCTGGATCCTGAATACTGCGCACTCTAAGCGCACCCCCCCGACTCCGTTCCCGTCAACCCCTTGCGCACAATGAATTAACCCATTTCTAACGCCTGTTCCTCACTATATTATGCTATTCTCCTCACATGATTCCGCGGTTTTTCAAATTATAATCTAAGAGAGTATTAGCATGGATCATACACACATCGTTCAAGCAAGCGATTTAGACCGTTATGCGCCCACTAGAGAAAGCCAAGAGGTTATTCCAGAATTAGTTTATTGGCTTGTTAAACAGTCCTGTCCCAATCTCATGGTTTGTAGAATCCCCTATGGGGCCTCCGTAAATCAACCTGGTTGGGACGGAATGGTTGAAACCGACGATGCGTTTCTAGAGTTCGTCTCGAAAGGAAGGTCATTTTGGGAAATTGGAACCGGAGCCAATCCGCAAGACAAGGCAACTGCAGATTTCACAAAACGCACTGCCGATACCGATGAATTAAAGCGTGCGGATTCCTCGTTCGTTTTCGTAACCCCCCGCTCCTCGGGGGCCGAAGGTTGGAATGAACCAGAACAGACCAAATGGCTAGAACGCAGGAAAGACAAAGGCTGGAAACTTATTCGCGTGATCGACGGCGTAAAACTTGCAGATTGGTTACGAGAATTTCCGGCCATCGGGAAGTGGATGGCTAAAAAGCTTAAATTGACAGCAGATCTTGGAGGGCTTTCAACTGCAACTGAACACTGGGATGATCTGGTTTCGGAGGGCGATGCTGGCGATCCACCCTTACCTCCAAAGCTGTTCACTTCAGGAAGGCAAGGTGCATGTGAGGCCCTACAAAGCATATTCGAAGGGAAGACACATCTTCTGATGTTCTTTGAGGAAAGTCCTCAAGATGTTGCAGATTTTGTATCGGCCTTTCTTGCCGGATTGGACCCGAACATCTCTCGGGGCTTCAGCAATCGGTGCCTTTTCATTAAGGAACAAGCGTGGAGAAGTATTGCCGAAACGAGAACCTCCCATGTTCTGGTTGCTGATCCTCGCCTAGGATTGGAGACCGAGGAAGGTGCGGCACTTCAGACTCTCGCCCGCCGAAAAGGCCACTCAGTTATAATCCCCCTTTGCGGCGCATGGTCAGGACATAACCCAGAGATCCTAAAGTTACGGAGCCCTTCACAATCCCAGATAGAATCTGCCCTTAAGGAATCAGGATATTCCGACATCCGCGCTAAAGAGCTAAGTAGAATTGGTGGTGACCGTATTTCCGCACTTCGCCGACATTTGCGGGGCTATGGCAATCTGCCACCATACGCCACATGGGACAATGCCCACCTAATTGCGCAGGCGGGACTTGCTGGTAAGTGGGATGGTTCGAATCCAGCAGACCGCGCTGCGCTGGAGAAGTTGTTGGGAAAAGGGTATGGGGAGTGGATCGAGCTTCTGAGGCCTGACACGCTTCGCTCGGACTCTCCCCTAACTCATAAGGATGAAAATTGGCGATTTGTCGCCCGGGGCGAAGCGTGGAACTTTCTTGGGGCCAGGATCACCGATGCTGATCTTGAAAGGTTTCAAGAGGCCACCGTTAGTGTGCTCAGTGAGCGCGACCCAAAATTTGACCTTCCCAAGGAAGACCGCTTCGCCGCAAGAATTTATGGTAAAGCGCTCGCCCATTCACACCATCTCAGAAAAGGACTTGCCGAAACTCTCGCGTTGATGGGTAGCCGCCCCGAAGCACTTTCTTCATGCTCCAAAGGAAAAGCCGAGGTCACCGCTGTTCTTGTAGTGCGCCACCTGTTGAAAAATGCGGACTGGGAACGCTGGGCCAGCCTTGATTCGATTATGACGCTACTCGCTGAAGCTGCACCCGAGGAGTTTCTTGCTTCTGTAGAATCTGTTCTTGTAGATCTAGACAACGCTCCATTTCATAAGACCTTCGCTGAAGAGGGCGGAGGAGGATTAGGCGGTTGTAATTACATGACCGGCCTCCTTTGGGCACTGGAAACTTTAGCGTGGAGTCCCATATACCTATCTCGAGTGTCTGTAATCCTAGCCGATATTGCATCAATAGACCCCGGCGGGAATTGGGCGAACCGGCCTGCAAATTCACTGGCCGACATATTATTACCCTGGCATGTGCAGACCACGGCATCATTTGATAAACGAAAATCAGCCATTGAGGCTGTTCTTCATGAGCAACCCTTGGTCGGCTGGAAAACTCTCTTGGCGTTGTTGCCCCACAGCCATGGCCTTACTACAGGATGCCGCCGTCCAATTTGGCGTGAATTCATACCACGTGACTGGAATGTAGATGTAACAAGGGGTGAGTATTGGCAACAAATTACCGCCTTCACCGAACTCGCAATCAACCTAGCAAAACAAGATTCAGGCAAGCTCTGCGAGTTAGTCAGAAGGATGTCGGATTTGCCCAAATCAGCATACGATAGCCTACTCATTCATCTAGGCACAAAGGAGGTCTTATCGTTGCCCGAAGCGGATCGCCTTCCACTTTGGGAAATACTTGATGAGATAGTTCGGCATCACCGTAAGTTCTCTGGCGCTGATTGGGCACTTCCAGAAGTAGAGGTCGACAAGATCGCTGCTGTCGCGCAAGCATTGGCACCATGCTTACCCGAGTTTAAATATCACCACCTTTTTAGCGACAGAGATTTTGATCTTTTCGACGAAAAAGGTAATTTCGATGAGCAGCGAAAACGACTCGACGAATCACGTCAAGCTGCTGTTTCAGAGATTTTGGGCGACGGTAACGTAGCCGCGATATTGCAGTTTTCGGAAAAAGTGACCGCTCCCTATGAGGTTGGTCGAGCACTTGGCGCGATCGCATCTGATGACATTGATGGCGTTATACTACCTTCTATGCTGGACTCTGCAGACGACACATTGTCAAGAGTTGTCACCGGATATATTTGGGCTCGTTATAGGAAGTTAAAGGCTGGTTGGATTGATTCAGTTCTCGGAAAGGGTTGGTCGCCAGCGCATCAAGCCAGTTTCCTCACTCTTCTCCCTTTCAATGATGAAATTTGGCAAAGAGTTTCATTGCACCTTAAGGAAGCCCATGAGGCCCTATATTGGAAAAATGCTCGCGTTAATCCCTTTTCCCCAAATCGTGAATTGAGTATTGCGGTCGATAAACTGCTTAAATATGGGCGTGAAGGAGCGGCAGTTATGTGCCTCGCACATACCGCAGACGGCAATCCACAGTTTGACGAGTCCCTTGCCACGCGTGCTCTTCTGGCAGTAATTGGTTCTGAGCGGGGGGTGAGGGAGTTGGACGGCCATTACACGGTAGAATTGATAAAGCGTCTTCAGATATCCCCAACAACTGATAAGGATGCACTATTCCAAATCGAATGGAATTTTCTTCCATTGCTAGATCGATTCTCAAGTGGTTCACCAGTCACCCTTGAAAGGCGACTCGCAACCGATCCCGCATTTTTTGCAGAAGCCGTTAGCCTTGTTTTCCGCCCTAATAGCGCACGCGAAGAAAAATGCGAAGAACCCGATGAACATAAAAAACTCCTTGCAACAAATGCTTACAAACTTCTTACCACATGGAAGCGCTGTCCTGGCATCCAGGATGATGGTTCATTTAGCGTCGAAGAGTATAACGCGTGGATCAATGAGGCGCGTAGGCTGACTGAGGAGTCGGACCATGCAGAAGTTGCCCAGATTCAGATTGGTCATGTATTGACATATGCTCCACCAGATTCTGAAGAACTATGGATTCACGCTGCAGTCGCCACAACGCTGAATCATCGCGATACGGGACCTATGCGTTCTGGATTCACTACTGAAGTATTTAACCGTCGTGGTGTTTATGGTTTCACTCATGGAAAAGAGGAACGTGAGTATGCGAGTGATTATCGCAAGAAGGCAGACGTACTCGATTCCAAAGGTTACACCCGCTTTGCAACCGCAATGCGCGGGTTAGCCGAACAATATGATAGACAGGCCGAACACGATGAAGGAACTGGTCTATTTGATGATTGAGTGAAGGGATTCCACCCATTAGAGGTCAAGTAAAGTAAAGGGTAAATATAGGGGGTCAGAGTACCAGCTTCTTGTAAAGTGATTTTCTGAAGATATTTTTGGGCAGAGTTCACCTGTCCCCGGCGCACCGGGTTTTCAACGGAACCGTAAGGGACCTGATGGGGCTAAAAAAGAGAAGATTCTCAGCGAGGAAAGCGGCAGGTGACAGACCTGATTGAGTGACCCACCCTCCACAGACTGGTATGACGAGACATCGTTTTCCCTGCGGGGATCGTGTCAGAGTACCTTTGAGCGGTAGTCTTCTTCATAAGAAGGGGCGGATCAACCAGGTGACATTCTGACCCGAGCCATCGGATATACCGTGACAGTCCAATATAGCCATCCTGCTTGATCCCCCGTTGAAAGCGTTCTCTATTTTTAACCGGACGGTGCAGCGGCTGCGCAAACGGGTCGGTTCTGGGCGAATGACAAAGGAACATCTAAATAATCGTGGCTACAACAAATTCCTGAAACTGATGGGCCTGGTAACGGTTGAGATCGATGATGCCAAGGTCGTTCAAGCTGCCCGCTGGGATGGTCTGAAGGGCTACATTACCAATACCGATCTGCCGTCGGCCGAGATCATCGAGAACTACGGGCACCTTTGGCAAATCGAGCGAGCCTTCCGTATATCG
>JAQUJC010000030.1 GCA_028681135.1 Kiritimatiellia bacterium | reverse complement strand
CGCGGCTCATTACATGATAAACGGCCCCTGCATATTCGACTCTTGGTTTCCTTGGCATGTCCCCATTCCCCCACATCGTCTCCCTTCTTGTCAATCCCAATACATCATTTCATAGGACTGACCCCTTGTGATCCCTTTTTGGTGTTTATCAGTGTCCATTTGTGGTTGCTCCCCAGTTCCCCCACTTGAGCATTGGATCGTGGACCGTCAATGTTTGCCCCCCTGTCCCGCTGCCCCCTGTTAAATTTCTACGCCCAATTCGTATAGCACCGCCGAAACGAGATGGAACGATCCGGCTGCCACCACTAGGCCATTGTTAGTCTTGGCCCATTTGAGGGCATTTTTTACCGCTTCAGGGATGGAACTTTCCGCCGCGGGGAGATGGACGGATTGGGCCGCCGCCATAAGCTGCTCCAAGGGCATATTGCGCTCACTATCCAACGGCACGAGCAGACAGGCATCCACCACGGGTTTGAACTGACGAAAGATGCTGACAGCATCTTTGTCGGCCAGCAGGCCGCAAATCAAGGCGACGGGCCGACCGGCACGAAATGTCTTTAGAAAGGCTGCTAACGCCTGGACTGCATCCGGATTATGGGCGACATCGACCAGGACAACCGGGTCGTCCTTCACCACCTGGCAACGCCCAAACCAGCGGGTTTTTTCCAAACCCGCGCGAATCGCCTCCGGCGGAATGGTTATGCCCAGTTCCTCGCGCATCTGCTCCAGCGCCGCGATGGCTATTGCGCAATTACCGATCTGGAAATCGCCCAGCAGCGGCAGGTGCAAGGGCTTCCACGCGCTGTCGGCCGTCTCGACGGCCAATGTTTGCCCTTTCATATCCTGCGCGACCCGCTTGACGCTGACTCGCTCCCCGGCATGGATCACGGGGGCCCCCACATGGCGGGCCGCTGCTTCAATCGTACGCATTGCCACGGGCGACTGGCGTCCCACCACCAGCGGACGCCCCGGCTTGATGATACCTGCTTTTTCACCGGCTACTTTTTCCATGGTCGTTCCCAACAACGCGGCATGTTCCATGCCGATGTGGGTCAACACCGATAAAAGCGGCTGTACGACATTCGTGCTATCCAACCGCCCGCCCAGGCCGGTTTCGAGGACCGCCAACTGGACTTCCTGCTCCAAGAACCATTTGAAGGCCAAGGCCGTAGTCAGCTCAAAAAAGGTCCCTTGTCGTGCTCCGGGCAAGTCGGCTTGCTGTTCGTCGGCGCGTTCAACCTCATCCAACAGGCGCAACAAATCGCCATCTGGAATGGGGACCCCTCCTACGCGGATGCGTTCGCAAAAACGAATAAGATGGGGGCTGGTATACAGGGCCGTGCGCAGCCCGGCCTCGCGCAGGGCGGCCTCGATCATCGCGGCAACGGATCCTTTGCCGTTGGTGCCCGCGACATGAATACAAGGCAGGGCCAACGGATCCACCTCCATCGCCCGCATCAGGGCCAGGGTGGTGTCCAATCCGAGTTTGACGGCCTTGCTGCCGACGCGGCTGTAAAGATAGGTTAATTTGGCATCGAGAATGGATGCGTATTTACTCATGGGAATCCTTGCAAAACCGTAACCGCAGACTTCGTGAGAGGCTCACACCGGTACGCTGGGCGGCTCGGATGGCGTCAGGGGACCGCACAAAAAGTCCAGCAGATCGGCCAGGCGTTGTTTGAGGTCGCCGCGGGGGACAATTTGATCCAACAGACCATGCTGAAGCAAGAAATCGGGGCGTTGGAATCCCGGCGGCAAGTCCTGCTGAATGGTTTCTTTGATGACCCGGGCGCCGGCAAAACCGATCAAGGCACCGGGTTCCGCCAGAATCAGGTCACCCAATGTGGCGAAACTGGCCATGACCCCCGCGGTCGTTGGATGGGTCAGTACGGGAATATAGGGCAGGCCCGCATCGGCATGGCGCGCCAAGGCCCCGCTGGTCTTGGCCATCTGCATCAGGCTCATCATGCCTTCGTACATGCGCGCGCCTCCCGAAGCGCACACCACGATCACCGGCAACCGATCCGCGGTACCGCGCTCGATCAGGCGGGTGATTTTCTCGCCCACCACCGCGCCCATGCTGGCACCCAGGAACGCGAAATCCATTACGCCCAGCGCGATGGCCCGCCCGTGCAGCCGCGCCCGGCCGCAGGTCACGGCATCGACTTCGCCCGTTTTGCGACGATTGGATTCCAGTTTTTCCTGGTACGAGGCCTCCCCCACGAATCCCAGAAAATCGATACTGTACACATCCTTGTCCCACTCGACAAAGGACCCGGGATCGGCCAGCATGGCCAGCCGTTCCGTGCGGTTCATGGGGAAATGGTGGCCGCACAGAGGGCAGACCCGCAGGGCCTTCTCCTGCTCTTCGCGGAAAATCATTTCGTTGCAGCCCGGGCACTTGAGCCACAAGCCATCGGGCATATCTCGTTTGCGGGCTTTTTTCAGCCCCGGTTTGTTCTTGCCAAACAGCGTCATGTCGTCACATCCACGTTCATACCCACCTGGGCGGTTGTATCAGCCTCGCGCCACACTCACCACCATCACGGCGGCTGCGCCAGCGGCTCGCAAGGCGCGAGCACATTCATTTACGGTGGCACCGGTGGTCATCACGTCGTCCACCAGCACGATCCGCGCCTGTCGCACTCGCTGCGGCCAAGGCACCGAGAAAACACCCCTCACATTATGAAGCCGCTGGGCTGCTGTCAAACGCGTTTGGGAGACCGTGGCACGCGTACGACGCAACACGCCGCCCCGGAAGCGGATGCCCACATGGTCCGCCAACTGACGGGCCAGCAAACTGGCCTGATTATAGCCGCGTTCCCGCTGCCGCCGGGCATACAGGGGAACCGACGTCAACCAATCCGCCTGCTGCAGACTGGGTGGGCAGGTCTGCCACAGGGCCCCCAACCACTCCACCAGGGTGTCGAGAACCCAAATGCCGCCATTATATTTGAGCTGCCGCAGCAGGGTTTGCGCCGTACCATTATAGCGGACCGCGGATCGAGCCCAGTCAAAGGCGGGGACCCTTTTTCGACACCAGGCGCACTCGAAGACATCGGTGATGTCGCCCGGCACTGGATCGCCGCACCGTTCGCAATAGGGCACCTGGACCCAGCGAATCTGCGTCTGACAATCCCAGCACAGGCAACCGGCCTCTTCGGTCATAGGCACCCCGCAGCCCTCGCACGACCGGGAATAGAGCATGTCGAGCAACGCCGAACTCATGGCGGTAGTGTGCCGCAGCTTCTCTCGGTTGTCGAGCCCCGGCTCAGGGAATCAAGTCCGGATCCTCCAGCAAGACACGAATCACTCCATACCACGTGCCGGAGGCATTGTTGGTCAGGGTCATGTACCCCTGACCATCCGGATTGCCCAAACCCAGATTGGTCACGCCGGTGACGTAGTTGTTCAGATCGGTGCAGTATTCGAGTTGGTAGTACCGCCCGGTACTGGCCTGGAAGCTGAACTCGATCCGGCCGGTGGTGTCGCCAGCATCGGAAGCGGTCAGATACTGGCTGGTCAGGGCCAGGACGTCGTTGGAGTTGTCCGGGGACGTGTCGGCCAGATACTCTTCCCAGGTGGTCATGCCATCATGATCGACGTCCGCGGTCTTGGCGAAATGGGCATCCTCATGATTTTTTCCCTGGTCCTGCAGCCATTGTTCAAACGGGGACAGGGCCGCATCCAGCACCAGCGTCCCCACGGCAAACCCGGTATAGTTCACGTCGTTGACCATGCCGGTGACCGCATAGCTGCCGGCATTGGACGGGGCGATGGCCGCGCCATCATATGTGAAATCGACCGTCAGGCCCGCCGGGATCGTCGTGGCCGTCGCGCTCTTCGGCGTCCCGTCGGCCGTCTGGACCAGGTTGCCCAGCGTAACCGTTGCGGCGGCCACCTGCACGGTCAGGGTGTCGTTGGTGTCGCCTTGATACATCGCGGTGTTGACTGTCGCCCGGACCTCGTAGAATCCGGCATCCAGGGGCACTGCCGCGCTGCCGTCGAAGTAGTTGCTGTACGCCACAACCACATCACCGGCCAGAGACGGCGGATCGACGGTGACTGTCGCGATGCAGTTCGAGCCGCTGTACTCATGCAGCAAATCACTCAGCGTGAGCATAGCCGGGGCCTTTGAAACGGTGAATATATTGGTGACCTCCGGTGCCGGGTTGTATTCGGTGTTCCCGGCCTGCGACGCCACCACGGCCACGTTTCCTGCCCCACTGAAGGTGAGCGTGCTGCCCTCCGTGACCGCGCCCGGACCGGACACCACAGCCAGGCTCACCGGCAGACCGCTGTCGGCTGTCGCCGTCAGCGTGAGGATAGTGGTGGTGATCTGATTGGTCACAATGCTGAAGGCAATGCTCTGATTGCTCTTAACCACATCGCGCGTGGTCACGACCGCGCTCGTCCAGGTGCTGGTGCGGGTGGAATCCATGGCCGCCACATGGATTTCATACTCGGTGGAGGGGATCAGATTGCTCACACCGGATGAGGTGATCAACCCCACGTTGGTGGGATATCCGGTCAGCGACACTGGAGCGCCGCCGCTTGCCACTCCCCAATAGGACACCACAATGTCATCCAGATAAAAGCGCTGATTCGACGCCCCGTTCCCCTTCCATATCACCTGGGAGCCACTGGCGCCGACGGGGAAAACCAGCGTGCAGTTCGTTCCGCCTGCCGGCACGTCGACGGTCTGCTCCGCATAGGCTCCGGCGTTGGTCAGGCCCACCACCACGGTGGGCGTATCCGTCCCGTATCGGGTGACGGCAAACGACACGGTTACCGTCGTCCCCATGTCAAGCACGGGCGTGGTCACAACGCCCTGGCGGCTCGAACCCACGCGCAGTTCATTTGTCGAAGCAAAGACATTGTCAAAGGTCCAGCCCGGGAAGAGCTGCGTATCCACCGCCGTGCTTCCGTTGCCGGTCACGGAATCAAAGGCTTCCGTCACCGCCGTCACGGTGCCCGGAATTGCCGAGGTGTCCGGTCCTCGGATGTCCAATTGATACCCGGTTGCCTCACCCACACTGCTCCAGTTTGCAGTAAAACTGTACGCATTGGTGGGATCGGCCCAGGCGGAAGCCGGGGCGGGCAGCGGCGGAACCGCCAGCACAAAGGTTGCCGATATCGTTCCGTCGTTGGTGACCGTCGACCACACATAGTCATAGGACGACAAACCGGCGTAGGCGTTGGTCGGCGGCACGAGAACGCCGTCGCGCAGAATCGTTGAAATATAATAGCCCGTATCCGCCGTGATGGTGAAGGTCTGGCTCCCGGTATTGGTCACGCTCGCCGAAGACGGCGAAATGGAACCATTGGCACCGGCCGATGCCGTCAGCGTGTGCGGCGTCACATAGGTGGGGTCGAAAACAATCCGCGCCCATTCGGGATGATCCACGAAGGGATTGCGGTTGCCCTGATAATTGGAATAGACCAGGTTGTTGCGCCGGATTTCGTAGTCGTTCACCGGGTCCAGCTCGTTCCAGTCCAGCAGCGTGTCGAGCTTGCCGAACAAGGAGCTGGATGTGGATGTGGGAATCGCATTGGTCAATTCCAGATCGCTGACGCCATCCGACCCATCGTAGCGCACCGCCATGTAAAACATCGCGCGGGCCACATCGCCTTTGGCTGCGTCCGGAGGCTCAAAGGCACCGGAATCATAGGAATAGCTGCCTGGCGTGCCCGCCACCGTGTCAAAATCCAGGTTGCCGCGCGCACTGTTGACCGACACATCCGTCGGGTGCAGGTGATGCACATCCGAATTCGCAGGCGGGCTATCATTAATTCCATGCGAATTCGCCCAGACGTGTTCGCGGTTCCATTGCCCCGATCCGCCACCGAAGTTGTTTTTGGCACGACCATGCTGCAGATATAGGAGCTGCACCATGGAGCTGTTGGTCGGGCACTCATCAATATCCTTCAAAACGTTTATGGCGCCGTCATAGCTATACCGCGTATGATTATCGATAATAGTGTGAAGCGTGTTTTTCAGCTCGTCCCCCGCCTTGAGCACTCCATTCATGTAGCAGGCAGCGTAGTAGTCCGCCCAGGGATCGGGATCGGACACCGAGAGGCTCAGTGTAGTGGAGTTGGTCCCGTGGATGTCACCCGCATAGAAGGTCACAATATACGTCTGTCCGGTCTGACTTGCCGCCGGCGTAAAGCGGAACACGTTGCTGATCACGCCGGTGCCATTCGTCGTGGTGAACGTGGCATTCGCAGGCAGATTGCCGGCCGCCAGCGTAACGGTATCCCCGTCCGTTTCCCGCGCCGTAACCCAGACCGTCGCCGTCTCCCCCATATTGATGGTGATCGCCGTGAGCGGGTCCAGTGTCGGAGGCACATTCGTCGGGGGAAGCGTCGTGACACTGGCCGTAGCGGAATTCGAACTCGTTTCGCTGCCGTTCTCGGCCCGGACGCGGAAATAATAGTCCGTATTTTCGGTCAGGCCAGTAACCGATTGGCTGGTTCCGTTGACCGTGAGATTGGAATATCCCGGCACATAACTCGCAGCACTGGCCCCATAATCGCTCCAGACAAGGTTGTTGATGGCCAAACGAACGGCGCCGTTATTGCTGACGACCAAAGAAGCCACCGTCTCCACATCAATATCCACGAACGTCGCTGTTTGAACCGTCTCGCCATAAGCAAAGGTGCCGACCTGCGAACCATTGACGTAAACGGTCAATTCCCCGCCACTGCCGCTGTACTTCTGCTGAACATCGAAACTCAAGCCCCCGATCCCATTTGGGATGCCCTCACTGACCACATATGCCCCGGCTGCGTTTTGCAGACAAATACTCGGGTTGCCGTTGACCGTTTCATCCGTCCGGGCCTTGTATGCCGTCCATGGCACCGTATTGCCGTCGATCCAGCTTCGCGTGTCATAGCTGCTGCCACCGGAAACCACGCAATCATTCGTCCGGCTGCCCCCCCCCATGCCGCCACCGCTAAAGGTAGCGCTGGTGCTGACATCGAGGCGATAGCTGGTGGCGCCGGCCGACGCGCTCCATGCCGCCGTAAAATCCGTTGAATGGGTGTCGCTGGCCCAGACGGATGCTGGAGGCTCCAGAATCACCGGCACGAGGCTCACCACCACATCCACCATCTGCGTGGCCACACCGGCGCTGTTGCTGGCGGTGAAGGTGAAGGTCTGCGCGCCGAGGTCGTTGGTCGGCGGGGTGTAGTTCAGCTCGCCCGTGCCTGCGGTGAAACTGTAACCGCCGGAGGCCGTCGCGGTGTCCAGCGCCAACACCGGAACCGGATACCCCGTGGCGCTCACGGTGAAGTTTATCGGCGTTTCGACCAAGGCACTCTGCGTACCGATTGCATCGAAGACCGGGGCGGAGACCAGCGCATTGCTGACCGATACGCTGACCACCTGCGTGGCCACGCCAGCGCTGTTGCTGGCGGTGAAGGTGAAGGTCTGCGCGCCGAAGTCGTTGGTCGACGGCGTGTAGTTCAGCTCGCCCGTGCCCGCTGTGAAGCTGTAGCCGTCGGAAGCCGTGGTGCCGGCCAGGGCCAGGTCCGGCTCCGGACTGCCCGTGGCGGAAACGGAAAAGGCCACCGCCACGCTCACTGTGGCACTGACGGGCCCCGGATTAGCGTTGAACACCGGCAACTGGGTGGATGCGGAAACTTCGGAGATGTCGGCATTATTGATCGATTCAAAGCTCGGATATCCGCCATAGGTGTCGCGTTTGCCCCGAAATTTGATCCGCTTCTGGTAATGACCCGGATTGCTGCCCAGGCCCCACGTTGTCCGTCCGCCATCACTTTCCAGTTTTACCTGCAAGCAGTTGTTGACGTCGGTCTCGCTGTCCGTGTCTGCACAACTCAGACCGTAATCTGCCGTCCAGGGAGAGTCGAAGTCGTCGTATCGACCCCCGACAATATACCCCTGGGCCCAGTACTCCGTCGTACCAGTGGACAGCGCCAGGGCTTCCGTAATTGTATACGGATCATTTTCCGTTCCGCTTCCCGCCGATGCCGCCAGGGCGGTGCAGCACAGCGCGAGGCATGCCAGCCCGTTTCGAATCGAATAGAACCGCATGACCTACTCTGCTCCGGGGATGGACAGCCAGATCATCTGCTTCGGCCCAAACGTGGTGGGCACCGTGATGCGGGTGTTGTTCCCCGCCAGTTCCGTGGTGCACTGGTCCACGATGCTGGACCCGGCCCAGCCCGCCGTGCCGGCACTCAACCCCTCCGCCCCATGCACGGTGTAGTCCGTGTAATTGGTCGGGATTTCAAAGACAATCGCGGAAGCGGAATGGCCCAGATTGGACAACGTGGGCGGATTGGTCGGCGGGGGCTGTGCCACCCCATGCCAGCCGAGGCGCTCAGGCACGGCCACATCCGCGGCATCCACGGCCGTATAGGCCACTTTCACCCAGTCATTGGCATCAAAATCCGTGTTCACGCCGAAGGTCACGGTATCGGCCCGTACATAGCTACAGTTTTCCGCGGTGTTGCTCAGCAGGCCGATGGCATCCACCACGTTGGCAAAATCGTATTCCGTCCCCGTGTAAAGCACGACGCTGTCATCCCCGTTGAAGACCAAATCCTTGGAGACAACATCCGCCGCCGCGTAAGCAGGAACGACCGCCGCTACGTGGCCAACCAAGTAGGCGGTGCCAGGTGCAACCGCCCCCGTCAATTCAATCGCAAACGCGGGCGCGGCCCCGGTCTTCCATCCTTCGCGACCCGCGTTCTGCCACAATCCCAGACGATATCCCGCCGCATCCAAATCCACCGGCTCGGCTCCAGGATTGAACACTTCAATCCACTTGTTGAGACTCGATCCCTCGTAATACTGCGATATCATCAACGTGGGCTCACCGGGCAGCTTCTCGCGGAAGGAAACCGACACCACGGCGGCGGTCGCCGGCATCGTGAAGGACGTGCCCGCAATGGCCTCGCTATTCACGAGGATAGAGTCCGTGGCAAAGCCCGGATCTGGCACCGGCAGCACCGTCACCTGGGCACCCGCCGGCACATGGGTCACAGGATGACCATTCACCTGTGCGGCAGCAGATCCATTGCCGTCGACTTGCACCACGACAGAATATGCTGGTGCCACGGCAAAATGGATGGTGCCGGTAACGATACCCTCAAAATTATCACCGCGTCCGTTGGCCGTGGCATAAAACGTCCCGGCTGTGGCGGTATTGATATAGTAGACCTCTTTAGGAAAGGCCGTTTTGAAGGTCCCGCCATTGTTGCTTTCCCACGCTTCCTTTTCGAGTGCGCCCGAACCGAAAAAGTACCCGCCTCCATTGATCACCGCCGCCGTAATGATTTCATTCTCGGCCCCCTGCGCCACAATGAAGCCTTCTTCCCGGTCCGTGAACACGACGGCGGGCTCCGCTGGCCCCCCGGCGACCACTACGTCGTTCAGCCCGATGTCATAGGCGTATTGATCGACATAGGTAAATCGCACAAAGCGCGTCGAATTTGCCAACGGATAGGGTCCAAACGGCGTGGTGGCCAGCGACAGCGATTCATTGCTGATATCCGCCACCGGTGTAGAGCTCCAGACGGACCCATCCGCTGATTGTTCAATCAGAAAGCTGGCCGGTGCCGTACCCACCGAGTTGCTATATCCCCGTAAATCGAACAACAACGTCGTCGGTGCCCCGCTCATCTCCAGCGTCAGGGTCCGCCCGTCGGCATCGAACAGCGCATAGCCGCCGGCATTGGAGTTGGTGGCCGTACCCGACCAGCCGCTCAGGGTGGTCCAATCCACCGCGTTGGTTGAAGAATTCGTGTATGGCAGCGGTACCGCCGCCATCGTACTGACAACCCCACACCCCCACAATACACCAATCGCAACCGCTGTTTTCATCCTCAGCTCCGCCCTCGTTTGGTTCTGCACACTGACACGCCTTTTCTTAAATATTAAGAAAAGGTTACGCCTTGCGGCTGCCAAATACAAGCGCATAGGCAACCAAATCCCCCATTTTGAAAAGTCCGATTTTTCGGTTTTCTAGCCCCCCCTAACCCATCCAACTTGCTCCCAGACAGCAACCACACAGCCGACCAGAACAGAGGTGGCCCCTCCGGGAAATGGACGGCCCCGATCGGTCGTCACGGAGTCGTTGCAGCAGGCTCGAACCGCAGTGCGGCGGAATTGATGCAATAGCGCAGTCCTGTCGGCGGCGGTCCGTCCTCGAAGACGTGGCCCAGATGCGCATCGCAACGGGCACAGCGTACTTCCGTGCGTACCATCCCCAGCGTGCGATCGGAATGCCGCACCAGGTGCTCATCCTTCACCGGCTGAAAATAGCTTGGCCAGCCCGTGCCGGATTCGAACTTATGGTCTGATGAAAACAGCGGCAGGTCGCAGCCCACGCACCGATAGGTCCCGGGCTCGTGGGTGTCATAGAATGCACCCGAACACGCGCGCTCGGTTCCCTGCTGACGGGTCACGCGGTACTGTTCCGGCGTCAGCAGTGCCCGCCACTCGGCATCGCTTTTCACTACTTTTTCCATTGGGTATGCCTCCGGGGTTTCTGCCTTCAGGGTTCCAATTGCGCCGGGCAGCGCCACAAGCGCCAGCACGGCCCATTCAAGTGATCGTCGCATGAGGTAGGTCATGCCCCAGTCTACCCCAGCTTCCCCGAATGTCCACTCAGGCCCTGAGCTCAGACCCGACGCACAGAAAGTCGGCCAATGGGTTTTTGTCCGATATAGTAGCGCTCGAAATCCGTCTGCTCGTCCTCAGGCGGGACATACGGCGGCACCGGCGCAAAGCGGGCGTCGGCCGCAAAAATGGCGGATAGCTGCTCAAAATAGGGCGCGTGATCGGTCGCCACATGCACGACGCCCCCCTCGATCAGGGTGCGCTGCAAGGCGTCGAGGAATATCGGATTAAACAGGCGGTGGTCTTCGTGACGGGCCTTGGGCCAGGGGTCGGGGAAAAAGATGTAATAGGTCGAGACCGCCGCCGTCGGCAGCAGATAGGCGACCGTGTAATAGGCCTCGATGCGCATTAAGCGAATGTTGTCCAGCGCGAGTCGCCGCGCGCGATTGTCCACTTTGCGAATGCGGCGAAGCATGCGGTCGATGCCCAGATGGTTCACGTCGGGATATCGCGCAGCATGGGCCAGCAAAAAGCGCCCCTTCCCACACCCCAGATCGACCACCAAGGGTTGCGAGGGCTGCGGGAATGCCGCGCCCACGGGCACGGGGCCTAGCCATTCTTCCGGCGTTTGCGGTTCAATGCGCAGTGTATAATCCAGCATGTCGGGCATGGGGGATCAGTCGCCTTGGATAACGGGATTACACAGCGTGCCGATGCCGTCGATCTCGCATTCCACCCGATCCCCGTCGCGCAACAGCACCGGCGGCTGGCGCGTCGACCCGATGCCGCCGGGGGTGCCGGTTGACAGGATATCGCCGGGTTCCAAGGTCAGGACTCGACTCACGTCGGCCAGCACGGCGGCCACCGTGAACAGCATGTTGGACGTATGGCTTTCCTGTAAAAGGGCACCGTTCACGCGCTGACGAAGGCCCAGCGCCTGCGGATCGGGCAGGGTGTCAGGCGTCACCAGCCACGGCCCCATCGGCCCAAACGTGTCTGCGCTTTTTGCCAAAAACCACTGCAGGCGTTGTGCCTGGACATCGCGATCGGTCACATCATTCAACACGGTGTAGCCCGCGACACAGGCCAAGGCATCTTGTTCGCTAACATCGCGCACGCGGCAACCGATCACCACGGCCAGTTCCACCTCGGCATCCACGCGCACCATGCCGGGGCGCAGGCGAATGGGGTCCGTCGGGCCGCACATGGCACTCGGGCTTTTGGCAAAGTACACCGGGTGCGCTGGCACCTGGGCATCAAACTCTTCCGCATGGTCACGATAATTTTTGCCCAAGCAAATCAGTTGGCGCGGCGGCGCCACCGGCGGGCCCAGCCGCACCCCCGCCGCCGGCAGGGTCTTGAGGCCGGCTTCCGTCAGCAGGCCACGCAGACGGTCCACGCCGAATGTCTGCCAGAACCGGGCATCGTAATCGGCGATATCAAATGCCATGCCGCGCACATCAACGATGCGCGCGGGCTGCCCGCCCGTGGCATCCAGCCAAATCCCCGGCCGTTCCGCACCGGCCTCGCCATAGCGCACCAGTTTCATGTTGCTGACCGCCGCGGCACAAAGACTTTCTTCACCGGCGCTGGCGGCAGGCCTTCCCCGGCGCGGGTTTTGCCGAGGGGTGTCAGTACGTCATCCGTGGTCTTGAAATGACACTTGGCCATTTCCAGCAGGATGGCGCCGCCCTTGGTTTTGACGACCTCCTCTGCTGCGGCTTTGACCTTGTCGGACGCCCCCTTGGGCAGCGTCAGCCCCGCTTGTTCGCCGAGTTTGTTCATGGCGGTCAAAAAGGCCGAGCGGGCCAGGATGGAAGCCGCCGCCACGGCTACGTCGCTTTCCGCTTTGTGACGCTGCTCCAGCTTGATCTTACGGCCCTTCTGCTGCAAGGCGCGCTGGATTTGCTGTTCGGGACCAAACTGATCGCTGAGAGCGCGCGGGCAGTCGGGCACTTTTTCCAGCAAGTTTTCGATGGCTTTGGCATGCCCCCAGGCCAGGATGCGGTTGATACTGCCCATGGTGGCATAGAGGCGGTTGTAGGCCGCCGGACCAATCGTCACCACCACGAAGCGGTCGGCAAGCCGTGCGCGGATTTTCCGGGCCAGGTCTTGCATCGCTTTATCGGTGGTGACCGTTTTGCTGTCGCGCACATTGATGGCCTTGAGGTCCTGGGCAATGGCCTCATCCACATAGGCCGCCGCAATCACCAGCGGGCCAAAAAAATCACCCTTGCCGCTTTCATCGACGCCCATGTGGGGGGTGTTGGCGTCGGGATTCAGCACGTCTTCATACCCGAGGCGGGCCTCCAGCAAGACCAGTGGTTCCAGCACAAACGTAATCCAATCGGCAGCCCCTTTGCCCTGCACCAGGCACTTGCCGCTTTTATACAATACGATCTGGCAATTATCGCCCGCCGCCGCGGCCAGGGCATGCTCGACGCGCCGCTGACGGTAATTGCCCTCGCGCAGAATCCGGGCCGTCTCATCCATCTGGGGCGGGGTCAATTTGATCGTGTAGGATGTTTTGGTGTCCATGACTGCGCACCCTAGCAAACCGCCTGCCCGCTGGCAATCGCCAGCCCGAGTCCATCAGGGCGCCAACGGCTGGCGCAGGGCGGGGAATGCCGCGAGGATATCGCGCGGCATACGGTAGGTGGGAAAGCTCCGGTGGCGATGTTCGGCCACTTGCCAGGCGAGGTCCCAGCGCTGTGCGGCCAGCCAGGCGCGGACGAGCTGATCCATGATGGCGATTTGGATTGGGGGCGACCGCTTGAGCGCCCGCGCCCAGGCCATCTCCAAATACCGCGCCGCCGCTGGCCCATCGCCCAGGCGCAGATGGATGCTGCCCAGCGTTTCGAGAACCAGGGGATTATGCGGATCAAGCTGTTGGGCCTTGGTCACATGCCGCAGCGCCGTGAGCAGCTCCCCATCGCCGTGCAGCATGGCATAGGCCAGATTGTTCAAGATGGCGGGGTCGTCGGGCGCCAGGGCCAGGGCCGCCCGGAAAACAGAAATCGCCTCACGAAAGCGCTTCTTGCGCACCAAAATATTACCGCGGCCCAGCAGGGCATCGAGATCAGTGCCGGTCGAGGCGCTCTCCTCCAGCGCGTCATACGCGGCCTGGGCGCGGCGATAGAATCCGCGATGAAACCAGAAATCGGCCAGAACCAGCTTCTGCTCGCGGGTGGGCGCGATGGCCCGCACCCCCCCGGGGCGCAGCAGGCAAAGGGCCGCGTGTTTGAGAGGTGCGCGCCGGGCAAAAAACTCCTGATCCGACAGGGAATGGATTTCCCCGTTGCCATCCAGCACATCAATGCGCCCCTCCCCGCGGTCCCAGGCGACCGGAATCAGCAGCGTGGCCGTCGCGCTGAAGGTCGTGCTCGGCGGCAGCAACACCAGCAGCGGCCGGTTGCGCCCGAGTTCCTCCCACAGATAGGCTTCATCGGCCTTGACCGCCATCAAGACGCGGTGTTGCTTCTGGGCAATCTGACGAAAGGCATTGCGGTCCATGTACCCGGAGCGGGCACTGGGGACAATGATGGCTTCGACATCTTGGGCCGATAGCCGCAAGCCATTGGCCGTGAAAAAAGCAGCGAGAATGGCGCGATCCGCCCGCAGATGATCCGCCGTAACCGTTGGAAGGGGCCGTAAACTGCGCCGCTCCGTTCCACAGGGCATCGTGGCGCATCCGGCCACGAGCATAATGGCAAGAATCCCGAGTCCGCCGACCGCCTTTTGAAATAGCGCACGACGACCGGGAGTGTGCATACTAACTCACATAGGGTTTAGCGACGGCGTGTCCGATCCATCACGTCAAAGATGCCGGGCGTGCCTTCCAGAATCTGGATAGCACGCTGCCGTGTCACCTGATCCGGAACCGTGCCATAAAGCCTGGCCATGCCGTTTTCCACACTCACGCTCAGGGTCGCACGGGCGATCATGGCATCGTTATTCAGGCGCGTAGTGGCCAGCGTGGCAATGTCCTCATCGCTCGTCGGATGGTCCCAGGCGGCATCGGACAAACCCGCGCATCCGGAAAAAACAAACAGGGCCATAATGGCCGCCAGGATCAAAGAGGTTGTTTTCATACTCATATTCCAATAGTCAGCAGACCGGTCTAAGTGAATTGACGTCCTACCCCACAGAATCTAGCTTCCCGCCCTTGAGATGTCAATGCAGGGGATGAATCCCCCAAGCAAAACCAGCGCGTCACCGTGCGCACGCAAAAACGCACAAAGGGCACAAAGGGGGTCACAAAGGGGTCAGCAAAGGGGTCAGTCCTATGAAATGATGTATTGGGATTGACAAGCTGGGAGAAGATGCGGGGGAATGGGGACATGCCAAGGGAACCAAGAGAAAAAGGGGCATAAATTTATGTTTTTGCTATTTTTCTCCTCTGGAACAGGTTACAAATGCCATTTTTGATGAAAAACGCCTCAAAATCGCCATTTTGGGCCTGTTTTAGCCATTTTGGGGCTTAAAATTCCATTTTTCGCACTTTTTAGCTTCTTTTGAGCCCCGACGACCCCGTCGGGCCTTTTCCGGGACGGGGTCGTCCCGGCTCCATTCGGATTGCTGTAAAAGGGGTGGAAAGGGGGCTGAAAAAAAAATGTAAAAATAATTGTTTTAGGGCATTGACATCCTCCCTGAAGCTGGTATGGTGCGTACGTTGAATCGGGGATTTCATTTCCCCCCAGTGTTCTTGTTGAAACAATTTTAGACAGCTTGTTGCTAACCACGCAACAAGCAGATGGGACTACGAGGATCCCCCCATACCTCACCCATCTGCACTCATCCGTGCCAGGCTACCCCCCCCCGATAATGCCTGGCACGGACCTTTTTTATCCCGGATGCCCGCTTGAGAGTTTGATCGTGGCGCCTTAAAACACCCATTCCGCCTGCAGCACCAGATTTCGGCCGGGCTCGTTCACGCCCGAGCCATGAATCCGGTAGTCTTCGTCGGTCACATTTTCCAGTGCCAGTGTCAGATGAAGGGCCTCGAACAGGGTCACGCCCCCCCGCAGCGTGAGCACCCCATAGCCCGGGGTACCGCCATGTGGAATCCGCTGCGTATCGCGCTGATCAGCTGCGGATAGTCGATCCGCTTTTTCGGCTGCATTCACCAGCGCCTCCAGCCAGTAGGGCTTGCCTATTGGTTGCCAGCGCAGCGCGGCTTGCAGCGTGAAGGGCATCAGCCGGCTCACATAGCCGCGCACCTTGACCGGATCCGATGATGGATAGTCATCCACCTTGCCCGTCATCCACGATCCCAGTGCTCGCATCTGCCAGTCCTCGTGTAGCTGATAGCGCAATTCCAGTTCCACGCCCTGCACATAGCCGCGGCCCGCGTTGCGCTTGGTGACCTCCTGCCCCCCCTCCACCATTTCGCCGGTTGGCGTGCGCACGATCAGATCGTTAATCCAGGTGTGATAGCCCGCCAGTTCGCCCGACAGCCGTTCGCCCGCCACCCGCCCCCCGGCATCCACCGAGACAAATTGCTCTGCATCCAGGTCCGCCACCGGCGTTTCGATTTCCCCGCTGCGCGCCGTATCCAGCCGTGTCAGGTCCGATAGATTCGGTGCCCGGAAGCCCTGTGACACCCCCATGAAAAACGCCACCCGGCGATCCGCGCTCAGCGGGACCAGCGCCCGCAGCGACCCGATGCCGCTGGCCCAGTCGTCGTCAAGCCGCGTGACGTCGCCGCTGACGGGATCCAGCACCTTATTTGCATTCACCTTTGCCCATGTCAGCCGGGCCCCCGGGGTCACGTCCACGGCCCCGCCCCACACCGGCAAGGTATTTTGCACAAACACCCCCAACAGATCATAGGACGCATCGTCTGCCACCGGCCCCTGCGCCGCGGTTGCCTTCAGGGTGCCATCCGCGGTATAGGTGCGCGAGAACGAGTCCACTTCGTCGTGATAGTAGTCCGCCCCATAGACCCACTGGCCAAGTGATGTCTCGCTCTCCAGCACCAGCGCGGCCCCCCAGGTGGTCACGTCAAACCCCGTCCGGTCTTGACGGCCATCCGCCCGCAGGCGATAGCGCTCCTCCTCCTGTGCATGACGCGACAGCGTGAGAGTCCCGGCCGTGATCCAGCCCGGCCGGTCCGTCACCGCCAATTGCAGATACGTGAGGGCCCGGTCCTGATCATAGGTATGCACGCGATCATCGCCCTTCTCCACCCCCTGCCAATCGATCCCGTAGAGGGTCCGATGCGTCCGCCAGGCATCGTCCTGATGGACCTGCTGATGGGCCAGGGTCAGGCGCGCGCCATCGGCCAGGGCATAATCCCCGCGCAGGTCAAAATCGATTTCGTCATATCCCGTATGCGTTTGCCGCCCCACGTCGCGACCGCCGCGCAGGTCGCCAAACTGCTTCCACGTGACGCCCCCAACGACCCCCAACCGCTCATTCACCCGCCCCCGCACCCCAACGCGCACCTGATGCGATTCCTCGGCCGTCGCCCCCCGATACCCCAGTCGTCGTTCCCAAATGGGTACCCCGGTCCAGTCCGGTGGCGCCAGTCCCAGCGCATTGACGGTCCCGCCGATCGCGTCGCTGCCATACAAAACCGATGCCGGCCCCATCACCACCTCATAGCGCTCCACGGCCCACGGGTCCACGGTATTCCAGTATTGATTCGGGCCATCACGGAACACCGAATTATTCAGCCGGATGCCATCCACCAGCAGCAACGTCCGGAACCCTGTAAACCCGCGCAAATAGGGAGACCCCTGCCCATAGGATGTCTTCTGCACCATGACCGACGGCAGGCCTGCGAGCGCGTCCGGTGTGGTCCGGGGTGCCCGCTGCTGTTGCTCGGCACTGCCCACCACATACCCCGTATAGGGCACCGCCGCCATGGTCATCTCGCTGCGCATCGCCGTCACCACCACTTCCGGCAGCACCGTCCGCGCCGACGACTCCCCCCACGCCATTCCTGCGGCCATCACACTGGCCAACGCCATCCAACCAAGCCGCCACTTCATAGGCCTATCCTTTCGCCGCGCCTGACGCGGACATTGTGGTTTCTTTCCTATCTCAAACGCCCGCCCCCCTGAAATGGTTCAGCCCGATGGTTTTCCATAGCGTGGAAAAAACGCGAAAAAGTTTTCCATAGCGTGGAAAACAGGTTGGTACCGGTTGGGTTAGACTTCGCGGCGCTCGGTGGCCAGCGGTGCCACATCCGCCCCCGCCAGACGCGTGACCAGCGGGGCTGCCGGGACCTCATCGCCATTGATCTTGATGCGTCCGAATGGCCCATGCACCGCGAACCGCACCTGGAGGGGACCCGCGCCATTTTCCGCGAGGTCCGCCATAATTTCCACGGTGTCGCCCTTAGCCGCCGCCTCGACGCGCAACCGGCTGCGCGCCCCACGCTGGTAGGCATAGGTCAAGCCATCGTCGGCGACATAGTCGATCGCCGCGGTCTGGCCATCGCCCGCCAGGAAGAGGTGCAGTTCTACATCGTGCAGCGCAGTCCGGTGGTCGGTCGCTATCCCCGGGCGCATGGGGATGATCGATCCGTCGCGCACATAGAGCGGCGTTTGATCCTCCGCCACCGTCACACCCTGCCGCCACCCCCCCCCCGGTACCCACGCGGCCTCCATCACCGAAAACCACGCCCCCTGCCCCGGCAGCGGGATATCGCGCGTGTCCGTGTTTTCATCCATGATCGGTGCGTGCAGCAGCGCCGGGCCCAGCAGATAGGCGTCGTCGATCCGGTCCAGTTCCAGCTCGGGCGTGGTGTCAAAATCGTGAAACAGCGGCCGCAGAATAGCCTCGCCCGTGGCTTCGTGGGCCACAAAAAGTTGATACAAATAGGGCAGCAATTTGTAGCGCGAGCGGATCATCTCGCGCATTGTCACCAGGGTCAGCTCATCGTAGGCCCAGGGTTCCTGCGCCGCGGTGTTGATGCACGCATGGTTCCGGCAAAATGGCAGCAGGAAGGAGGCCTTCATCCAGTCGCGCAACAGCCGCGGTGTCACGTCGCCGGCAAAGCCGCCGATATCGCCGCCATTGAACGGAATGCCCGATAGCGCGAGGTTCAAGCACGTGGGGATCGTTTTACGCAGATAGGTGTAATTGGATACGCTGTCGCCCGTCCAAACCGCGGCATAGCGCCCGCCCGCCAGGAAATTCGAGCGCGTCACCAAAAACGGCCGCTGGTCCGGTCGCGCCCGCCGGAAGCCATCGCGCGAGGCTTTGGCCATTCCGGCGGCATATTGGTTATGATAGGTCGCATGGGAGTCGGCCCCACGCCCAAAAAGCATGTCGTGGGGACTCGCCGCGCCTGTGGACGGATCGTTCATGTCCAGCCACGCGCCCTCGAAACCGAGCTGCGCAAATTGCGCCACCCGCTCCGCCCACCACTCGCGCGTCTCCTCTAGGGAGAAGTCCGGGAACGCACTCTCGCCGGGCCAAACCAGCCCGATGAATTCCTCTCCCTCGGGATTGTGGCAAAAAAGGTCCCGCGCGCGTCCGTCGCGATAGACATCATACTCGTCGTCGCGCTTCACGCCTGGGTCCAGGATAGGGACCACCCGCTGCCCGGTCTTCGTAATGTCAGCGAGATCCGCCGCTCCGTTCGGAAAGGCGTCGTGATTCAGCGTGAACACCCGGAACCCGTCCATGTAGTCGATGTCCAGCCACAGGCCATCCACCGGAATGTCATGCTCGGCAAAGCGACGCTGCACCTCCCGCAGGTCGGCCGCCGAGCGATAGCCCCAGCGGCACTGATGATAACCCAGTGCCCACAGAGGCGGCAGGGGCATCGGCCCCACCAGCCGTTGGAAGCGGCGCGTCAGCTCCGCCAGGGTCGGCGCCGCCACCACAAAGAGATCTAATCCGCCGTCCTCCGCCCCCAGGGCCATCATTTTGCTCGCGCTGCTTTCCGCGGCTTGGAATCCCTCGATGGCCACGTCCGCCGCAGTGGACATGAACGCCGGATAGGGCGTATTCAAGACCAGCCCCGCCCACCCCGCCGACGTGCGTACGATCATATAGGGAATCGAGACATAATACGGATCGACCCGCGCGTTTTTGATCGCCCCCCAATCGAAGTCCGCAAAGGCATCCGTATTCCAAAAGCGCGACCGCACCCCCGTCAGTTCCAATCCGAGCAGTTTCTCGCCCATCCCGTAGTAGCGAAAGTCGTCCTGATGGCGGAAGCACACCATATGCGCATTTCCACACACCCCCAGCGACTTCCCCGGCCACGACTCCAGCAGCACCCGCCCGCCCGCATCCGCCAACACCAACCCGCCATCGGGGCCCAGGGTCAGCGCGTAGGCGGCATCCGGCGTGCGGGTTTCCGTAAAGGTCACCTCCGCCTGCGACGGGTTGGGCCGATCCGAACGCAGCGCAGATGTCAGCCGGAAGACCCCCTCGCCATTGCCCGCCAACCGCACCGGAAAGCGATCCGCCCCGATCTGCCACGCGTCCGCTCTCGCGGCCTCGGCAAACCGAAAGTTGGCTACATATGGAATTTTATTGGCATACAACATGACTACTGGCTCTCCTGGAAGAAGCTAAACTCAATCGTGTGCCGCCGAAAATAGCACCCCCCCCCGAAACCTCAATCAAATTGACACGCTGGGGTCAGCCCTTGAATCTTGAATTTACCCCTCCTCCTTCACCGCTCTCGTCTGCCGATTGCTCATCAATTGCGATTCAGCTTTTCGCGTCATTGTGGCATCGCCTTTGGCATTGTCCTTGGCATTGTCCTTAAGGAACCCCTTGTATTGAACCGCGGTTTTTTCTAGGTTGGCATGGATTGGACAAGCCGTATAGACGGCGTATGGGGTGGTGCCTGTCATTATCTGGCACCCTGTATCGGCCATGCTCGATTGGGTTGGGTGAGCGTGCCAAAACAGACTGCGCCCTGGTCTGTCCATCTGTTAACACTTGCTCGATTGACGGGCTTGAAAGGCCAACACCATGAATATGCACAAGCACCCACAAACGCTCGCGCGGCGAATGGGCACTACCTCATGACAGATATCATGGCCACCATCGGCGGGTCCCTGCTGCAACACGGTCCCAACAGCCGGCGGGTTTATCTGATGAAGCTCGACCCGGGCGACCTGCCCGGCCTGCATGGCGAGATCGAACGCCTTGTCCAGGAGCAGGCCTATGGCAAGGTTTTTGCCAAGGTGCCTGAATCCGCCGCCGCCTCGTTCTTCGAACGCGGCTACCGCGAGGAAGCCCGCATCCCCGGCTACTTCCAGGGTGAAACCGACGCCCTCTTGCTCGGATGGTTCGCCGACCCGGACCGCGCCATCGACCGCGATGCCGCCCGAACGCTGGCCGTGCTCGAAACCGCCCGCGCTAAACAGCCCCTCGCCCCGCCCCCCGGCACCGCTCACGTCGCTGTCCGGCCCCTCAGCCCCGCCGACTGCCCGGCGCTCGCCGAACTCTACCGCCTCACATTCCCCTCCTATCCCTTTCCCATCACCGAGCCCGCGTATCTCGCGGACACCATGGCCACCCATATTGCCTACTTCGGCACCTTTGACGGCCCCCGGCTCGTTGCCGCCTCATCCGCCGAATGCGATCACGACGCGCGCGCCGCCGAAATGACCGACTTTGCCACCATCCCCGAGTGCCGCGGCAAGGGACTTGCCCGCCATCTGCTCGACCACATGGAAGCCGCCATGGCCCTTCGCGGCATCCGCACCGCCTACACCATCGCCCGCGCCAACTCCTTCGGCATGAACAGTGCCTTCGCCCGCGCCGCCTACCACTGGGGCGGCACCCTCATCAATAACACGGGCATCGGCGGCGGCATCGAATCCATGAACGTCTGGCACAAAGCGCTCTAATCAGCGCCCGGCGGTCTCAGCCCGGCAGGTCGCTGCCGTTTCCCAGCCCGCCGATATTCAGGGGCCGCGCCGGGTCCCCGGCCAGATAGAGCGTCTGCGTCGGGAACGCGAATTCGATGCCCGCGGCATTGAAGCGCCGCAGCAGGTCCATGTTCACTTTTTCGGTAAAGGCCATATAGGCCCAGTAGTCTGCCGGGTGGAACCAGTAGATCATGAACAGATTCAGCGACACATCGTTAAATTCGTTAAAGAACACGCGCGGCGGAAAGTCCGGGTGCATCCCCTCGTGGTCCTTGAGCACGTCTTTGGCGATCTCCAGCGCCTCCTGCACCTTCTCTGGCGGCGTGTCATAGGTAATTGTCAGGTTGGCAATCCGCCGGATTGATGGCCGCTGCCCAATGTTTTCGATTGTCTGGTTGGCCAGTTCCCCGTTGGGAATAGTCACCAGGTGCCCATCCAGCGTCCGGAGCCGCGTCGAACGGAATCCCAGCGACTCGACCGTTCCTTTGGTCGCCCCCACCTGGATCAATTGACCCAATTCGAACGGCTTGTCACTCAGGATCACCAGCGACCCGAAGAAATTCGAGACCGTGTCCTTGGCCGCCAGCGCCACAGCTAAACTGCCAATGCCCAAGCCGGCCAGGATCGAGGACACCGGTTTGTCGCTCAGCGATTGGGCAATTTGCGCCACAACCAGAATAATCAGCGTCACCCGCAGGCTTTTGCTGACCATCGGCACCAGCATATCGTCAAGCTTGCTGGTGGTTTTGCCGGCCCATTTCATCATCCAGGTGCCCACCACGTCGATCAGTGCATACAACACGTAACCGATCGCCAGAATGCCCAGGACGTCTAATCCCGACGCCACCCAGCCTGCGAACCGGTCAGGAAAGTGTAGCGCGCTCATGCCCAGCGTCAGCCCCCAGATAAACACGGCCGGCACCGCGGCCTTTCCCAGCGCCATAAACAAGGCACTGCGCACTTTACGGCCGTGGCCCGCCAGGTAGCTGCCGGTTTTTTCCAGATAATACCGGACCAGTTTGCCCACGATCAGTCCGCCCAGCACCCCCCCCAGCAGCACCAGCACCCGCCATAGCTCGTTCCCCAGCACCTCCGCCGTCAACCATGCCTGCCATTGTTCCATTTTATATCCCTTCCTATAATTGCACTACGATTGTATTCCAGCCTAGCACGCCCCCCCCCGCTTGCGCAACGGACAAGGCCCATTGCGACGTTCCGCGTATTTTAGGCGAACGGCGCCACCACTTGCACAGCGGGGAAGCGTGCGCGCACCGCCGCTTCATCCTGCGCGTCGAACAGCAGCTTCACGTTCGGCCCCGCATCCATGGTGAACCACAGCCCCAAGCCCTCTTCCCGGGCCGCCCATACGGCCCGCATCGCCGCCACCGTTTCCGGCAGCGCATAGACGATTGGCGGACGCGTGGCGGCCATCAGCGCGTGCATGGCCAGGGCATTGGCTTCCGCCACGGCTCCCAGCGCCGCAAAATCTTTTTCGGCAATCGCGCGCTTCAGCAGCGCCAAGTCCTCAGCCACGCGACCGGGCCATTCGCGATAAAAACCACAGGTCTCGACACTGCGTTTCATGCCCTCGCGAGAGCCAATCGGTTTCTCGTCGCTGCAAAGCACCAGCGCGCCCACCCGTAGCGCCGGCCACTCCGCCGCCACCCGCTCAGCAAAACAATCCATGCCATCGGGCTCGCTCCCCGCCTGCCACTCCACAAAGCCATGCTCCAGGCTGCGTGCCGCACTGCCGCTGCCCAAGCGTGCCAGAATGGACAGCTCGCGGGTGGACAGCCCCCAGCCGTAGAGATCATCCAGCGCCCGGGCCAGCGCCGCAAAACCCGATGCCGACGACGCGAATCCCGCCGCGGTCGGCACCGTATTGCGTGCCTGGACCTCGTACCAATGGCCGGGCGTCGGCCGGAACAAATCCAAATAGGCGCTTGCCCGCTTGGCAAACGCGCTGTTCAAGGGCAACGGCGCACTATTGAGCCAGACCGCATCGGTCGGGCCTCCCGTGGGCTTCAATTCCACCGCCGACCCCAGCCGACCCAGTGAAATGGACAGGCTGCCGGTCACCGGCAAATTCAGCTCCTCGTCGCGTTTTCCCCAATACTTCACCAGGGCAATATTTGCCGGGGCCCGCCCAACGCCATGCGTCACGCCAGGCATCTGCCGACCCGCCACGATACTCTGAACTATCTCGCGCGCGGTCCTCACGGCATCGGCCCCACCGTTGCCCCCGTGGAATCGACCTGTACCGCCAGCGCTGGCACCCCCCACTCGTGCCGCATGGCCTTGCCGAGACCTACCACGCAGTCGCCTAACCCCGAACCGGAAATTTTGCTGCCCAAAATGTTGGGGTCTTCCCGCAAGTCGTAGACCAGCTCGGATAGGACGGCATTGTTGACGCCCATGGCATCCATCAGCCCCTGATGGATGTTCATCAATTCCCCGACCGTCTCCCAATCCTCCAGCGCCGCGGCTGCGAACGTACGCTGAACAACATCTCCGATCAACGCCTCCACCTTCTTGAATAGCTCGGGTTGGTTTTTGCGGTTGTCCTCCACCACGGCAATGACTTTGGGCGTCGGCATCTTGCTGCCGGAATACAGCACGGTCAATTTGGGGGTCGTGGGCAACACGACGACCTCCTGTGACTCGGCAAAGTAGCGCAGGCACCCCCCATAGGTGCTGGCGGCGACATCGGCTCCAGAGCCCACCCCGCCCTGGGCCTTGCGAATGATCTTCAAGCTGGCATCAAGCAAACAACGCAAATCCAACGTCTGTTGCTGGGCGCCGGTCAGGGCTGCCAGGGTCGCCACGGTCACCGCCGCACTGGTCCCCAGCCCCATCTGGTGCGACATCCCCGAGCGGATATCCAGTTCAAAGCCCTGTTGCACTCCCTCGCAACAAGCGCGAATCGCCCCCAGTACAAACCGAAAGCTGTCGTTGGGCGCCAGGTCATCTAGCGTCGTCTGATGCGTGCCGAGCGCGGAATGCAACACAACCGCGTCGTCATCGCGCGGGGTCAGGTCGACCTTCATGCGCTTGCTGATGGCGCAAACAATGGCCGGCTGACCGCGCAGCACCGCATGCTCGCCCATCAGCATGAGGCTGCCCGGCGCGGAGGCTTGTACGGCGCGCAAGGTCATCGGCAAACGGTCACACGACCCGCACGCCCATCGGATCGGGGCGCACGGTCATCAACTCATACCCGTATTTGGCGCACAGTTGCGCCGGCGCTTCACGAGTCACCACCACCACCATCCCCGCCGCGTCCCCCGCGACCGCTCCCGCACCGCAAATTTTGGCTGCTGCGCCAGCCTGTTCAACCTCCGCCACAAAATCCGCCACGCGTCCCGGCACCACGCCGATGCTGGCCAGCAGCCGGTGATTGTCTTTCATCGCCCGCTGGAAAGCCTTCAGGTCATTGTGCGCCAACGCATCGACCATCCGGTTGGTCGCAACTTCAAACTGCTCCCACACCGTATTCGCGGCCCCCACCTGCTGGGCCACGGATGAGACCGTCTCGCCAGTGGTGCTCTGCGGGTGGCCTGTATTCACAATGTATAGCGGCATCCGCGGCAACGGCATTTCGACCGCTTCGCCATTCTGGAAGCGCACGCAACCGCCATGCATGGACACATAGGTATCCAATCCGCTGGCCTGTCCATGCTGCATGTTTTCAACCTCCAGGCTGTAGCGCGAATACCATTCCGGCCGGAATTCCACCCGGTAGTAGTGGCCCAGGCCCCGCAATACACTCAAAATCGTGGCCGCCGATGACCCCATCCCGCAGCCGATCGGGATATTCGAGTTCATCCGGATATTCACCCCACCGCCCATCTTCAGGTGCAGGCCATCCATCACCGTCACAAACGCAAACTGAAACAAATCTACCGGCTTGTGCAAGACCTCGCGAATGGACAGCTTGCCCGCCAGAAATTCTTCGTAGTTGCGCTGCACGCGCCCATGGAATTCACGCAATGCGCGCAGCGTAAAGGAGTCCCGCCCCTCCTTCAAATTGGGTAGATCAAACGATACCGTCCCCGCCGCCCCTTCCTCTGTAATAAAGGCCTGGGCGTTGCGGTTCACAGCCATGGCGATGGCCGGACGGCCATACACCACCGCATGTTCACCGCTCAGGATCAACTTGCCTGGAGCAACTGCTTTCATATCTATCCCGTAACCTATCGCGCCCCCCTGCCTTTGTAAAGCGCTACAACCCGTGGGGTCAGCCCTTGAATCTTGAATCTTGAATCTACTCCTCCCGCTTCAGGCCGCCGCGTTCGGCCAGATGTAGCAGGAAATCCCCCAGGGCCTGCACCAGTTCGTCGCGCGTGTGCCGGTAGGCATCGGCCGATAAGCCGAACGGGTCCGCCACATCCGCCGCTGGCCCCGGGCCAAAGCTGTTAAGCAATTGCACC
Organism: Kiritimatiellia bacterium; assembly: GCA_028681135.1. GTDB lineage: Bacteria > Verrucomicrobiota > Kiritimatiellia > CAIQIC01 > Lenti-01 > JAAZFE01. The sequence goes on along the minus strand of JAQUJC010000030.1, from coordinate 13,321 downwards.
TTTTCTTTCGCCTCTGGAAAGCGCTGATTGATGACGCGCAGATGGCCCTCGGTCATCGCCAAAATGAGGTCCGCTTCCTCCACCAGTTTCCGCGACAACATGCGCGCACGGTGAGTAGAAATATCGACCTCCATTTCCTGCATCACCTCGACGGCCTCTGGTGCCGCGGCGCCTCCCTCCCTGGCCGCCACCCCGGCCGACTCCGCCTGCCACCCCTTGCCCGCCAAATGCGCAGTCAGCCACCCCGCCGCCATCGGACTCCGGCAGGTATTGCCCGTGCACACCACCACTATCTTTTTCAATGGGCTGTTCGTGGCTCCCATTCTGACTCCTGACTTCTGACTCCTGACTTCTTCTTCAATACGCCTTCGCCATCAGCACCCGCTGTGCGCTGGGCTGGCCGGTCAGGATACACGTGCCCGGCCCACGCGCCGCCTCAGGAATCTGGTTCTCGAACGGCAAACAACGAATACTCGTCTCAAAGCGCTTCGCTATGATGTCCTCATCCTCGTGCGTGCCCGCCCAATGGACCCAGGCAAATCCGCTGCCGTCACCCTTGAAAAATGCTTCGTAGTCGTCGAGCGTGTCGATGATCCGCGTACGCTTATCGCGCATCATCCGCGCCCGCTCCAACAGCTCCCGCTGCAGGGTCTGCATCAACTCTGGCATCCCCGCGATCGCCTCAGCCCGCGGCACAAACTGCTTTTTACGTTTGCGCAGGTCCCGCTCACTCTCGCCATCCTGCTCGATCACGAAGCGCCGCACCACGCACAGCGAGCCTTTCTCCAGGTCACGCGGGCCGATCTCGATGCGTACCGGCACACCCTTGCGCTCCCACTCGTAGTATTTCGCGCCCGGCTGCATGCCTTCGCGGTCGTCCACCTTCACCGCTACCCCCTGCGCCCGCAACTCGACCGCCACCGCCTGGGCCTCGGCCGTTGTCCGCTCCTGCTCCTCCGGCGTCTTATAGATCGGCACTATCACCACATGAATCGGCGCGAGTTTCGGCGGCAGGATCAGCCCATTGTCGTCGGAGTGCGTCATAATCAGCGCCCCCACCAGCCGCGTGGAAACGCCCCAGCTCGTGGCATGCACATATTCAAGTTGGCCCTCTTTGTTCAAAAACTTCACGTCGGCGCTCTTGGCAAAATTCTGCCCCAGGTAATGGCTCGTCCCCATCTGCAGCGCTTTGCCATCCTGCATCATGCCCTCGATGCACTGGGTATCAATGGCCCCTGCAAACCGCTCACCCTCGGTTTTGTGCCCGCGCACCACCGGCACCGCCATCACGTTTTCCGCCACATCCGCGTAAACTGCCAACATGCGGGAAACCTCTTCGCGCGCCTCGGACTCCGTCGCGTGCGCGGTATGGCCTTCCTGCCAGAGAAATTCTGCCGTGCGCAAAAACAGACGCGTGCGCATCTCCCAGCGCACCACATTGGCCCACTGATTGATCAGCAGCGGCAAATCGCGATAGCTCTGGATCCAGTTCTTGTATTGCGCCCAGATGATCGTCTCACTGGTTGGCCGCACGATCAGGGGTTCCTCCAGCTTCGACTCCGGGTCCACGGTCACTTTGCCATCGATGGTCTTGAGCCGATAATGCGTCACGACGGCGCATTCCTTGGCAAATCCCGCCGCGTGCTCCTCCTCCTTCGCCAGCATCGACAACGGAATGAACAGCGGGAAATAGGCGTTCACATGCCCCGTCGCCTTGAAGCGGTCGTCCAGCTCCCGTTGCAGCTTCTCCCAGATCGCGTATCCGTGGGGTTTGATCACCATGCAGCCACGCACCGACGAATGGTCCGCCAGGTCCGCCCGTTTAACGATGTCGAGGTACCACTGCCCGTAGTCCGCCGCCCGCGACGTGATGCCGTCTGACGCCGTAACGGGCTGCTGTGTTTGCTGATTACTCATATCTAAATCCTTTCAACGCAGACGCAACCTGAGTCTTAACAAATAAAATTGTACTCCGTGGTGGCCTTACATATTCTTCGCAATTGCGTTGGCGAACGCCGAGCACGTCACCTCTTGTGCCCCCTCCATCTGCCGTGCAAAGTCGTAGGTCACCACTTTTTGACCGATGGTCTTCTCCACGCCCGCAATAATGAGGTCCGCCGCCTCGGTCCAGCCCAGATAGCGGAACATCATTTCGCCCGACAGAATCAGCGATCCTGGATTCACCCTGTCGAGGTTGGCATACTTCGGCGCTGTTCCATGAGTGGCCTCGAACACCGCGCACCCCGTATCATAATTGATGTTGGCCCCCGGTGCGATCCCGATGCCGCCGACGCAGGCCGCCAGCGCATCCGAAATATAATCGCCGTTGAGGTTCAATGTTGCGATCACGTCGCAGTCCGCCGGACGCGTCAATATTTTCTGCAAGAACGCATCGGCAATCACGTCATTCACCAGCAGCTTACGGCCGGTTGTCGCGTCGGTGATTTCGTGCCAGGGTCCGCCATCCAGCGGCTGGGCTCCGAATTCAGCGCGCGCCGTCGCGTAGCCCCAATCGCGAAATGCCCCCTCCGTGTACTTCATGATGTTGCCCTTGTGAACCAACGTCACGCTCCTGCGCCCGTTGTCCAGCGCATAGCGAATGGCCGCCCGCACCAGCCGCCGCGTTCCCTCCTCGCTCACCGGCTTGATCCCGATCCCCGAACTGCCCGGGAAACGGATTTTTGTCACACCCATTTCCTGCTGTAGAAAATCGATGACCTTCTTGACCTCCGGTGTCCCCGCCGCCCACTCGATCCCCGCATAGATGTCTTCTGCGTTCTCGCGAAAAATCACCATGTTCGTTTTGTCCGGATTCTTCACCGGGCTGGGCACCCCCGTGAACCACCGCACCGGCCGCTGACACACATACAGGTCCAGCTCCTGCCGCAGCGCCACATTCAAACTCCGGATGCCCCCCCCCACCGGGGTCGTCAGCGGCCCCTTGATGGATACCAGATAGTCCCGACACGCGTTGAGCGTCTCAGCCGGCAGCCAAGTATTCGGCCCATAGACCGCATTGGCCTTGTCGCCCGCATAGATTTCCATCCAGGCCACGCGCCGTTGACCGCCGTAGGCCTTTTCCACTGCCGCGTTCCAAACCCCCATCGCGGCGCGCGTGATATCCGGCCCCGTTCCATCGCCCTCGATGAACGGCAGAACCGGCCGATCCGGCACCGCCAACCGCCCATTCGCGCCCATCGTGATCTTCTGCCCATCCTCTGGCACCTGGATTCTACTCTTGCTCATAGTCGCATCCTTTCAATAAATCGATTTTCCACACTGTGGACACTTTTCTTCCATACCGTGGAAAAGGGTCGGAAATGGTTTCCATCGCATGGAAAACTGAAGCGGAACTTTTCCATACCGTGGAACAAAGGTCAAAACAAACTCGGAGCCACCGCCCGTGCTGACATTCCCTAGGTTGTGCGCAGCAGGGCCAGCATTGCTTTGGCCAGCGGGTGCGGATTTGCCCGCAGTTCCCACCCCCCCGGCACCCGCTGAATCACCCCCCCCTCTTGCAACACAGCGATATGGCGAAACAACGCCGGCCGTGACAGGTTGCCCTGCTCTTGGAATTCATCGAGGCTGCGTCTACCCTCTTGCATCAACTGCACCAATTTAAGCCGCCGTTCATGCCCAAACGCGTGCGCTACACGCCGTGTCTTTTCATCGGACCAACGGACCAGCGCCTTGCGCATTGCCGCCAGCAATGGTTTCGCCGAAACCACTTTCGGATCCGTCACCGGGCGATAGCGTGTCCACGTACCCGTGCGATACATCTGCACCAAGCCCCGCGATTGTAGTCGCCGCAACTCCTGGCTAGCACGTGACTCCGACACCTCTTCGGCCGCGGCCAAATCCGTCACACACTGATCAGGCTTTTCGATAATCCGCCGCAACAGATTCAATCGCGTCGGTCCCGCCAAGGCCCGGCAGGTCCGCCACAATGTCGGCGTAAGCACAATTGTTGTGTTCGTTTTCATGTGTCTCGGTTATTATAATATGTGAGACTCCCTGTCAAGGCACATCGATTATATAAAGTGATATCAGCCGTATTCATCCAGTCTCGGTTATTATAATAACCGAGACTCGCGGCAAAAGCATCAGGGTAAGGGCCGCTGCTTGTCTACCCTATTCGAGTCGATTTTTTGCATTAGAAACACGCGTGGGTTTCTGCTTTCGAGCGCAACAAAACCGAACGTGGCCCGGATCCAGGCGACGGTTTCCGGTCGGTAAAAGCACACATGGGTTTCGTCGCTGGCGTAGCCCCAGGAGCGGAAGTGGGCGAGGGTCTCCCACGGGGCCGTCATCACCACCAGCAGGCCGTCCGGCTTCACCAGGCGCGTCATTCGCTCCCACTCGCGAGCCGGCACATAAAAATGCTCGACCACCTCGGTGGCCCACACGACATCATAGGGTCCGCGCGGCGGGTCGGGGTAGAAATAGGGGTCATAGTTTTCGCAAGTCACCCCGGTCTCTTCCAGCAAGCCACAGAGCGTCGGCGTATGGCCACAACCGTAATCCAACCCGCGCATGCCGTCCTGCAGGTACGGCCGTGCGGGCACGATGGCCTGGCGCAGAAAGGCCACATAGCCGGCGTCGTGCGGTCCATTCTGATGCGTGGCATAGCGCTGGCGCTCCGCGCTTGGCGACGGCAGAAACGCGTCCTCCACAAACAGCAAGTGGCAGTGACCGCAACAGCGATGCCACCGCTTGCGGATATCCTGCACACGCTCAAATGGGCCAGCGGTGCCACACAGGGGGCACTGATCTTGGCGGGCCACGGTCAGTTCCCCGCGTCCAGCGGCCGTTGCGCCACATACACGCCATTGGCCGTCTTGTTGCCCTGCAGGGGATTATCAAACTCCACCCGATGCCCCTCCGCCTGGCCAAAGACTCGGCGCAGACGATTCAGGAATTGCTCATCCGGATCATCGTTGGACCACAGGGCAAAAACGCCCCCCGGCTTGAGAAAGCCGCGCAATCGCTGCAAGCCCGCCTCCGAATAAAAATCTGCATGAGCCGCGGCCAAATGATGAGTGGGCGAATGATCAATATCGAGCAGCACCGCATCCCAAGGACGCCCCGACCGATCCGGATCAAATCCGCCCTCCCGCGCCAGCGCAAAAAAGTCACCCACTTGATACTGGCAGCGGGAATCCGCTGTCAGTTGCGCGCCGTTGGGCACCCATCCGCGCCGATGCCAATCGACCACCGGCTCCAGCGTTTCCACCACCCGCACATGCTCGACCTGATGAAACGCCAGCGCCGCCGCCGCGGTATAGCCCAACCCCAGCCCCCCCACCACGACATCCCACCCGCTGCCATGCAACCGATCCAGAGCCAGCCGCGCCAGCTCCGCTTCGGCCACGTGGAACAAACTCGACATCAGATAGTCGCCGTTGAGCTTCACCTCATACGCCACCGCCCCGTCGAGAGAAAGCACCTTGCGACGCTGCAGCACCAGTTCGCCCAGCGGAGTTGCCCGATAATCCAGTTCTTCAAATTGTCGTGTCATGTCGGGGGGCACCCTATCATGGTGCCCCTGCCGGTTTCTATCTGCATTTGCTGCCCGCAACCAGAGGTGAGATTGATTTGATTGTCACGACCGGTGCCCCCCTCCAGTCATGGTGAGCGCAGGCGCGCAGTGCCGGAGTCGAACCATCTCGGCTATGTTCCGACGGCTCGCCGCGGGGCTCTGCCGAGATCCCTCGACCGGCTCGGGATGACGGTCGCAGGGGGCGATACACGCTGATTGCAGGTCGCCGATCCCGTTGCGGTATTGGTGCCCCTTTGCGTCGCTTGCGTAAACCGGCTGCTCCGCGCGCTTGCGGACCGCGAAACATTGTGGCAGTATTTTCACGTCATGCCCACTTCGTTGCCCCACCCATTTTCTGCCGGAGAAACGGGGTTCACGGAGCTCCCAGAATGCCTTCGGCTGACCAAGGGCGATGTTATCTTCGATGCCCTGGGTTCTCTGGATGAACTCATGGCGGCCTTGGGTCTGATGCGATCGGCCTGCGGCCCTTCCCCCGCAGCCGACTGGCTGGAATCCCTCCAGCGCGATGTGCTGGAGATTGGCGCTGAGATGGCCGGCGGAACATCCCGTCTAAAGGAAAGCGCGGTGGCCCGCATCGCCGCCGAGACAAAACGGCTGGAGGCCACGCGGCCGCCGGCCCGGAGTTTTGTCCTGCCGGGAGCCAGCGAAATCTCCGCCCGCGCCCACCTGGCCCGCACCATTTGCCGCCGTGCGGAACGCGATTTGGTGCGCGCCAAGGACCATCATTCTGCGCGGGTGACCCCGCTGGCCCTGGCCTATCTCAATCGGCTTTCGGGCCTCCTGTTCGCGCTGGCCAGAAGCGAATGATAGCCTGACGCGCCGCTGCCTGTGCTGACGGTCCGGCGGCCAGCCCCAACGGCTTCTGTGCCGCCGCCTTGCACCGGATTGATCTTGCCGCTTCCCCCAAGGCACTCTACTCTTGATGGTTTGAACACCATTTACAGGGAGATATTTCATGAACGCCATCCAGACCGACCAAGCCCCCGCCGCCATTGGCCCCTACTCGCAAGCGGTTTCCCGCAACGGGCTCCTCTTCATTTCCGGCCAACTGGGACTGGACCCTGCCACGGGCGAGATGGTGGACGGCACGGAAGCGCAAACCCGCTTGGCTCTCCAAAACTTGACGGCCATTCTCCAGGCGGCGAAGCTCTCCCCCGCCCAGGTTCTCAAGGCCACGATCTACGTAGCGGACATGAACGACTTTGCGCTCGTCAACAAGCTCTATGCCGAGATTTTCCAGCCGCCCTACCCCGCCCGTGAAGTGGTTGAGGTTGCGCGCCTGCCCAAGGATGGCCGCGTCGAAATTTCGGCCATTGCCGCGGAGTGAACCCTCCGGTGCTCTGCGGCGCTGATACCAAGTAAACCCACGAGTCCCTCTTTTTTTGGAGCATGGCTATGATTATCATTGAACCGCATATCCACATGATCTCGCGTACCACGGACGACTACACGGCGATGTACAATGCCGGGATTCGCTGTGTGGTCGAGCCCTCCTTTTGGCAAGGGGTCAGCCGCCGCCACGCAGGAACATTCTACGATTATTTCGCGCTATCATTGGATTTTGAGCACACCCGCTCCCTGCGCTATGGCATCGACCACTACTCGTGCATTTCCGTCAATCCCAAGGAAGCCGACGACCTGGCGCTGGCCATGGAGACCCTCGACGGCATGGCGCCCTACCTCGATCATCCGCGCTGCGTCTGCGTGGGCGAAATCGGCTTCAACCGCATCACCCCCAACGAAGAAAAAATCTTCCAGCGCCAGCTTGAGATGGCCAAGGCCCACGCCCTGCCCGTATTGGTTCACACGCCCCACGACACGCCCGAGACCTCCAAGAAGGACGGGGTGGCGCGCATCCTCGCTATTCTGCGCGAGTTCAATTATGACCCATCGAAGATTGTGGTTGACCACAACACCGAGGAAACCATGCCATTGACCCGCAAGACCGACTACTGGGCCGGCCTAACGGTCTACCCCTATTCCAAGCTCAATCCGCGCCGCGTCGTTGACATCCTCCGCCGCTGGGGTGTCGAGCGCGTCACCGTCAACTCCTCTGCCGACTGGGGCGTATCCGATCCCTGCTCGCTGCCCAAGACCGCCGCATTCATGGCTGAAGAGGGATTTGATGAACCACACATTCAGCAAATCATGTACGACAATCCGCTGGCCTTCTATTCGCAGACGCCGAAGTTCACCCCCCAACTCGATCTGCCCTACATTGACCCCGCCACCTACCAGCGCTAAGCCTTTTCCACACCGTGGAAAACTTTTTTCCACACTGTGGAAAACGTGGCATACGGTGCGCCGCAAGATCAAGCGGCTGATGCCACGCGGGTTTTCGCCGAAGGCGTGGCTGCGGCTGGTGCGTCTGCCCAATTTGCTGACGGTCCCGGGGGATTTGCTGGCCGGGTTTCTGCTGGCACCGACATCGTCTCCGCTGGACTGGGGACAATTCTTCTTGCTGGCGCTGCCGGCGGGCCTCTTGCTCTATACGGCAGGCCTGATCCTCAACGACCTCTTCGGCTATGCCGAGGATAAGCGCGATCGGCCGGAGCGCCCGCTGCCGTCCGGCCAGATTTCGCGCGAAAACGCCGCCGCGGTTGCCCTGGTCTTCCTCTGGGTTGCCGCTTTCGCCTCGGCATTCTTCGATGCCCTGCCGATCGCGCTGCCCCTCATCCTGTGCATTGTGCTCTATAACCTTGGCGGTAAGCGCGTGCCGCTTTTGGGCCCGGTCCTGATGGGTCTATGCCGCGCCGGCAACCTTCTGCTAGGCGCCGCCGTAATTGGCAAGGGGCTCACGCCCCCCCTCCCCCCCGCCCCCCTCATTGGAGCGGGCGTGCTGGGCGTCTATATTGCGATTGTCACCCATCTGGCCCGCCACGAAGCCCGGCCCGGCGCCCGTTTCACTCCGCGCCACATCACGGTACTCCTGCGGATGCTGATTCCGCTGCAGGTGCTACTGTGTCTGGCTGCGGTGGAACATTTCCCCGTCAATCTTCTTGGGCTGCTGCTGCTGCTGCTGGTGCCCGTGCATCAACGTCTTTCCAGACACTTCGCGCCCAGCTAAGCTGACATGGATGAAATGGCGTGTGGCAAAATTCCTGACTGGGCTGGCGCTGTTGCCGCTGGGAGTGGCGCTGACCATGACCCTATGGCGGGTGCTGGTGATTCTGGCGCAAGCGCCCACCCGTCTGCCGCTGGTCCACGCTTTTGCGACAGTGGCGGGGATCGTGATCTGGATAATCATCTGGCTCTTTCTCCCCCCCCTGACCCGGACCTACGTTCTCGGCCATGAGCTGACCCACGCGTTTTGGGCCGTGCTGTTTGGCGGCAAGGCCTCACGGCTGCGCGTTTCCAAGGGCGGCGGCAGTGTCCGCGTCACCCGCACCAACGCCTGGATCACACTCTCTCCCTACTTTTTTCCGCTCTACACCTTCGGCGTCGCTCTGGTCTGGGTGCTCAGCGCCTGGGTCTTCCCGAGCGTGAAACCCTACGCGCCGATTTTTCTCTTCTGGATCGGTCTGACGTGGTCGTTTCACCTCACGTTTACCCTACGCTTTCTGACCTATCGTCAACCGGATATCCGCGAGCATGGGCGGCTCTTTTCCTATACGCTCATCTATGTCCTCAACACCCTGTCGATTGCGGCCGCTCTTGTGGCGGTCAGCACCTGGAACTTCCCCGACGCCGCCGCCCACCTGCTGGATAATCTGGATCAACTGAGTCGCGCCGCGCACACGGTTTATGAATGGGCGCTGACCCGTCTGCCGCCCCCGGGGTGAGGCCCCCTCCAACTTAGAGCATTTTAAGGAACTGTATAATCATGTTCCGGACCTAACGGCCGCGGCTCACCCAGAGGGTTCGCCCTACCCACGGCGTGTAATTCCGGCTTTGGGTAGGGCGAGGCGTCCCTGCCGAGCCGAGCTTTTTTGATCTTCAATACCGGCTACAAAATAACCTAATTCGCTCAGCCCCCGTTGCGCCGCTTCCAGCGCGGCTCGGGCGGCAAACGCAACCCGGCTTCCTTAAGCGTCGCCACATAAATACCATCCACAATCTTGGTACATTCGTTGGAAAACGCCTCCGACATTTTGACTTTCAGATCGTTTGATGCGCGCAGATAGACCTTGGCATTATCGGGATACAGCAGACAAATATTCACCAGCATAGTCCCGGGATGGCGTCGCATCACATCCTTGAGTTCGCGCATCCGCTCATCGGTCCAGGTCCCGACATTCACATGCAGGCTCACGCCGCGGGTGAAGTGCATGGGCACCTCGTCAATGGGATAAATCTCGTCAACTGCCAGCGACATACTGCCGCCGCCATTATCCTTGCGAACGCTCCCGCACAGCATCACCGCCGCGTCGGGCTGCAAGTGGATGCCATAGCGGGCATAGGCCTCCGGAAACGCCACTGCGGCAATGGAGCCTTCCAGTGTATCCAACCGAAACGACATCATTTCGCGCGGCAACTCATTTTGTTTTTTCGGTTTCGTGTAGCGCTTCTGAGCGTTGACCACGAGCCCGCCGATCCGGGTGCGGGTGCGTTCGGGCAGCGCGGCAAACCCCACTGCGTCGCATTGGTTATATTTTTCCAGCGTCCACGCACACGCCAACAGCGGATGCCCGGAAATATAGAAGCCGATCAACTCTTTCTCGAAGGCCAGCATTTGTTTTTTGGGCCACGGTTCACCGACGGGCAGGTCTGCATCGGTCATCACCACCCCGGCCACGTCCTCTCCGCCCAGCATATCAAACAGCGAGGCCTGCCCCGCCGCGCGATCCTTGCGAACCGATGCCGCATAGCCCATCGCCGTTTCGATGCCTTCGAAAAGTTGGCCGCGCATGATCCCGGTAAAGTCGAAGGCCCCACATTTCACCAGTGCCTCGATGGCCTTCTTGTTGACCTCACCGGTCTCGATACGTTCGCAAAAATCGACCAGCCCTTTAAAGGGCCCATTGGCCTCGCGTTCACGCAGCATGGCCGTGACGGCCGCGCCGCCGACGCCCTTCACCCCCGCCAGACCATAGCGGATGGCGCCCGTGACCGGCGTAAAACGATGCCCGCTCTCGTTCACATCCGGCGGCAGCACCCGGATGCCCATTTTCTGCACCTCGGCCACCAGCACCGGCAGCTTGTCCGTGTTGCCGATTTCCGATGACAGCAGCGCCGCCATAAACTCGCCCGGGTGGTTCGCCTTCAGATAGGCCGTCTGGAACGTCACGATGCCATACGCCGCCGAGTGCGATTTGTTAAACCCATACGAGGCAAACTCTGCGATCTTATCGAAAATCTGCCTCGCCTTGAGCGCGCTGCACGTTTTCTGTTGGACGCAGCCATCCTCGAAGGCCTTGCGTTGCTGGGCCATTTCTTCAGGTTTTTTCTTACCCATCGCCCGCCGCAGAATATCGCCCTGGCCCATAGAGAAGCCCGCCAGCACCCCCGCCGCCTGCTGCACCTGCTCCTGATAGACCATGATGCCATAGGTTTCTTTCAGGATGTCTTCGAGCAGTGGATGCGGATAGTCGATGGCCTGGCGCCCATGCTTGCGCGCGATGAAATCGGGGATCATCTTCATTGGGCCCGGGCGATACAATGCGATGAGGGCGATGAGTTCTTCGATCTTGTTAATCTGAAGCTGCCGCAGCAAATCGCGCATACCTTCGGATTCCACCTGGAACACGCCCACGGTATCGCCCCGCGCCAGCAGCTCATAGGTTGCCGGATCGTCCAGCGGGAAGGCATCAGGATCGAGGTTGATTCCCTGCGAGTGTTTCACGTTGTCGCACGCTTCACGTACCACCGTCAGTGTTTTGAGCCCCAGAAAATCCATCTTGAGCAGGCCCGATTCCTCCAGCGGCCCTGCCTCCCACTGGGAAATTATATTGCCATCTTTGTCCTTGGTCAGCGGGATCATCTCGATCAGCGGTCGCTCGCCAATCACCACCCCCGCCGCGTGGGTGCCAATCTGACGCGGCATATCCTCCAAGGGCGGAGCAAACGTCATGATCTGCTTGGCACACTCGCTGGTCAGGCACGCATCGCGGAAGTCCACGCTCTCGCGCTGAGCGGACTCCAGCGTTGTCCCCGGCACCTCGGGCACCATTTTGGCCAGCTTGTCGCACTCCGGCAGAGGAATCTCCAACGCGCGGCCAATATCGCGAATCAGCGTCTTGGCCCCCAAGGTTCCGTAGGTGACGATCTGCGCGACACTATCCGCCCCATACTTGCGCTTGACGTACTCGATCACCTCGCCGCGTCGCGCTTGGCAAAAATCGATATCGAAATCCGGCGGCGACACCCGTTCCGGGTTCAGAAAGCGTTCAAAAATCAAGTCATAGCGCAGCGGATCGATCCCGGTGATACCCGTCACATAGGCCACCAGGCTGCCCGCGCCCGATCCCCGCCCGGGACCGACCGGAATTCCCATTTGCTTGGCCGCGTTAATAAAGTCCCACACCACCAGGAAATAGTTCAGGAAGCCGGTTTTCTCGATCACGCCCAGTTCGTGGGAGAAGCGCTTGGCAATCACCTGCTCATGCTCATCTCGCGGCTGCTCCAGATTCTCCACCCCGTACAATCGGCGCACCCCCTCCGCCGCAATCTGCGTCAGATACTGCTTGTGCGTCAGCCCCTCGGGGCAGCGATAGTTCGGGAAATGCGGATTTTTCTGCCCCTCCAACGCCATCTCCACGTTACAGCGCTCGGCAATCCGCCACGTATTGTCCAGTGCCTCCGGCAGCTCCCCAAACAAGCGGCGCATCTCCGCCTCGCTCTTCAGGAAGAACTGATCGGAGCCATACTTCATGCGGTCGGTTTCGCTCCACTTGGCCTGGGTTTGCAGGCAAAGCAGCATTTCGTGCGGCACCGCATGTTGCGCCTGGAGGTAATGGACATCATTGGTCGCCACCAGCGGCAGCCCCAGTTCCTTGGCCAGTTGAACCATCTGACGATTGACCGCCTGCTGTTCCGGCATGCCATGATCCTGCAGCTCCAGGTAGAAATGGTCCGGGCCCAGGATTTCGGCATATTCCCCCGCCAGCGTCCGCGCCTTGTCCACCAGCCCGTCGGCAAGAGCCTCCGCCACCTCCCCCTTCAGACAGGCCGACAGCCCAATGAGCCCCTCATGATGTTCCGCCAGCAGCGCGCGGTCGATCCGCGGTTTATAATAGAATCCGTCGAGGTGTGCCTTACTCACCAGGTGGATCAAGTTGGCAAAGCCCCGGTCATTCTCCGCCAACAGGACCAGGTGGTTGGCCTGGCGCTTGTTCACCAGCACCCGTTCCCGGTGGTCCCCCGGCGTGACATAAATCTCGCACCCCAGCACCGGCTTGATCCCATGCTTGCGCGCCGCCTTGTAGAAATGCACCGCGCCATAGAGGTTGCCGTGATCGGTGATGGCCATCGCCACCTGCCCCAGCTCCCGGGCCCGTTCCATCAGCGGACTGTGGTGATCCTTGCCCCGATCCAGTGCGCACAACCCATCCAGAAGGCTGTACTCTGTATGCAAATGTAAATGAGTAAATTTGGGTTCCATGCGCCGAAGGTCCACAAAAAGGGTACTGTTTCCTTGTACCTCAATCCGCCCCCGAAACCAAGCCCATTCCCCGCCCCCGCGCAGAGCCTGCAATCGACAGAACCCCATACAGTTAGGCCCTCGCCCCCCATAAAATCAGCCCTTTTCACCATCAGATAATCCCCCTCCCCCCACCCCCAAGAGACACATGTTCTTACGCAAAGATCGCCAAAGCCGCAAAG
>JAQUJC010000029.1 GCA_028681135.1 Kiritimatiellia bacterium | reverse complement strand
ACAACCGCCTATGTCGAAGACACCCGCCAGCGCCACCCCCACATCGACGCCCTAAACCAGGTGCTGGACGGGCTGCGCCAGCAAGAATAACCCCCCCCCATGAGTCCCTGTGCTCTCTGGGACATGGCCATTCGATATTGGATATTGGCTCCCCCCTCCCCTTCCGCTATTGTCTGTCCTCATGAGCACACCCCAACGCACCTGGTGGCTAAATGCCACCGTTTTCTTCACCGGCGCAGGCCTGATGACCGTCGAGTTGGTCGCCAGTCGGCTGATCGCCCGCTTTCTCGGTTCTTCGCTCTACACCTGGACAGGTGTGCTCGGCGTGATACTCGCCGGCATGAGCCTGGGCAACTATCTCGGTGGGCGCATGGCCGACTCCGCCCCACACCTGCCCCGCCGCATTGCCACGATGCTCTTTGGCTGCGCAGCGGCCTGCCTGGCCATTTTATGGCTGAATGCCCTCGCCGGCAGCTCGGTGGTCCTGATGAGCCTATCCTGGCCGGTCCGGATTCTGCTGCACATGTGCTGGGCCTTTCTGCTGCCCGCGACGGTCCTGGGCACCATCAGCCCGATGGTCGCCAAGCTCGCGATTGAGCGCGCAACGCATACGGGCCGCGCCATTGGCACGCTCTACGCCTGGAATGCCGTCGGCAGCATTGTGGGCACCTTCCTGACCGGTTTTTATCTCACCGCCTGGCTCGGCAGCGTGCGCATTGTGGTCAGCATGGCCCTGCTGCTGGCGCTGATGGGCTTGGCCTATGCGCTTTACGCGCGCCGCAGCGGCAGCGGGAAAAGCACCGTCGTCGGTGCCGCCGCCGCCACCCTACTCGTCGCCATGCTCTTTCTGATTGCGGTCCTGCCCCTCCCCGTCCTCGCCGACCTCGCCCTCAATCTGCATCTGCGCGATGCGCCCATCGAGCCCGACGCCATCTATTACACCGAGAGCCAGTATCAGATTCTCACGGTCACGGCCGAGGACGCCAACCCCGCCCACCGCGCCTTTTATCAGGATAAACTGCGCCACAGCGAGATTGATTTGGCCCACCCCGAGACCCTTCAATATCCCTACCATCGGCTCTACGAAGGCTATGTCAACAATGCCCGCGGTCGCAACGCCACCCCCGTCCGCCTGCTGTGTCTCGGTGGCGGCGGCTATGCCTATCCGCAACATTTATTCGTGGCCCGGCCCGGCAGCGACATTGTCGCGGTAGAGATCGATCCCGCGGTGACCCACGCCGCCCAGGACGCCTTTGGGCTCGCCCCAGACGCCCCCATCACCATCCACCACATGGATGCGCGCAATTACATCGCCGATGCCGTGCGCCAGAACACGAAGGCCCCCGGCAGCGTCCCGCCCTTTGATTTTATCATCTGCGACTCCATCAGCGACTACACGGTGCCCTATCACCTCACCACCCGCGAATTCATGCAAGACGTCAAATCGCTCCTCGCGCCCGATGGACTTTTTATCATGAATACGGTGGACATCTACACCTCTGGCCGCTTCATGAATGCCGTCAACCAGACCCTGCGCGAGGTTTTTGACCATGTCGCGGCCATCTCCACCATCACGGACTTTGACCAACGCGACACGACCGTCTGGGCCGCGGGAGCCCAGCCCATTCATCCCGAACGCGTCCCCGCCAATCTGCGCCACCCCGAGCTGTTTCAAGGCGTCGTCCTCGACGACCGTCATTTCGACGACCTACGCGCTCGCAATGGCGCGTGCATCCTGACCGATGACTGGGCACCGGTGGAAAATCTGCTCGCGCCCATTGTCAAAATGGACCGCGGCGGACTGATCGCCGCCGCGCTGCAAGCCGGCATCCGCGCCGCCGAAAAAGACGACTACCCCCGCGCCATTCAGCACTTCCAGCGCGCGCTGGAGATCGCCCCGGCCCACGAAGGCGCGCTCACGAATCTGGGCCATGCCCAAGAGCTGGCAAAAGACGCCTCCGGCGCGCTGGACACCTATTGGCGACTGGTGTCGCGGTATCCCGAGAACGCCAATGCCCGCAACCGCGCCGCCATGCTACTGGCGCGGGCGGGGCATGTCGGTCCAGCGCTGGAGCAATGGGGCGAGAGCCTGAAGATCAATCCGGCCCAGCCCGAGGTGCTCAACAATCTCGGCGCGCTGGCCATGCAGTCCGGGCAGCGCGACCAGGCCATCGCCTACTGGCGGCGCGCGCTCGAGTTCGCGCCCGATGCCCCCATCCTGCTGCAAAATCTGGCAGCGGCAGAGGCCGATCGGTAACGACGGCCGCGCGCCAAGCCGTTGGCCAACCGGCAGCCGGTACCGGGTGAACAGGATACGATTGACGCGGCTGCCCCCCCCCCCACTGGGATTAGCTGTGAAAAACCGACTGTATCAGGGCGGCCAGCTTGGGCCCGATGTCCGGCGCGGCGGCAATATCCTCCACGGAGGCGCGGCGCAGACGCGCCACGGAGCCAAAATGGGCCAGCAGTTTCGCCTTGCGCTGGGCACCAATGCCGGGGATGTCGTCGAGCATGGATTCTTTGATTTTCTGTGTACGCAGCTTGCGGTGATACGTCAGGGCAAACCGATGCGCCTCATCACGGATTTGCTGGAGCACCCGCAAGGCCGGGGACGTGGATGCAAACCGCAAGGGTGCCGACTTATTTTTCGGATCGTGCACCAGCTCCTCGAACTGCTCGGCGATTCCCGCCGCGCGCACGTGCGTCAACCCCAGCGCATCCAACTCCGCCCGCGTTGCGCGCAACTGGGTGATGCCCCCATCCACCAGCACCAGGTCCGGCAGCGCCTCCTGCTCCTCGAGCGCGCGCGAAAATCGCCGCCGAATCACTTCGGCCATCGAGGCCGGATCATCCGCCCCCACCACAGATTTGATCCGATACATCCGGTAGCGCGCCGGCGCGGGAATCCCCTCCACCGCGACCACGCGACTGGCCACCGATAGCGTGCCCGAGATGTTCGAGATGTCATAGCACTCGATGACCGCGGGAGGGGCGGCCATCGCCAAGCCCTGCTGCAATTCCGCCAGGCCCTGGCGCGCCTCGTCGCGTTTCAACTGGAGGCTCTTGCGTCCCCGGGCCTTCTCCCGAATGCCTTTCAGCAGCAGCAGATACATGTCGCGCAACGCCGCCGCTTTCTCAAACCTCATTTCCTGGGCCGCGGCGGTCATTTTCTGCCGCAACGGTTCGAGGTATTCCCGGCGGTCGCCGTCGAGAAAGGCGCAGGCCGTTTGCACGCGCTCGAGATAGTCCGCCGGTGACACCGCGCCGATACACGGCGCGGAGCAAAAACGCACGATGTCATCCAAGCAGTGGCGATGATCCTCCGGCCCCGGCACGCGCGGCGAACACCGCCGCAGGCCAAACTGCTTTTCGATAAACTCCAGCGAGGCCCACGCCGCGGCCGACGAGGCATAAGGCCCCCAATAGCGCGCCCCATCGTCCTTGCGCAACCGCACCGCATCAAAGCGCGGGAACGGATCGTTCAGATTCACCCGCAGCAGCAGAAACCGTTTGTCGTCGCGCATGACGACATTGTAGCGCGGATGGTAATCCTTGATCAGCCGACTCTCGGTCAAGGTCGCTTCCGCCTCTGATTTCAGTGCGATGAAATCAAAATCGGTGATGCTGCGAATGAGCCCCCGCAATTTGGGGTCGGCCTTGGCAAAGGTACTGCGGCGGAAATACGACGACACCCGGCTGCGCAAACTCGCCGCTTTGCCCACATAAATGATCTTCCCCTGCCGGTTGCGCATCACATACACCCCCGGCTGGTCCGGCAACCGCGCCAGCTTCGTCGTCACGTTGTCCGGGACATGCACCATGAACACACTCTACCAAATGCCACCGCGTTTTCCACGCTATGGAAAACTTTTGGCCATTTTTTCCACGCTATGGAAAACTTTTGGCCATTTTTTCCACGCTATGGAAAACTTTTGGCCATTTTTTCCACGCTATGGAAAACTATTTTCCACGCTATGGAAAACGCCAGACACCCGCACACAAAAAGCCGCGGCGTCTGCCGCGGCTTTGTATCATCCAACCGGATGGTACGATTACAGGATCGCGTCCTTGGCAGCCTTCGCCACGCGGAACTTCAGCACCTTCTTGGCTGCGATCTTGATCGTCTCGCCCGTGGCGGGATTACGGCCCATGCGCGCCTTGCGATTGACCAACACCAATTTGCCCAACCCCGGAATCGTGAAGCCGTTCTTCGCATTCTTGTATGCCAAAGCCGCCAGGGCTTCCAGCGCCGCACCGGCCTCTTTTTTCGTGATCTCGGCCTTTTCCGCCACGGCGGTTACAATCTGGCTCTTTGTCATCGCTTTTGCTTTTGCCATTTCCAATTACTCCTTGTTTCTTCTGTTTTTTTTGAGATGGGTTTTCCGTTCACTTGCCCAATCCATGTTGCGCGTTATGCGCCATTTTGCGGTGGAATGCAATCTAATTTCATAGATCATTCCACTTTTTTTTGTCCCGTCGCGCGCGCTATTTCATCAGCGCCAGCGCGGGTGCCAGATCATCGGCAGACTGGATGCGCAAGGAAACCGACGCGCTAGGGACCAGGCGCGGCTCTACGCCCACGGCCATGACGGCCTCCAGGTCATCGGCATAATTCTTACGCTTCTTGGCCACCTGGGGATACACGGTATCGAGCACCTCGCGGGAATAGGTCTGCGGGGAGATGATGGCCCAGGCGCGCCCCTCCATCCGCGACTCGATCTTGTTCCGGCTCGCGGCCACGACCGGGTCCCCGATCTCGGTCGTCATCACGCCCGAGCCGTTCCGCCAGGCACACTTGACCGTCTCCGTGATTTGTTCCGGCGTCACCATTGGCCGCGAGGCATCATGCACGCACACCCATTTCACGTCATCGGGCAGGTATTCGAGCCCCAACGCCATTGCCACGGGGCGGCGGGTGCCGCCCACCACGATCTTTTTGACCTTGGATAGCCCCAGCATCTGCACCAGGCCCAGGACGCTATCCGCTCGTTCGCGGGGGATCACGACCACGATGCCTTCAATCTCAGCGCATTGCATGAAGGCCGCCAGCGAATACGCCAATACCGGCCGATCATTCAAATAGAGAAAGGGTGTCTCAATGGCCGACGAAATTTTCTCGGCACGGCCGGTGGCCATCACCAGCCCCCAGGTTATGTGTTTCATCTACGATTATTCCTTTCGGGAGCTGCCAAGACCAAACAACAGATTCAGCCACCAGCTTAATCCCTACTACTTGATATAGTCTGCAAGATGTACACCGTGTCGTCAAGATAAAGCGAGTATCCGGACAAAAACACCGCCGCCCCGGGGGGGGGCTGCCCTTCGGCAACAAAACGCCGTTGAAAGGTGTAGGCCCCCCCCGCGGTTTCGTCACGCTGTCATACCGCCGCCACACTGTCGCCGGTAAACCCCGCTTGAATTCGCCACGGGGATGCCCCATACTGCCGCCATGACAACACCCCCCTCCAGCCTGTCGGTCGTCATCCCGGTCTATAACGAACAGGACAATGTGCCCACTCTGGCACAGAAACTCCATGAGTCACTCTCGGCCATGGGGCGTGCCTACGAAATCCTGCTCATCGATGACGGCTCCCGCGATGACTCCTGGGACCGCCTGGTCGCGGCCGCCAAGACGTACCCGCATTTCCGCCTGCTGCGGTTTCGGCGCAACTTTGGCCAGACCGCCGCCATGGCCGCGGGCATTGATGCCGCCCGCCACGACGTGATCGTGACGCTCGATGCCGATCTGCAAAACGACCCCGCCGATATCCCCCTCCTGCTCGCGGAAATGGAGCAACACGGATGCGCGGTCGTGTCGGGCTGGCGCAAGAACCGCCAAGACCCCTTTCTCAATCGCCGACTGCCGTCCATCCTTGCCAACGCCCTCATCTCGAAGATCACGGGCGTGAAGCTGCACGACTACGGCTGCACCCTCAAGGCCTATCGCCGGGATGTGCTGCAAGGCGTGCGTCTGTATGGTGAAATGCACCGCTTCATCCCAGCGCTGTGTTCTTGGGTCGGCGGCGACACCGCCGAGGTGGTCGTCAGTCACCATCCGCGCGTGGCGGGCGAATCCAACTACGGCATTGGGCGCACCTTCCGCGTCGTGCTGGATCTCTTTACGGTCAAATTCCTGCTACGCTTCACGGGCGGCCCCATGCAGCTCTTTGGCAAGGTGGCCATGCTCTTTGGTAGCGCCAGCTTGCTGATGCTTGCCGGCGTGCTGCTCGACCGTTTGTTTGGCGGCATCGTCAGTGGCGGGTACCTGATCAAGCGCCCCTTCTGGGTCATCACCCCCTTCATGCTGATGGCCTTCTGCATGCAATTTCTATCGATGGGCCTACTGGCTGAACTCCAGACTCGTACGTACCACGAATCCCAAGACAAGCGCATCTATTCGATCCGCGAGACCTTCAGCTCGCCCACGAGCTGATGGGCGGCTCCGCCACGCCGGCCAATCTAGCGCCAGTAGGCGCGGTGCTGGCCGTGCTGCTAGTGGCGGGCGTCGGCGCCATGTGGCGCTTGTCGTGGTTGGTTGTCCCCACCCGCAACGCATGGCCCACGCGCTTGCGCCGGATGGCAGCACAATCCCCGTGGACCCACCGGGATCTCGCCTGGCTGCTGCTGCTGCTCGCTGCGGCTCAGATTCTCCGTCATCTCTGGCGGCCCGACGCCCTGGCCTGGCACCTGGCTTCGTTCCATGGCGTACTGCTGGGGGGTCTTCTTTGGCGCATGAGCCGTCAGCGCGCGCCCTTGGGGGCCCGCCTGCCCTGGCGTGCGGTGCTCGGCCATGCCCTCGTGCGCTGGCTGGCCATCCTCCCCATTCTGTGGTTTGCGGGCTTCGTCTGGCAACTAACGCTGCGCGCTAGCGGTTATGTCCCGGACATCCAACAGGCCATCCGCCTGTTCATTGAAATTCAATCCCCCTGGCTGCGCGTCGGATTTCTTCTGTTTGCCGTCGGTATTGCGCCCATTGTGGAAGAAGTTCTCTTCCGCGGAATATTACTTCCCCTGGTCAGCCGCCACCTCGGGCCGTGGGCCGGCCTGATCCTCACCGCCTTGGGTTTTGCGGTGCTGCACGGCGATCCGGGCGCCTTTATCGCCCTCGCCATCTTCGCCGTCGCGCTGACACTGGCCTACATTCGCACCGGCTCGCTGCGGGTGCCCATCGCCATGCACATGATCTTTAATGCTGTCAATCTCGGCCTGATCCTGCTGCTCAACACCTGTGGGGTCAGCCCTTGAATCTTGAATCTTGGAGGCTACGCCCTGCGCGTCTTGGCGCGAGTTCGGGTGTTTTGCTTCATCCGTCGGATCGGTCGGATCTGTCCGATTCCGGTCCCCACTCCCCTTTCCCCCTTTCACGTCTTGGCGTCTTGGCGTGAGACGCCCCCCCCCCTCTCTTAAATCCTGTCTAAACCGGAAACGCCGCGGCATTCGACGCGATCATGGCGCCCCATTTTTCCCTGGCGCGGGCCAGGGCGCGCCCCCGGTGGCTCAATTGGTTTTTCTGAGCGCTGCCCATTTCTGCAAAGGTCGTGTCATAGCCCTCTGGCACAAACAGCGGGTCGTAACCAAAGCCTTCGGTGCCGCGTAGCTGCTCGATGATGTGCCCGGGACAGCTTCCCGACACGGTTTCGGCGTGTCCCGCGGGATCACTGAGCGCCACCACGCAACGAAACCGCGCCGAGCGGTCCGCGTGCCCCTTGAAGTCGCTTAACAGCTTGGTATTGTTGCGGGCATGGTTGCAGGGTTCGCCCGCGTAACGCGCGGAAAAGACGCCCGGCGCATTGCCCAAAGCCGTCACTTCCAGTCCCGAGTCATCCGCCAGCGCCCAGAGCCCCGTCGCTCGCGCTAATTCGGTGGCCTTTTTGAGCGCATTGGCTTCAAAGGTCTCGCCGTCTTCCTCCACTTCGCCCACGTCCGGGATATCCGCAGTTGAAACCCACTCCACCCCCGGCAAGTCGAAAATGTCCCGGATTTCTTGAATTTTGTGACAATTGTGCGAGGCAATTAGAATTTTCATAAGGCTCCTGTTATTCGCCGACGTAGCGGCGTTCGATTTGACGAGAAATACCGGTCAAAATTTCATACGCGATGGTGCTGCAATGCCGGGCCAGTTCGTCGGCCCCTATCCGCTCATCGCCCTGGCCGCCGATCAGGACCGCTTCGTCGCCCGCCTGCACGCCGCTGTCCGGCCCGAGGTCCGCGGCAATCCAGTTCATGCTCACGCGCCCCACCACCGGGCGACGCTTTCCGCCAATCAGCACCTGCCCCGTATTCCCCAGATGCCGCTGATAGCCATCCGTATAGCCACAGCTAATGACCGCCATATCCGTGGCCTGCGGCGTCTTATAGCTCGCATAGTATCCGATTGGAAACCCGGCCGGCACGGCCTTGACCTGCATCACTCGCGATTTCCAACTCAGCACGGGCTCAGTACAAAACCGCTGCCCTGGCTCGGCGGCACCATAGCCATAGAGCACCAGCCCCACGCGCACGGCATCCTGGTCGCAGTCCGGCAGCAGCAGCGCCGCGCGACTGCTGGACATATGCCGGAACAACCGCCGCCCGGCCGCGGCCTCGATGATCGGCAGCGCGTGGGCGAACTTCTCCGCCTGCCGGCGTGCGGCGCCCGGTACCCGCGTCGGCTCCACCATCGAAAAATGGGTGCAGATTCCCCGCACGTCCAGACCCGGCAGGCGGCACACCGCCGCCGCGGCGTCCACTTCTGCCGGACAGATAAAGCCCAGCCGCCCCATTCCCGTATCCAGTTTCAGGTGGACCCCCAGGCGTCCGCCTGCCGCCAATGCGGCATCCGACAACACGTGCGCATGGTGAGTTGACACGACCACGGGCGTGATTTGTTTTGCCAGCAACTGTGGCACATCCACCGCCTGCGCCACCCCCAGCACCAGGACCATCTCTGCTGTTGGCGCGGCCATGCGCACGGTCAAGGCCTCCGCGACATAGGCGACGGCAAAATGGTTCACGCCATGACGCGCCAACGCCCCGGCCATGGCCCCCAGGCCATGCCCATAGGCATCGGCCTTCACCACCGCTATCAGCCGGGTATCCCCCAGGGCCGCCCGGAGCGTCGCCACGTTGCCGCGCAAACACCCGACGTCGACTTCAACCCATGATCCATCACAATACATGATGCGCCATTAAACACTCCTGCGCGTCAGCACGCCACCCTTTTCATGCCAACCGCGTGGCCAACCGCGTGGCCCGCCCCCACGTCCATCCCATGCCACTATGGTTGCGGCTGGGCTTCGATACGCACCTCCTGCACCAGCAGCGCGCCGCCGCCGCTGCGATTTTGCCACGGGATCATGCTGACGCCCGGCGGCAATTCAATTTCCAGGCTTTTGCGCTCCAACTGCCCCGATGCGAATGTCAGGGCCGGGCTAGCGCCCACCTGCACCACCTGCGGCGCCCCCGATGCCGCCCCCGCCACATCCAGCCACGCCCGTATCGGTTCTGGCTGCAAATTCCACAGCTCCATCTCCGCCACGCTCCCGCCCGCCACCACACGATAGTCGCGAAAATCCCCCTGCTGCCAGGGCTTGACGACCTGCCAGCCCCGGCCAAAGAACCGCACGGTCGACTGCCCGGCCGCCCGCGCCCGCTCCGCGATGTCTGCGTGCGTGTTGTAGAAAATCTCCGTTTCGATTCGGCTGTTGGCGGTGTAGAACTCCTCCATTGGCGCAAACCCAGTATCGCGCAACCAGACCCCCGCCTCATTGGTCACCACGGCGCGCTGCCGAAACCACGTTTCCGGCCATGTCCAGAGACCCATTCGCCCTTCGTGATTGCGTGTCAGCCGGATGAACGCCTGCGCCCCATTGCGTTCGATCACGCCCCGGGTCACGCCCCGCCAGTCGTTCGCTAGATATTGATCGTAAGGCTCATCCGGGATTGTAAAGCTCACCGTCACATTTGAGGGAGCATAGAGCGCCATCTCATTCCAGGGCTCATACCAGCGGTCCACAATCGCCACATCGCCCGGTTCGAGATTGGCATCCAACCACGCTTGAATCTGGCGATAGGCGGTCGGCTTGCCCGCCAGCCGCGTCACCTGCCACGCCGGCACCGCCAGCAGCCCGACAACCAAGAGGGCCATCCCCGCCATGCCGAGTCTGTATCCCCTCTCCCCCCGCCACGCGCGCCAGAACCGACCCACCACCATGCCCCCCAGATCGGTAACAGAGCTGACACGGAAGAAAAATAGGCCCACTTCCCTAATCCCCCCCCCACTACCCCCACATAGAGATAGGTCAGGACAATTCCGCTTCCCAGCAAAATGGACAGCCAGAAAAACGCATCGCCAGACGCGCCCCGTTTGCGAAAGCGCCCCAACCACATCATCAACAGGACCAGGCCCAGCAATCCCCAGCCAACGGCGTTATTGCCGCCCAGCAACATGGGCAGAACGCGAGGCGCAATCCAGAGAAAGGAACTCCCAATATTTTCGACAGTTCCCTCCCCCACCTGGAGCATCAGGGAAATGGCCAGCCAAATCCATCGGTCCAAGAACAGGCATACAACCAGATTCGCGATCCCCCAGGCCACCAGAAAACGGCGGCGCCCCCCCCCACGAAAATATCGGATTCCGGTGCCGAGCAAGAGCAGGCTGGCCACGCCGGACAAGGCCCAGGCCGACATGTGGGACAGGCACGCCGTCAGCATCCAGGCAACCCAGACGACCCATGCCCAGGGCGTCGGGAGAGTCCCCTGGGAACTTTTCGCCAGCATGTTCACCGTCTGCAAGGCCATGCCAGTCGAGAAAAAAATGCACGCGGCGTAAAAGTACGCTTCGCGGGCATGGTAGATCAGAAAGGGGGAAAGGCCCAGCCACAGCGCCGCCAGCAAAGCGGCGTATCGCCCCTCCTTTCGCCACAGCCATGCCACGCCCACCAAAAGCGTCAGGCACCCCAGAAGGGCATACGGCTCACGCGCAAGGCCCTCGTCTACGACCCGCCACGGCATCAGGCGCGCCCAGACAATGGAAAAGGTGTCGGCAAAGACAATTTGGTTAAGCCAGGGGGGAGACTGCCACAGACGGAGGATGGATTCGTCATTTTGGGCATAGCGAATCTGATTCATCTCGTCCGAGCGCGTCGCCGACCGGGCCAAGTCCGCCGTGCGAAGGAACACGCCCCCTAGCAAGAAAAGAAGGAGCAACATACCAAGCGCAAGCGATTGAACTTTTGCGGGAAAGGCGGGGTTAGCGAAACGTAATATCTTCACCGCGAGAGCCTTTCTTGACAGACAAAATGGAAATACGTAGCCTTATTCGCATTGCAGAATCACCCTACCACATTGGTTGCAAGCCGGAGAAGCAAATGTATTCGGAAATCACAAACTGCCGTCTCTGCGGGAGCCAGAACCTCTTGGAGGTGCTTTCGCTCGGGCATCAATATCTGACAGGTGTATTCCCAAAGACGCGAGAGGAACCGGTTTCACGAGGTCCGCTAGACCTGTCCTGGTGTCCCGATTGTGAATTATTGCAGTTAAAGCAGCAATACAACCCGGATGAAATGTACGGGGAAAATTACGGCTATCGGTCGGGCCTGAACGCCTCGATGGTGCGGCATCTGGAGCAGAAAATTCACTTTTTGGAGCGCCTGGTACCCCTCACGCCGCGCGACATGGTGGTGGATATTGGCAGCAACGATGCGACCAGCCTGAAAGCCTACACCTCCACTTGCCTCAAGGTCGGCATTGATCCCACCGGAGCAAAGTTCCGCGAATTCTATACCGATGATATCGAGTTGATCCCCGACTTTTTCTCTGCCCAGCAATTCCAGGCCGCTTTTTCTCAACGGCGGGCAAAAATCATCACCGCCATCGCCATGTTCTATGACCTGCCGGATCCGGCGTCATTCGTTCGTGACATCGCCACCATCTTGGACGACGACGGCATCTGGCATTTCGAGCAAAGCTATATGCCCAGCATGCTGCGGACGAACTCCTACGACACCATCTGCCACGAACACGTCGAGTTCTATTCCTTCAAGGTCGTCAACACCCTGCTGGAAGAGTGCGGCATGCGGGTGATGGACGTGCAAATGAATGCCATCAACGGCGGCAGCTTCGCGGTCACCGCCTGCAAGAAGGACGCGCCCTACAAGTCGAACGCCCCTATCATTGCATGGATGCTCCGCCAAGAATCCGAAATGGGTCTCGCCACGCCCAAACCCTATCGGGATTTTGAAGAACGGGTTTTCCAGCACCGCTCGAACCTCAAGAGCCTGATTGAAGCGCTGGCAAACGACGGACAAAAGATCATCGGCTATGGCGCCAGCACCAAGGGCAATGTCCTGTTGCAATTCTGTGGCCTGACCGCCGCCCACATCCCGTACATCGCAGAGGTCAACCCCGACAAGTTCGGTGCCTTCACGCCCGGCACCCACATTCCCATTATACCGGAAGCGGAAGCCCGGGCGATGAAACCGGACTATTTCTTCGTACTCCCCTGGCACTTCAAGGGCAACATTCTCGAACGGGAGCAGGACTTCCTTACCGGTGGCGGCAAGTTTATCTTCCCCCTGCCGGAAATCGAAATCGTCTAGGCCATCCGACCGATCATGTCCCGTGACGTCGCCACCATCGCTATCTATCCCGAGGAGGGAAAATCCCATTCCTCGGCACACGATCTCAGTGCGCTGGCCGCATATACCCAGTCACTTCTGCATGCCCTGCCGGAAGAAGCTCGCAAACAACATGTGGTGCTGACCAACCTGAAAACACCGTCCCCACACGTATTTTTAGACCAACAGATCGAGATTCACGAAGTTTGGAAGAAGGGCACCCTCACCTATTTCTTTCACATTCTGCGACGGTTACGCACCATTTCTTCTCTGCGGATCGTGCATCTTCAACACGAATTCAATCAGTTTGGCGGAACGGCGACGCTGCCTTTCATTCCCCTCATGCTGGGAATCATTCGCTTTTTTATGCGCTGCAAGGTGGTGGTCACCCTGCATGAAGTATTTGGCAAGGACCTGCTGGATCCGGCCCTGGCCGGCAACTATTGCCTCCCGATCCCCGTTGCTTTGGCACGTCCCCTCTTCAAGCTCTATTACCGAATTCTCTCCTGCGTCACAGATGAATTCATCGTGCAGCATCCACGGATTGAGCAGGTGTTGCGTAAAGAAATGGGCGTGAAGACCCCCTCCACCATTTTGCCCATCGGGACGGAAACACATGTCGTGCCAGCCGACAGGGAAAACGCGCGGGTGAAATACGGCATTCCTCCCGGACGAAAGCTCCTGATGTTTTTCGGCACATTGGATTGGCGCAAGGGACTGGATGTTCTGCTGGACGCCTTCGAACAACTGCCCTCCGGGGAGTATTTTCTCCTCATCGGCGGCGGCCAGCCGGTTCGAATCCAGCATCGCCCGGAATATATCACCTGGCATGCCAAGTTGATGGAACGGGTGAAGGCCAACCCCGCCATCCGCCACATCGGATTCGTCCCAGACGACGATTTGCCGCTGCTGTTCGCTGCCGCCGACTTGGTGGTTCTGCCCTACGTGGTGCCGCAGATCATGAGTGCCGTCATCAACCATGCCGCCTCCTATGAACGTCCCTTCATCGGATCGGACGCCTTTAACGGACAGGTCGACCCCGTGGCCCTCTTCCAGGCAACTCCCGACGACCTGACGCGCAAGATTCAATGGGCCTTTGCCGAGGGGAAAAACCGCCTCATCGCCTATAGTCTTCGTTATAAAACGGACCATGCCTGGGAACGCGGAGCCCGGATAATGCTGGGGGCCTACGCCCGCGCGCTCGGCAAAACCGACGCGGAGACAGACCGCGATGACCTCACGGCGCTAGATAAATGAATGCCATTGCGTTCGCGTAGGGATACGGCGTGCCAAAGCGGCAGGCCCACGCCTCGGCGGCAGAACACTCCGCCCAGCGGTTCCCGGCATTCAGACGCTTCATATAGCGAATGGATGCCCCGGCGATGGCATCGGACCGCAACGCTTCGTCCAGCCCGAGATGATAGCCCACCGGGATGGTAATCAGGGCCTGGCCATCGGGCGCCAGCAACGACCGCAGCTTGGGGAAAACGGGCAGGACCGCCTCCGGTCGGCGGGGCAGCTCATCCCAGCCAACATGCTCCAGCGTGGAGATGGACACGATGCGGGAAAAGCGTCGCCCCGGCGCATAGTCCAAGACATCTTCGTTCAGAACCGGGCGGAAACGACACACCTCGTATTTGTCCACCACGACATGCCCTGGGTCGTCGTAATGCGAAAGCGTATTGCCCACCTCCAGAATCCGGTCTGCCGGGACGGAAGGCGAACGCAAAAAATCCAGGACGATGGGCACCTCCACCGCGCGCTCGTTGAGCCACGTGTGATTGTAGGGATGAAAGAGATAGGAAAAGGTCTTGCCCTCGTATTGGAATGTCGCCGTGCCATACGGATTGCCAAGCACACGGCGAACGGCATAGCGCATGCGATCGAAAACAATCAACCCCTTCCGCAAGACACTCCGAACAGAACGATGCTGGTACATGACGCTGAACATGGGGGCCTCCTCAAAAAAATGCTAGTTCCGGTTGTGCTTTGTATCCAACCGCACGAGATACAGCGGACGGCGCTTGCCTTCTTCGAAGATGCGGCTGACGTACTGGCCCAGCATCCCCAGCCCCACTAGCTGCACCCCGCCCAGAAACACCATTACCGCAATGATGGACGCCCAGCCGCGCTCCATACTGCCCGGATTCACCACCGCCTGCACCATCACATACAGCACCCACAGCACCGCCACCATGCACACCCCCACCCCCAGCACCGCGATCCAGCGCAGCGGCGAAGCCGAAAACGAGGTGATGGCATCAAAGGCCAGACGCGCGCTCTTCCACACCGGATACTTCGTTTCGCCCGCATAGCGCGCCGCGCGATCATATTCCACCGATACCTGCCGATACCCCACCCAGCAGGTCAGCCCGCGCATGAACCGGTGCAACTCGCGAATTTCTTTCAGCACATCCACCACGCAACGGTCCACCAGACGGAAGTCCCCCGCATCCATCGGCACATTCACCTTGGCCAGCCACCGGAATATCCGGTAGAAGCCTGCCGCCAGGAATTTCTTCAGCCAGGTCTCTCCTGCGCGGCTGCGACGAATGGCATAGACCACCTCGTAACCCTCGCGCCACTTGTCGATCATCGGGCCGATGGTCTCCGGCGGGTCCTGCAGATCGGCATCCATGACCACCACCGCATCGCCATCCGCCCGGTCCAGCCCGGCCGTGATGGCCAACTGGTGTCCGAAATTGCGCGACAACCGCAGCACCCGCACATGAGAATTCTGCCGGGCCTGTTCCAGTGCCCACTCGGCGGAGCCATCGGTGCTGCCGTCATCGACCAGCAGCAGTTCCCAGTTCTCGTCCCGTGCCGCGAACACCCCCTGCACCCGCTCCAGCAGCACCGGCAGGTTGTCCTTCTCGTTCAGAAACGGCACCACAATCGTGATTGTCTTCGGTTGGTTCATAGCACCAGCATCCTACCCAACCCCGCCCCCGCAATCAACTGGCAACCTGCTCTGGACTTTCCGGCCTGAATGCCGTTAGATTACCTCATGAAAACACTCCGCTTTCCCCACGTGATCGTGGCCGGATGCCTCTTCAGCATCCTCGCCGGTTGCCAGGCGGCCAGGATGGCCATCCCCGCCGAACTCGAAACCCATTCTGTGACTTATCCTTGTATCGGGCGAAGCGGCTTCACGCTTACCGAGACCTTCTCCTTCGGCCCCTATCAACTCAGTCAAGTCCACCGCGGCTGGACACAAACCACGGCCTGGGGCATCGTGTTCTTTGAGCGGTCTCACACCCGCCAGTCCTATGAATTCACTCTACAGGCCCCGAATGGTGAGTCCTGGAAGGGGCAAGCAGCCACCGGCGTCCGCAAGAGCGACCTCAAAGGAACGGTTGCCGGCGGCGACCTCACCTGGGGGCTCGACTCCGACCAGCAATTCATTGTCCGCATTGGTCGTGGCGATGCGCCGGAGGCTTGGACTCTGGCCCTGGCCGAAGGCAGTCGTGACAGCACCCTCCGGGGACGGTTCAGCGACGGGACCACCACGTACCAAGTTGAAGGCACCCGCCAACTGGCCGGCTCCCCCATGCCGCTGATGGATACCGCCGGCTTCCTGATCGGTGACGGCTCCCGTATCATTGCCGCCGTGGATCTCATCAACGCCGGCTCCGTCACTTTCGATTCTAGCTTGTCCGCCGCCCGGCGTGACCCGCTCGCCGCCGCCGCTGCCGCCCTGCTGCTTTACCAAAATCTCTCGGACCGCTGATCCCGCCCTCCCTGGGGTCAGCCCTTGAATCTTGAATTTGCAAGCCACGCCCCCCGATGCCACGCCGACTCCGTCTGTACCTTTTGAAACCGACGTTGGGCCGATTTTAATACCCTCAACACCTGCATCCGAACCTGCTGGGCATCGGCCGATATCGAATCCCGGCACCTGCACCATTTCTCCTTACCATGCCTGCATATTGCTCTAACCTGCTGCTGTACAGATTAATCTTGCGCCTATGATGGCAGGATACAATAATCCCCGTCATGACCTTTCCAGCCGACAACCGGATGCAAGGCGAAACGCCCATGCGGCAGTGCCAGCTTGTCCAGTTGCGTCTCCTGAAAATTCTCGACGCTCTCTGCGCAGAGAAAGGATGGCGATACTGGCTTGATGGTGGAACCTTACTTGGCGCCGTCCGTCATCAGGGCTTCATCCCGTGGGATGATGATTTGGATATCGCCATGCCCCGAGAAGATTACGAGGCCTTTTGCCGAGAGGCCCCCTCGCTACTGCCGGACGACACCTTTCTGGCCACCGCTCAATCTGACCCGGATTATCCGCATGTCCACATTGCCAAGTTGCGCGATCGCCACAGTGTCCTCCAGGAACACCTCCCACTTGCCGCCCCCATCCATTACCACCAGGGGATCGACTTGGATGTGTTTCCTGCTGATCGTGTCCTTAAAAAGCGAATGACTCTCGCCCGGTTCATCGGACGGGTGTTGAATCCCGTTTTCATTCACGCTCCGGGACACAGCCTTAAAAACATTAGGAAGGCCCCGGTGATTCTGTTCCGCCGTCTTATCGGCCCGCACCACATCCTGCGTTTTTTTCTGTCCGTGTGCACCACGTCGCCTGACAGCGGCAAATCCTTCCTCTGGTTCCAGCTGTTCAAGGCCAAGGTTTTTCCCCGGCTCTGGTTGAAAGAAAAAGATGTATTTCCCTTGCAGCGCATCCCATTTGAAGGAGGAACCTATTGCGCCCCCCGCAATCCGGATATTTATCTTCAACTAATGTACGGCGACTACATGCGCCTTCCGCCCAAAGACCAGCAGGTGCAGCATGCGCACACCATCCTGCCCACCACCCCATGCCCCCACCCGGAGTCCAGACCATGGCCGGCGACATAAATCCCTTCTGCCTGAGTTCCTTCCTTGCCTTCCGGTATGTGATTGATCCGGCCGCCGAGTGGCTTCCCGGTATTTGCCCCGCCTGGCCCGATACATCCGACCAAGGCGGTATTCCCGTTGAAACCGTGCAAGAGATCGAAACACACCTGAATGCCATCGTGACCTCCCGCCTCACACCCGCCACCGGCATTTTGCTCAGCGGGGGGATCGATTCGGCCATCCTCGCGGCGTTTTTGCCGCCAGGCACCCGCGCCTATACCATTAAATTTAATGCTGAGGCATTTCTGGATGAGAGTGTGCAGGCCCGAGTCTACGCGGATACGCTGGGCTTAAACCATTCCGTGGTGGAAATCGATTGGGAGGACTATGCCATCTTTGCTCCGCAACTCATGCGCCATAAAAAAGCCCCGCTGCACGCCATCGAGGTGGCCCTGCACAAGGCCGCGCTGACCGCACACACTGACGGCATCGATACGCTCGTCGTCGGCAATGGTGCCGACAGCACCTTCGGTGGCATGGACAAGCTGCTGTCCCGCGACTGGACCCTTGCGGAATTCTACCGGCGCTATACCTTCGTGGACCCCTTCTTGGCACTGCGCGACCCGGTCGACCTGCATGCCGTCTACGAACCCTATCTGCGCCCGAATGGCCTCATCGACACCCAGGCCTTTCTCAAAACCGTCCACGGCATCGGCATCATCCAGTCGTTCGAATGCGCTATCCATGCCGCTGGGCTAGCTCTGCTGGAACCCTTCGAGTCCCTGCGCTACACGCGGCCGCTCGACCTCACCCGTATCCGTTCCGGCGACAGTAAATACCTGCTCAAGGACCTGTTCCGCCGCCAGTTCGCGGGCATGGAACCGCCCGAGAAAATACCTTTTGCCCGCCCCATGGACATCTGGCTTAACGACTGGCCTGGGCCCGCGCGACCCGAATTCAAGGCCGATACGGACTGGAGTGTGTTTAGCGGTGACCAGCGCTGGCTGCTCTATAGTCTTGAACAGTTCCTCGACCAACTCGATGCTGGAGGTCTCGATGGCTGAGCCTATCCTCCATTCCGTCGCGGTCACCCGCGCCGGCTCCGCCTATCCGCCCTTCCCCTATTCGCCCGCCGCCCCCTGCCCCGAATATTCCGGCTCAGATTTTGCGGCCGAACCCAACGGTATTTATGAAGCGGTGCGCGAAAATTTCCGGTTACTCGGCTTCGACATCGACCACTACGGTACGCCCCAATGGAATCCCCTCGGGCATCTGATCCGCCCCGGCGACACCGTATTCATAAAACCCAACTGGGTCGACCATCGGCACCGCTTTGACGCCGACCTCTGGAGCGTCATCACCCATCCTGCCATCATCCGCGCCGTACTCGATTATGTGCTGCTTGCCCTGAACGGCACTGGGCGCGTCATCGTCGGCGACAACCCGCATGTGGACACCCGTTTTGATGTTCTCCGCCAGGTCAGCCGCCTCGATGACCTGGCCGTGTACTACCGCGACCCCCACGGCGCGGCCATCCCATTCATCGACTGCCGTCTGTGGGCTATCGAAAACCTCGACCTCTATGGCTACAAAGCGGGGCGTATTCCCCTCCCCGGCGACCCGGCGGGCACCCGCGAAGTCGACTTGGGCGCGGCCTCCCTCTTCCACGGCATGTCCACCGCCCGCTTCCGGGGCACCTACAACGACCGCCGCGAAACGCGCCGCTTCCATCGCCGCGACCGCCACGCCTACGTATTCTCGAAAAGCATGTACGACGCGGATGTCTTCATCTCCATCCCTAAGCTCAAGGCCCACGCCAAAGTCGGCGCCACGCTCAACATCAAGGGGCTCATCGGCGCTATCGCCAACAAAAACGGCCTGGTGCACTGGCAAATCGGCTATCCCTCCCAAGGCGGCGACGAATACCCCGAACCTGAACGCCGGTCTGACCTCTGGAAGCTATCGCTCCAGCACCTCCTGATGGACTGGCTCCCCGAACCATTCCATTTGGCCGGACGCAATCTCCTGCGTCGCTTCGCCGCCGGTCGCGCTCTACTGCGTCGATTCCAGACCGAAGCCCAACGCCTGCGGATGCTGCGTGGATCCGCCGCCCTCAACGACACCACCTGGCGCATGACCTGCGATGTGTACAACCTGTTCGTCCGTGACCTGCCGAATGCCCGGGGTAAACCCGTACGGTTCTTGTCCGTGATCGACGGTATTCGGGGCGGCGACACGGACGGGCCCCACTTCCCTTGCCCTGTGTCGCCGGGCATCATCGTGACGGGCAAGGACCTGCTCGCCACCGACCTTGCCGCCGTGCGCCTGATGGATTTCGACGACCGTCAGATTCAATACTTGAGCCACCTCGAAGCCGAGACCCCCCGGCGCGTCCGTATTCTCTCCTCCGATTTCCCCCTGGATGACATCGGCAACCGCGAAACGCCCATGCTGGGCTATCGCCCCCCGTACCGCTGGGAGAACATCAGCCTGCGAGGATTGAAACCCGGCCCCTCCTACCTACCCCTATGAACACAATGTCCTCCCATAAGAAATCTGTTGTCGGCTACACCACCGGTGTATTCGATCTATTCCACATCGGTCATCTGAACCTGCTGAAAAATGCGAAAAGCATGTGCGACCAATTGATTGTCGGGGTTACCACGGATGACTTAGTGGCCTACAAGAAAAAGCGGGCCGTCATCCCTTTCGAAGAGCGGATCGAGATTGTTCGTAGCCTCCAGTATGTGGATTCGGCCGTACCGCAGGAATCCATGGATAAAATGGAAGCCTGGAACCGATATCACTTTGATGTGATGTTCGTCGGGGATGACTGGAAAAACACCCCCAAGTGGCAACAGTTCGAGAAGCAGTTCAGTGCCGTGGGGGTGCGGATTGTCTATTTTCCCTACACCAAAGGCACCTCCAGCACACTGATCAATCAGGTGCTGCTGGATTTGCGCAGCGCGACGACGACGAAGACTCAGGCAGTCCCCCGCCGCTTACCCGACAATACATCTCCATGATCCCGCGGTAGTGCAACTCGGCGGCAGCGCGTTCATGCACGAATGCACGGGCGCGGGCACCCAACTCTTGACGCAGCTCCGCCTTGGTCCATAAGCGTTCGATCCGTTCGGCCAGCGCGCCGGCGTCGCCTGCTGGGAACAGCAGGCCGGTTTCGCCATCGCGCACCAGCTCCGGCAGCCCGCCCAAGTTGGATGCCACCACGGGAATACCCCGGATCATCAGTTCCATCGCCGCATAGGGTAAATTCTCATAGCATTCGCTGGGCACCACTGCATAGCGGGCGCCCGCCAGCTTCTGCTCTAGGTCGCGCCCCTGAAGGAAGCCGCGGAAAACCACGCGGTCTTGGATTCCCAGTTCGCCGGCCAGGCGCTCTAATTCTGACCGGCTTTCGCCGTCACCCAGCACATGGAAGGGATGAGGCGCGGTCCGGGCCAGCGCGTGCAGCAGCGTCCCCACCCCCTTGAACGGCAGTAGGGTGCCCAAATACAGGCCGTATGCCCCCCCCGGTGGGGGTCGGTGGGGACCGCGGGCTCATCTGGAAGAAAATTGGGTAAGACGCCGAATTGTTCAGTCGGCCAGCCAAATTCGACAAACTTGTCTCGCAGGAAAACGCTAGGTGCGATGAACCGGTCCACCGCATAGCGCACTCTCATGGCCTGGTGAACGTAGGCCTCCAGAGCGGCCACGGCACTGGCTGCGCGTGAGCCCTTCTTACAGCGATTTTTCGCGCAACGCCAAAAACGCCCTCCGCATAGGAAACGACCCGGTCGCGGAGCTGGGCCTTCAGGGGTGCTGTGGCACGGGTGGTCCGGGGCCTCGTTTCATGCCGGTTCCTTGCGTGCGGCCAGACCCGCTCTCCAGGGAGGTTGAGTCTTCGTCAGCCGGCCTCGACATCGACAACAAAGTCCATGGGCCAGCCTGCCAGCCGATTGGCGAAGATTCGATAGCGTTCGACGCCGGCTGCGTGCAAGACACGGCACAAGGCGCCCCGGGTCAGCAGGTGCATGTAGTCGCCAGCGGCAAAACCCCTGCCCAAGCGTTTCAACAGCCGATCGCAGGCAGGCTTGGGCAGCCAGTGAACCAGCGGCAGGCGCGTGTGGAGTTCGATCGGGAATCCGCGGTTGGGCGTGCTGAAAAAGACCCGGCGGCCGACCCTCGCCATTTCCTTTACAAACAACACCTGCCGATCGAAGTTTCCCACGTGCTCGATCACGGCGTTGGACCAGACCACGTCGAAGGACTTGTCATCGAAGGGGAATATCGAACCGTCGTAGCGGACGACGCGGACCTGCGGATAGCGTTGACGGAACTCAACGGCTTCGTGCAGCCCCAGGGCTGTCAGGTTCGCAGGCCATGGGAAGCGCCGTTCGATATAGTTGTCCACGGCAGAATGTTCTCGCTCATTATAGCCCACGTCCAGTACTTGGGTTTTCGGCCCCGGCTGCACGATACGCAGGAACAGGCGCCATTTCCGCTCGCGGTTGAAGGTGGAGAGCCGATGTGTCAGACTCATGCGTTGAACCCTTCTCCGACGGATTGCGTCGTGCCCGTCACCTGCTCGAAAACCTCGAGCATACCGGCCCCGCAAGCCTCCCACGAAAATCGGCGGCTACGGTCGCGGCCTTCACGGCTGAGCCGGGCACGCAACTCGCCGTCGGAGACTACCTGCCGCAATTTGCCACTCAGATCATCCACATTCTCTGAGCGGAAGAGCAGCGCCCCACCGCCGGCTACCTCTGGCAGTGATCCCGCATCAGAGCATAGTACGGGCGCCTCCCGGTCCATTGCCTCCAGCACCGGAAAACCAAACCCTTCAAACCGCGACGGTAAAACTGTCACCATGCATTCTTGATAAAGGGCTTCCAGTGCGGGTTCATCCACTCGCCCAAGATAACGCAATGTTGTCTGCTCGGAATCCAGGCGGCCAAGATGCTCGAGGAACCGGTCATGGCCATCGCCTTTCGGACCGATAAATATGATTTGAAGGCCATCCGCGAACACCTCCTGCTGGAGACGCTCATACGCCTTGAGGATCAGGTCCAGCCCCTTGCCCACATAGTCCGTTCGCCCAGGTACCAGGAGGTACCGGCCAGGCTCCAGACCAAACTCTCGGCGCAACAACTCTGCCGAGTCGTCGACCGGGGCAACCGTATGGGGTGACGGCCCATTGTAGACCACGGAAACCTTGTCGCGAAGTCCCAAAAACTTCGCCAGATCATCCGCGGTAAACTGCGAGACCGCAGTGAAGGCCGCCGAGCGCCGTACGGCTCGCGGTATGCAAATCCATTTGCGGAAAACGGTGCGAACAAAATCGTATTTCCCTGGGATGTGATATTCGCCGAGATCGTGGAAGGTGGTCACAGTTGGAACCTGTTTCCAACGTCCCGGAAAACTGTTGCATCCGCTCGGAATCCAAAAAAGATCAGGCTTGGCCTTGGCTAAAGCGGCAGACGAAAGAAATTCGAGCCAATACGCCTTTTTGAACTGCGAATCCAGCCAGGGCACATAGGTCGCCTGCAGGTCCGGGAACAATTGAGCGAGTTGGGCTTGAGCCTCGCGATTGCAAAAGACCGTCCAGCGAACATCGGGACGCAGGATGCGCATAGCCTCCAGCGCCTTTTCAAAGCACATTTCGGCACCGGCCCGTCGCCCATATAATGTATAAAGAGTCGCAACATGCATAGGCATTGCCTTAGTGTAATCCGGTTAAATAGTCGATTGCCGCATGCAACTCGCGCGCCACGTTTTCCTGTGAATAGCGTGCCAATCGTCCGGGTATGGCCACCTGGAGGCGTTTGCGAAGAGCTTTGTCGATGGCGATCTGACCAAGTTTGGCTACCATGTCATCTTCGTTTCTCGGATCACAGAGCAACACAGCGTCACCGCCCACCTCCTCCGTCGCGGTGCCGGACGATGTCAACACGGGCTTGCCGTAGCGCATCGCCTCCAGAACGGGCATGCCGAATCCTTCGCAGAGGCTGGGATAGACAACGAAATCTGCGCCGGCATAGAGGCGCTCCCGGTCCTCGTCGCTCACCAGCCCCAGCGCCCGAACAACGCCTTCCGCCTCGGCCTGCCGGATCGCATTTATGATCTCGGACGGGATGTTCGGCAACAAGCGCCCCGCCAGCACCAGTTGCACTTCGCGATTGGGAAAGGCCTTCTTCCAGGCGCGGATCAACCGCAGATGGTTTTTGTGAGCAGAAATCGCGGAACAGTAGAACGCGAATTTACCCGTAATCCCGAAGGGGACCGAGACAGACGAATTACGCCCCGCGCCCGATTCATCCGCGAGTTCTGCTAACGGAATACCGGCAGAACGGATTCGCTCCGGATCGTATCCGCGCAGCCGGGCCGCATCGCGCCGGGTCCATTCCGAAATGGCCAGCCAGCGTCCTGCACGGCGGGCACCGTAGTCCCGAAGACTGGCCAACAGATGGTTCTTCACCCCGCGCACCGTCGGGAAAAGCTCTTTGGTGCAATCCAGGACAATCGTAATGGACTTCCCGTTCCATACCAGAGGAGGGCGATACACGGATATCAGGATGTCGATCTGCTTGTGAATCCGCCGGCGGTGTTGCAGATAGAACTGCTCGCGACGAAGTTGGTACCCGCCGGTCCAATCTCCGGCAATATGCCACTCGATGGCGTCCAGGGCGGGATGGCTGAGCGCGCGACGGAACGCCGCATTGGCATAGCACATATGATGATGGCCCAGCGGATAGGTGGCCACGGCATGCAGCCAACGAGAAATAAACTCGAACGTGCCGTCCTTGTTGGGTGGGATATCGACCATGTCCCAACCGATATTCAAAACACTTTCCTCCAATGGCCGGAGAGCCTGCTCTCCGCGCAACTATGTCTTGCCTCAATCATTCTGGAGCATCCTACGATAGATCATCAGCATTTCGTCCTGATACCTCTCTGGAGAAAATAGTTTCTCGGCACGCACGAGTCCTGCACGCCCCATCTGCTCGCGCAAGAGTGGATCTCGCAACAGGCACGCCATGCGGTCCGCCAAAGCCTCCACATTCCCGACGGGGATCAGAAAGCCTGTTTCGCCATCCTGTACCATTTCGGGAACGCCATTGACCGCCGTGGCCACCACGGGCACTCCGTAGCTCATCGCTTCCATCACCACGCGCGGCAGGGCCTCCACCGGCTCGGAGGGGGCCGCCACCACCGCAATGGCCCGGTAGAGGGCATCCATCTCCTGCACTAATCCCTTGTTCACCACGACATCTCCCAAGCCGAGGCGAGCGATCAGATCCTCGGCCTTGGCCCGATCCTGTGGGGTGGCCCACTCCCCGACGAGCCAGGCTTCAAACTCAACGCCGTCTTGCTTCAGGCGGTGGCATGCGCGCAAAAAATCATCATAGCGTTTGCGCGCCACCAGGCCGATAAAGGCAACCACCGGTTTCCCAATCCGGCTCAATTCCACCCCTTGTGGCATTGCCATCATGCAATAGTGCACAACGTGAATATCGCGCTGGCCCAAAAAATGGCGGTGCTCCGCCGCCGTCGCGGCCGACGCCGCCACCACTTCGTCCACGAGCCAGCGAATCCAGAGGCCATCGAAGATGGCCCGGAGTCGACCGCAGGCGGGAGGTTCATGCAGGGTTAAAACCACTGGGCAGCAAGCCAATCGGCCAGCCAGGCACGCATACATTCCGCACAAAACTCGACTGTGGACATGCAGTACACTGGGCCGCCGCTTTAACAACCGACGGAGTTCGACTACATAGCGCAGTCGAGACCTCACCACCGCGGGCGCATAGCGAAAAAAGTGGAGCACCCCCCCGCGGCGCAATCCATGGTATTCCACGGGGACCAGCACATGTTCCAGTCCAAGTCGCTCAAACCGTTCGGTCAGGGGGCCCTCTTGATTCAATAGGACCGTTACCCCCGCGAATGCGTCCTGGCACAAGGCAGCCTGTTCGACGGCACACAAGGGCGAACCCGTCAGGCGGGCCCAAGCAGGAACGGCGTAGAGCCACGCCTTCATACGACCTCCGGGGAACGGTGCTCCTCCTCCGTCGGCATGTCCCACATTCGCCCGATCAGAATCCACAAGGGGAACGAAAGCGCGCCGATGGTCATTGTGCTCATCAGAAAAGTCGTAAAAATCAAAAAGATCATGCAGCAGCACAGGGCCATGAAATAACCCGACGCCAAGCAATCCAATGGCAGGGCAATGGATTTTCTCCAGAGGCGATAGGTAATCCATCCCAGAAACCCGTAGAATGCCGCTGCGCCCAGCCAGCCAAATCCCCCTATGACGATGAAAAAGGTGGACTGAGGCGCTCCCATAATAGACGCCGAGATCACTGCCCCGGAACGTCCGAAGTACCCCATGCGTCGTTGCTGGTCCAGATGCGGTATGATGTAGCGCCGGGCCAGTGGCGTACGTCCGGCAATCGCTTGATTCGAGGCAAAGTTGCCCGGCCCCGCCCCCAACAATGGATAGGGCACCAAGTGAGAGAAGTCGGTGGTGACGGCATACATCATTTCCCCTTTGGGCGAATCTTTCACCGAATCTATCGTACGGTGGAAATCAGCACCCTGACCCGCCATTCGAAAGTACAGCACGGTAAAAAATATAAACACCAACGCTATTAGACCCAAGTTGAGGCGCAGCCGAACTGAAAACTTGGGATGAAACAGGAATGGCAAGGCAGCAATCGGAAACAGCAGCAATCCATGCTTGGTATCGGTCATAAAAATCAAGTTATAACTGATGACTAGCGCTATTAGCCCAATCACCCATTTCCACCGCAACCGAGTGCGAGTTCGCGCGCTCACCCACCAGCCCGCAATCAACAGGAGCGCAAAGACACACAGATAGCCCACAATATGGGCGCTACCAGTGCCATCGGGCCCGAACACCCCACCACTTTGATCGGGATGGAAACGCAGCCAGAGCCCCTGCTGCCACAGCACATTGTAGGGATATTGGATCAGTGCATACAGCACATAAACCCACACCCAGCGCGATAACTGACGGAAATTTTCAAACGTACAGGTCAGCCGACAATAATACCAGATGATATAGAATTTGAGCATGATCAGCGTGACTTGCACCGCTGTGGCCAGAGATGGACGGTTGACGTACCAACTCATGGCCGCCAGCAAACAGAACAGAATCGGGAAAATCGTGGCTTCCTCAAGCTGACGCCGTTGAATCCAGTTCATCACAATTACGGCCAGAAACGGCAGGAAGAATAATTCGTCCAGGAATCCAGGCAATGGCAGCGAGATCAACCCCAAGAAACGATTGGCGGGCATGAGCAGGAGATAAAACAGCATGACCATCAGCAGCAGTTTGGGTCGGTCCAACAGCAACGCCCCTGTGGTGAACAGGATAACTATGCCCGCCCACCCTAACGGTGCCGGAACCCCAAACATCCCCGCAATGAAGAACATGATGGTCAGCCCAATCACATACCCCCCCACCGTCAGCCATCCAATCCAGCGGTAGACTGGAAATTGATAGCTGGTGCGCTGGCTGGTTGGAAGTTGGGTGGTGTGGGGATTCATCACTACAATAGCGTGGCAGTATGCCGTGAATTGCCCCTCACAATCAACCCTCGAAATTCTGGCGCGCGTGACCAGGGCAAATCGCGGCAGTGGCTCCCGCCGTTTGCTGATTTACTCACGTACGTCATCGCGACCACGACTCGATTGCCGCTTGGTAGGCGGTTTCCACGCGCGACACAATCGCACCGATTTCAAACTCCGCGGCAACCCGCCGTACCGCATTCTGGCCGAACCGGTCCCGCCGGGGCTTGTCGTCCAGTAGCTTCTGGACGGCCAACGCCAATGCCTCGGCATCTCCAACGGGTACCACCCAGCCATTGTCTCCGTGTGTGACAACAGCCCGATTCGCGCGAATGTCCGACACCACGCAGGCCACGCCACGGCTCTGGGCCTCCAATAGCGCATTGGAAATCCCCTCTTCCCGCGAGGGCAGGCAAAAGACCTGCACCTCATCGTACAGAGGCCCCACCTCCTTCACCCGGCCCAGGAACTGAACTGAACCTGCACACCCCAATTGTTCGGCCAAGGCCTGCCACGGGGAGGGGTCGCCGGCACCCGCCACGAGCAATTCTGCACGGGGATAGGCTGACGCAATCTGCCCCCAGGCATCCAACATCACGTCAAAGGCCTTGTGATAAGCGCCTTGCGTCAGGTTACCCACCATCAGCACAATGGGCTTACGCCTTACATCCGATCGGGATGCCGGAATTTCAACCCCATTGGGTACATCCACGATGCGTCCCTCCTCCACTCCCTTCTCCCGCAAAGCAACATGGATTACAGGTGTGAGGGCGAAGTAGCGAACAGAATCAAAGGCGTTGGACTGATTCGCCCCGGTAAGAGGGACCCGCGCATACTTCAGCCTTAATGGATATAGGGTCGGCTTGATAAACACTGGGCACCTCCAGCGGGCACCCGATATGGCACTCAGCGCCCCCTCCCACGTATCGGCATGCACATGCACAACGTCCGGGCGAGCGTTCTGGTTTCGAAACCACCACCGCCATTCCAGCACATGAACTCGCTTGCCGATCCCCGCTAAGATTGCCATGGGCCGAATACGTCGTTTCGGCGGAATCGCCTGCTTCTGGCGGACTTGATCAATCGTGGTCCCACCCAAATATTCACCCTTCCCCTTGCCGGTTAGACGGCGGCGCAAGCGCCACACCCACTCCTCCACCGGATAAAACCAGCCGAAGCGCACCACCTGCACCCCTCCCATCAATTCGATGCGAGGTGCCGCCCGAGACCACCGGCGAGTATAGACAGTGACTGCGTGCCCACGGCGCGCCAACTCCTGCGCTTGCAGGCGACATTGCCGTTCAGCACCGCCCTCTGGCACAGGCAAGTAGCAGGGAACCACCATGGCAATTTTCATCGGGTGACCTAGGCCCTCGGATGGGGAAGCAGATGTAGACATGTCGGGTGTACCGTCGAACGGTCAAAGGTCAAATAACGGCCCATGGTCTTCTGCCCATCGCTGCGATAGCGACCCGCCATAGGCCAAAAGGTCATCTCTCCCACCAGAATGCGATCACCGGAAAGATACAAGTCTACGCGAACATACTTGAACCCGGCTGCCAATGTTTCCGCGATCTCGATCATCCGCTCCCATTGGAGCGGTTTCGAAAACGAATCGCCATGGTGGAACCGATGGTCGAACACAAATCCAACATCTCGGCCATTACGGTCGATCATCTGTTCCTTGGGGTCGAGTCCCCGGTCAGTAATGTATTGGAGCAGCACCATGTTGCCTTCCACGCAATGGAACTTATAGTCCGCAGGTGGAGCCGGATTCTCTGGCTCAATGAATTCTTCTACAAAAACCTTCGGCGGAATATAGGCATAGGCCCACTCCCCCTCTGCCAGACTGAATACCGTACCCAATGCCTTTTCAAAGCGCGTCTCAATCGCGGTCCGGTCCAGAGTGGATTTATCACGGACCAACTCTACGGTTCCTGAATCGTGGTTGGTTTTCAGAACAAAAGCTTTGGGCAGAGAATCAAAGTCCAAGTCATAGACATGGTCGCCAACCTGATAGAGATCTGGTATAAACCCCTCACCAAGGAGGTCATGAACTACTTTTCGAACCCCCAGTTTATCGGAACACAACACCGTGCGAGGTTGCTGATCAAACAGCTTCAGCCACTGGATTTTATCGTTGTAGTCCCGGCAATTCACCAGCTCCGGGAACCCCCCGGTACACCGATAGCTGTCCCGGTGAATGCGGCGATACAAATCGAAGTGACGCCAAGTTAACGGCAGTCGCACCCAATCATGACTCCATTTTAAGGGAAATCGCGCCTCAAACCGCAAACGATTGCTCAATCGATTCCAGAAAGTCATCGGCGGTTTATTCCTTGCCCCTCTGTCCACGCGGCATCCAGGGATTGCGGCAATCTGCAATTAATGGAGATGCCGTGGCATTCACATCGATCAGCAAACACTGGGGCTTAAACGCATTGGGCATGCCATAGAGTCGGACTTCGTTCCAAAAACAGCGCAAAACCCAATAGAATTCACCTGCAGTCCATTCCCTAACGTGTTCCGGATAAGGGGGTGGTCCGGCTGTGAACACCTTTGCGTCTCGGCGACGATTAGGGGTCGTAAATAAGGCTCGCGGCGCCAAACCGGCACATTGCTCCAGAAATGAGCGATAGTCGGCGATATGCTCAATTACCTCGATGGCGACCACCGCATCAAAGGGGCCGTCTTTTTCAGTGCAGGGACCGTTGACAAAACGAACGTTGCTCCGGGGAGCAATATGATCCAGGCACCATTGCCAAGTGGGTTGATCAAATTCGCTGGCCACGATGTAACGCCCGGGGTCCTCCGAGGCCATCCGGGCAAACATTCCTGTTCCGCTTCCAAATTCCACAATTCGCTTCTCGGATTCCAGTAAGGAACACACAACTTGGTTCAAGGCCAGAATATCTGGGTTCTCAAACGGTCGCCCTTGCTTAACCCGGTCTAGCTTAACCTGCAGGTTGGACGGGCCGAATTCCTCCCGTTCGTGATAGACACATTCCGCCGGAATCGATGCAGAACGGTACAGGTCAAAGCCTCGCCGGGTTGCGAAACGCCGTAATCGATTTTCCAGCACCGTCTTGATTTTATTCATCTTCCGCAACTCCACCCGTTGAACAGGATCGCTGTGCCCATGATCTGATTACTCAATTAACCGGATTTCCACAGTCCGGTCAAGCTAGCCGCCGATGTCCCAGTTTCAGCCGCCGTATCCGCCACAATTCAGCCATATAGGTTCGTGGAATACGGTTCCAAGGGCACAGGTACAGCAGCAACCCGGCGCCCGCTCCATAGCCACAGGTCAAAATCAGGGTTCGCACAACCACCCCCATGGGTGGCAATTTTCCCGTGAGCCACCATACTACAGTCGCTACGGCTCCGTTGGTTGCCATGCTCGCCACCAACACACCGAATACGCGTCCGATGCGCGCTACGGGAAACCACTTCCGCCACACAGGAAGGCTGCACGTGTAAACGATAT
The DNA here is from genome assembly GCA_028681135.1 of Kiritimatiellia bacterium. Lineage (GTDB taxonomy): Bacteria > Verrucomicrobiota > Kiritimatiellia > CAIQIC01 > Lenti-01 > JAAZFE01. The sequence goes on along the minus strand of JAQUJC010000029.1, from coordinate 9,221 downwards.
AGACGTAGCCAACCTTGATCAACGGATAATTCAGGATGCCAATACGAGGTACCAGCCCCCATAAGGCACCCGCCAGAATGGAACACAGAACGATGGCAAAGACATTTCGGAGCATCACTTTTTGCTGAGCGGCTAATGCCTGTAAAAATAACGCATGGAACACCGCCATCGGCAAGCCTAATACGAGTCCCTGGAAGAGAACGGTCGTGATATGCAAGGCCTCCGACGTATACGCTCCACGCAACATAAGAACTTGCAGCAGGCCCGGAGCTGCCAGCGACAGCACGAAAGCCAACGGAATACATAGCCAGATGAGGAAACGTGAAATCCGCTCGTAGGCTCGCCCAAATTCAGCATTATCCTGCTGCGCCGCCAGTTCATTGAGTTTGATGCTTACAATCAAGGCAATCTGTCCCGCAATCAGGGCTTCGGGAACGGCAGATATTTTAATAGCATAGTTCATGGCGGTTACAAATCCCTCGGCTGCCGCAGACGCCATCAATACGGGAGTGAAAGAAGCGAACGCAAACACCAAAACACCGATTTCGGTATAGGCAATGTTGCGCCAGACGGTGCCGGGAATTCGAGGCAGATGGAAGGTAAACCGCCAGCCCAAGTGGCGGCGCATGAGCGTAAGCGACACTAGCGTTTGCAGCACCAAGCCCAGAATCAGCGATTGGGCCAAAGCGATAACTCCCAAAGACTGGTGGAACAGCAGAACAAAAACAATGTTAAGCAGTCGGCACGCCACAGCCCAGAGCGCCGGCAGGGAAAAGTATTTATAAGAGACCAAGATGCTGTTGGTATATTGAGTAAGTAACTGCAGTGTAAACACCGGGATCACCCATAGAATAATATGCCGGTTGGCGGTCAGCATTGCTGGATCAAACTGAGACATAGCCGTTAAGAACCCAATGGGTTTCCAAGCTGCCATCAACGATAAAACTAACGTGATCCCCGCGAACAGGTAGAGAAAGAAATTCAGAAATTGCATCGAGGATTCAGGCGACTCCTGATGACGGCGACGCATGGCCTCCGGGATCAGGACCGTCGAATCTAAGGTCAGCATGAAGGTAGCCACCAGCATGAATGTGGTGACGCAGTAGTTCAACACATCGGTGGCATCAACGGCACCAAAGCAATACGCCATAACAAGATTGAACAGAAATGCCAATCCCTGTGCCCCAATCTGGAGTGCGGTGGACGAAAGGCCTCCGCGACGATATGACTCCGGCTTAAACATACTGTCTGGGGTAAATCCAGTCGGGGCTCAAATATTGAATGGTGGGGCAATCTGTCATATGGAGATTGCAGTAGTGTATTCTAGGGCTGGCAATAATCAATCTTTGAATCCCCCCACCCTCTTCATCGGTTGACTCCCCTTAAAGAAAGAGTATCTTGCTTGTGAGGTATATTTGTGGATGATGCCCCCTATCGTCAACCCCGCTGGCTCAGCCTGACTCTAGCCCTGCTCCTGGCATGGCCCTTACTAAGTGTTGCCGGGGGGCGTGCTTTCAATACCCTGGTCGTGGTCAATACCAACACCCCTGACTCTATTGAACTAGGCGACTATTACGCTGACGCGCACGATATCCCATCGCATCAGCTCTGTTCCCTCGGCCTCGCCACGAATCGAGTCTCGCTCTCATCCAATGAGTTCCAGACCCTCATCTACGCGCCGATCACAAACCATATCGCCGCCGAAGAATTGGAGGGTCAAATAGACTACGTGGTCCTGTGCGGAGCCTTTCCCACGCGTGTGAACGGCAGCGAAGGCCTCACGGCTTCGCTATTTTACGGCTTCAAAAATGCGCCAAGCTACTATGAGGCCGGCGAGTGTAATTTACCCTCCTATACCAGCAACGCCTTCTACCGAAGCGAACGCACCTTTCGCTCCGCAGATGACTGGAACGCCACCAATGGGTTCATCGCCTTCCATCTGATCGCCTCGAATCAGGCCACCGCCAAACTCGTGGTCGACCGGGGTGCTGCTGCGCAAGCCTCCTTCCCCTCGTCCTCCATTCAATTGCACAACTGGGGTGACGAATTTCGAGGAATCCGCGAACGGCGGTACGAAGGCACCCAGTTCTCCTTTTTGGCACTCCCCGGTCTGCCTGCCAGCTGCACCATCTCCAAGAGGTACCAGATCATGAACGACGAGACCAATGTCATCGGTCACCATGATGGCTATGGAATGGGGCAGATTCCCTACCATGCCCGCATGAACAATACCTGGATGAATGGCGCTTATTCCGACCACCTAACCTCCTTCGGCGGGCGCATTGCAAACTTCACGAATAACTCATCTCAGTCCACCGTTCTTGACTGGATGGGGATCGGAGCTACCGCATCCTATGGCACCGTGGATGAGCCGTGCACTTATTTCGAAAAGTTTCCTGACCCCCTGATGGGGTTTTACTATGCCCGTGGGTTTACCATCGGCGAAGCCTACGCCATGTCGGTTGAAGCCCCCTATCAGGGTCTCTTCGCCGGCGATCCTCTTGCTGCACCTTTCGCCGCCCCCCCGGAGAGTTCTGTCCTTTCCCACTCCGCCTATTCGATTGTCACCGGCATGGTGCCCATTCAGGTTTCCGCCGAGGCGCATGACCAGGGTTCGCCGGCGGCCCACCTCGACCTCTATGTGGACGGGCGGTTCCAGACCAATGTTTTCAATATCTCTCCGACGGTCGGGAACGTCCTTTCCATCGCCGTCGACGGCATTACCAATTCGACCACAGTTGCCAGCAGCCAGACGCTCTTCGATGCAGTCTCCGCATTGGCAGGCGCGGTCAATAGCAACACCAACCAGATCGTAACCGCCCACGCCTCTGCCGACCGGCTCGAACTAGTCTACAAAACCTTCGATCATGCCGGAGACAACGCCTCTGTCGCCGCCTCCGTTGCTGCGGGAGGCACGGAACCCCTGACCCTCGGCGTGGGGCTTGCTGCATCCCATCTGGTGCCATCGATCTATCCCGCCCGCAAACGGCTTTTTCTGACCGCGAACCCCTATTCTGGGGGAGCCAACGCCGGCGACACCGTGACCTGCACCCTCACCCTCACCAATGGGACGATCGCCACCAACATCATCGTGGCCACCCAGGGCGAGTCCGTCCGCAGTGTTCTGGAACGGCTGCGAACCGCCATCACCAATGACGCCACACTCATGGCCACCAATGGCGTCCTCTATGATCGGATAGCCCGACGCGACACTGAAGTCTGGCAAGCCGGCACGCTGCTCGCCCGCACGCCTGGACCGGATGGCGCAGGTATTCTCGTTGATTTCACTGTCAGCCCCGTCAGCCCAACCAATGGACTGGTCACGAACTATAATTTCAACGCATTTATGCAGGACAACCCCGATGACCTTCGTGCCCGAGCCTCCGTTCTCTTCCATATCAGCCCCACCAACGAAGTGCTTGATGCCACCGCCACGGTGGACACCACCCTCCTCAACGACGGCCTTCATGTGCTGGATTTTGTGGCACGTGACGGGACTTCGGTCGCCGCGGCCTCTCGCCTCTCTCTTCCCCTTATTATTTGCAATGCATCACCGCAACTCTCCCTCCTGGGCACCAATGGAGTCACCGTCACCAATGGTGAACCTGCAAGTCTCTCCAAGGGAACTGACTTCGGACCTGTTGATCAGGGAAAAGCGCGCACCAACACCTACTCTCTTTACAACAACGGAACAGCCCCCCTGTCCATCACGGGATGGAGCACCAATGGCAGCGGGGCCAACACATTCCAAATCACGGGCCTCCCGCCCTCCATTCAGGTCGGCGGCAGCTCACCCTTCACTGTTGTCTTTACCCCCTCCACAAATGAGAGCTTCCATGCCTCTCTCTCGATTGAGAGCGATGCCATCCTGTCTCAAACAAATCTTCTACTTACCGGAACCGGTGTCGCCTACTCACTGACGGTGGTCTCCGAACAGGGCACTGCCAGTCCGGCTGTCGGCATCCATACCCATCTGGGGGGGGCCGTCCTTACCAACACCATCTCCGCCCCCGCCCCCTCCGGCGGTACCCAGCTCGTTTCCACTGGCTGGACTCTGGCAGGTCACGACCCCGTCAGCGGCATCACAACCCAACTGGTCATGACCGTCACCAACGATGCCGTTCTCACCTGGCTCTGGACCACGAACTTCTGGCTGGAGACCAGCGCCGGTTCCGACGGTTCGGTCGACGTCACCACCGGCTGGCAACCCGGCGGGATCTCTACCCAGATCACCGCCACAGCCGACCCGTACTATGCCTTCACCAACTGGACCGGGTCCACCCTCTCCACGAATAATCCCCTTCCCCTCCTGATGGATGCTCCGAAATCGGTGCAAGCGAACTTCACCGCCCGGCTGGCCACCAACGACACCCCCCAGTGGTGGCTGGCTCAGTACGGATGGACCAACGACTTCGATGCCGCTGCCACCAACGATATCGACATGGATGGCTATTTCACGTGGCAAGAATACATAGCCGACACCTCCCCTACCAACGCTGATAGTTTCTTTCCGCCCTTGAAAGCAACCGGCTCCAGAAGCAATCTACAGTTCGAAATAAATCCCACCTCCACCGGACGCCACTACTACGTGGATGTCGGCACCCCCATCACCAACGCAAACTGGACTCCCCTGACCAATACATTGGGGAACGGAGGTTCCTGGATTCCGGCTCTCACATCGCCGGGACCAGGCTTTTACTTTTACCGTGCCCGGGTATCCCTGCCGCCATAGCGCTTGCCAAATATACTGTCGCGCTTCAAGCTTGATTCAGTCACGCAATATATCCGGTGCAGGGTGAAGAGGGACAGACCGGGATGAGACGGTCCATGAGACCAACTGCCCCCTCCTAGAATCGATCAACCGCTGATGGCCTTCCGCACCTACGGGTTAACCGGATCGGTTGCCCCCAGATATTCCTGCATATTCGTCAGACTGTCACCGTCGGGATCTCCCGCAGCGTCTTCGTCCAGATTCCCGAAATAATGGATTTCCCATGCGTCCGGCAATCCATCGGCGTCGGTATCAACCACCACCAATGGCTCGGGGGCCATCGCCCACGCACCGAGATACATATTGGTGCCGCTGACCACCCCGCCCTCGTCGTAGGCCAGGACATGGAACAAGCCACGTACGCGCCAATACAACGGCTGATCGATAGCGACGGGTTGCGTGAGCAGGGACCAGTATACGTTGGTAGAAGCTGTCAGAGCCTGGCGATTGGTGACGGAGAAATCAGCGGTTTGGCTGAGTTCCCACTCGTAGGACTTCGCCTGCTCCACTGCCGCCCAACTAAAGTGGAGCGTGGTGGTAGCCGCCGTGTTCGCCACGTCATGACCCTGCAGAGGGCTCCAGAGAAGTTCAAAACGCTTCCGATGCCACGCATCCGCCACCTCGGGAATGTAGTGCGCATTTTGAAAGACACTGGTATAGCCGGGGCGATTGACCAGCATCGACGCAGAATACGGAACAATTAGCTCGGACTGGAACTCCGGCGCGGCCGCATAGGCCATGTCTTGCGTCATCCAGGAGAGGTTATAGGTGGCATTCGTGACGCCCCCCGTCACCGTCGGGTAGGGAAATGTTTGCGCCATCACAAAACTGCCAAACCCCGTGTTGGTCGAGACGGTTTCCTTCAGCGCCTGGAGCTGTAGTTGGACCTCCTCTTCAACGCGTTGAGGTGCCAGCCCATAGGTGTAGCCCCGGATGTTCTCCATCACCATCCAATCCAGACCCGGAATCTGTGAGAGCAAATCCAAGTTGAGACCGGATCGGGGCGTCCAAGCCATCGAGGATAACACAAATAAAACCGTGCCGCGCCAGTTTGGATTCGTTTGGTTCAATTCCTGCATCCGCTGTGCCTGACCTGCCAGCACGTGTGCAAACACGACTTGCCGCCATTCCCACCACTTCGCCCAATGGTCCGGATCGGTCGTGATCTCCAGTCGGTTGGTCACGGAGTCATCGAGCACTACCTGAAAGGCGCTCGCATTGGTGGCATCCATCAGGCTGTGGGCAAATGGACTGGCGGGGAACCGAATCGTTGCATAGCTCGCACCGTATTTGGCCACGGTGTACTCGCGGAACCAGGCCAACCCGTTGGTGCTGGCCGTTCCACTGCGCAGATATACCGGCTCCCCAAGGGGCTGCAGGGTATCCTCATTGAAGAAGAAATAACTGTAGTTCGTGAATATCCCCAGATCATCCTTCCAGTGGGCGAGATAGTTGCTGGTTGTTGCCGGGTGAGCCACGTCGAATTTCGGAATTTGGAGGGTCTCGTTAACCTGCCAGATCGCATTGGTCAGTCGCACCCGGAGTTCGGTTCCATTGGTCGTTACATGGAACTGTTTGGCCCGGGACGGAATGGCATTGGAATATTTGTAACAGATTTTGGTGTCCAAATTGATCCAACTGCTCAGCGCAATCTCGACTCCCACTTCATTGCCCATTGCGATGGAATCGCGGATGTTCGACTCGTAGATATCCCAGTTGTCCGGCGGCACGTCCCCCCAGCCCATCCAGCTCATCGTCTTTTCAACCGCATCGGCCACCTGTCCATAGCGGCGGAGCAATACTTTCATCTCGTTGGTGGTAACGAAGTCGGCCGGACTGCGCGGACGGGTAATGCTCTGCAACAGGGTGCGAGGGCGCGCGCCCCGCGGCGGGGGTGTCTTACTGGCCAGAGCGAACGGCGGAATCGGATTGGTGGCAATCATCCCATAGGCCCAGGGGTGCAGATGAGTCGCCACCGCCTCGACTTTGGCGGTAAACACGCCATCGGACCAAGAGAAAAATCGGGTGCGATTGGACTGAACCGATACGCTCCACGGCGCTCGCATAAACGCGGCCTGTTGGTAATCCGAGCCCTGCTCCCAGGCATAGGCGGTCAGACGCGGACTATTGACCCGCCCCAGGTCAGCGCGATAATCCAGACCATTCACGAATAGCCGCATTTCAGCCCTCGGCGCTTCCTGGTTGAATCCCCGCCAACTGGCCGTAATCCGATTCGTGGCATCGGCCATGAGATAACCATCGCGAACGAGACCATGGTGGCGGATCAGATGACGATGGCCAGTGGCATCTATCATCAAGAAATTGAGCACGTCGTTTTCCACAAACAGATGAATCTCATTGCCGGGATTGAAATCGGCAAACATGGCCAAATACTGGGGCGATTCGTTTGTCGTCCAGTTACGGGGGATAAACTGTAGATCAAGCGAACCTTCGGTCGAAACCGGCAGGGCATTGGTCCGTGGGTCCCGACCCTGAAGAAAGGCCTCGTAATTGCTCATCCCGTCGCCATTGGCGTCACCCCGGGCGTCAAACAGCTCGCGTAACTGCGCCGGAGTAAGGGCCGTCGTGTAGAAGCGCACATCGTCCAGCGTCCCGCGCCAGGCCGAATCAGGCTCATTCACGTGACCCTTCCCGATAAGCACCGCGGCATTGGTCGCCGGCTCGAACACATTGGCCTGCTCGTCCCACAGGCTACCGTCCAAATAGAGCCGTGTCATGCCGGCATCCTGCACCAGGGCCACATGCGTCCAACGACCGCTCCAGCGTTCCCGCCACCATCCCGCCGTCAATTCTGTTGAGCCGCCCGACGCATTGCCCACCAGTGCGGAAACCTTGTTTTGTGCGGTGTGGATTCTCAAGAGGAAGCCCGGAAAACTGCTTCCGCCCAACCAACGGCTATCGGATACAATGGTGGGGAAGGCCGCTGTAGAGGCCGGATCGTGCCAGACCCAGGCACTTACTGTAAACGATGCGCCCGTAATCACGCCCCCCCCCATCTGCGGCACGGTGACATGGCTGTTGGAACCCGCTAGCCACAACGCACCCCCGTTCACCCCATTGGTCCAGAGCGACGCCTGATTGAGCTGAATCTCTCCGGAGTAGTCGCTACCGGAGGAGTCCGCCAACTCCCTGCCTGTCCCCTCATCCATCCGCAGCCAACAACGCAGCCCCAATTCCGAGGCCATACCGGACAGAGGTGAAAAAATATAGTCCACCTCCCAGCCGTCTGGCAGGCCGTCTCCATCCGTGTCGGGGTCCAGCGGGTCGGTGCCGTGTACCATGATCTCGTCGTAATCGCTCAATCCGTCGCCATCGGTGTCGGGGTTCTGCGGATCGGTCCCCAGGTGGTATTCCTCCAGATTGGTTAGCCCGTCGCCATCCTTGTCCGCCGCGGCATCATCCACCAGCGGATTCAAGCCATGGGCCACTTCCCACCCATCGGGCATGCCATCGCCGTCGGTATCGGGTTCCAGCGGATTGGTGCCATGAACCATCACTTCGTCATAATCGCTCAGCCCATCGCCATCGGTGTCGGGCTTCCAAGGATCGGTCCCCTCTTGGTATTCCTCCAGATTGGTCAGTCCGTCGCCATCCGCATCGTCCCCCGCGTCGTCCACTAGCGGATTCAAGCCATGAGCGACTTCCCAGGCATCGGGCATGCCATCCGCGTCGGTATCGGGGTTCTGGGGATTAGTCCCCAGGTGGTATTCCTGTAAGTTGGTTAGCCCATCGTTGTCGGGGTCCTCGGCGGAATCATCCACCAGCGGATTCAAGCCATGGGCCACTTCCCACCCATCGGGCATGCCATCGCCATCCGTATCGCTCAGCAGCGGATCGGTGCCATGCACCCGCACTTCGTCAAAGTCATTCAGCCCATCGCCGTCGGTGTCGGGGTTCTGCGGGTCGGTTCCCAGGTGGTATTCCTCCAGATTGGTTAGCCCGTCGCCATCCTTGTCCGCCGCGGCATCATCCACCAGCGGGTCTAACCCATTGGCCAGTTCCCAGGCATCGGGCAGGCCGTCGCCATCGGTATCGCCCAACAGCGGATTAGTGCCATACACCCGCACTTCGTCAAAGTCGCTCAGCCCGTCGCCATCCGTATCGGGATTCCGCGGATCGGTTCCCAATAGGAATTCCTCGCCGTTGGTGAGCCCATCGCCGTCCGCATCGCCGATCCACTCGTTGACCAGCGCCAGCTCATTTGTGCCCAAGGCGGCACGGAATATCCGCACATCGTCGATCTGACCCTGCCAGTAGCTGTCGGATATATTGACGTGACCGGCCCCGATCAACAATGCGGGCTGGTGGCGGGCCTGGAACGCCTGAGCGGCCGAGGCCACCAAGCGGCCATCCACAAACAAACGCGCAGTCGTGCCGTCATGCGTCAACGCCACATCCACCCAGTGGCCGATGTTGGCGGGGGCCCAAT
>JAQUJC010000081.1 GCA_028681135.1 Kiritimatiellia bacterium | reverse complement strand
CTTCTCAGGCGTCTCCTTCAGTTGCTGCGCCACCGCGTACAATCCGTTGAAGCTCTTGCGCAAATCCACCGGCCGAACCGCCAACACCACCTTCAAGTTTTGATTCATGTGAAACATTGTCGGGCCCATTCTTTAGGCCACAACTATGTCCCTGTTCCTCCCATCAGGTAAGACGGTCCTCTGCCGGACGCTTACCCTCGTGCTGATCAGTATCGACCAATAATCGCCACCGCCCCTTCCTCAGATTCATGGCCGATACCGGAAGATTCCTTCATGGATTACGGGTGCGTTCTGACGTTGCTCTGAATGTGCTTGTCGGAGGTCGATCTCTTTCACGCGTTCGCCAGATGCCCTGACAAACCCGACCGCATCCAACTCTTCGATCAACTGGGGTCTGGATAAAAAGCACTGTGGTTCACCCGAAAACTGCGTAAAAATATAGGGCTCACCCGCCACGGGTTCCGCATTCGCTGAAAGCGTGTTTCTGGAAAACGTAAAAACAAACAGCGCCGCATCGGGCCGAGCCACGCGCGCCGCCTCCTGCAGCGCCTTGCGAAATTCGTTCGTGGATCGAGCTAAATTCCATATCCCATGCGCTACAATAAAATCGCAACTTTGATTATCCGCGGGCAGCCTTTCCATCGGAGCCAGTCGGAGCTGAAGGCGGTCTGTCAGGGCATGCGCTTGAGCGCGTTTCTGCACGGCTTCGAGCATCGGCGGCGACAGATCGACACCCAGCACATTCCAGCCCATCGCGGCAAGCGGAATGGCGTTGCAGCCCGCACCACAGCCAATATCGAGTAACCGGGGATCTGTGTGGCGGCCAAACTCCTGGGTTGCGAATTGCAGGAGTCGGGCATTCGGCCGGGTCGCAGAAAGTGTTGCGACAACCTCTGGAGAATTCCATCGCGAATCCATAGGGGAATCAGCCACTTTTTGTGTCATTTATAATTTCTCGCATTGAATTCCTGCGACCGGGCACTGAAGATTTTGCGACCGCCTTTGATCTCTGGCGGGGGGCCCCTTCCTCTCCACCAACCGTACGGATCGCCAATGAGTGATTTGACTGCTTGTTATCAAAACGTACTGAATAAGATGAAAATAACTGGTTAAAGCGAATTCGAGGCAAACTCCTCTTCGCTGCTGGCGTGAGCCTGGCCAGCGAGGGCGCTGTGGACAGCGTGCCAGCACAGAATGGCACATTTGACGCGCGCAGGGTATTTCCAGATGCCGGATAACGCTGCCAGTTTGCCCAGTTGGGCCACGGCCTCCGGCGACGGAGTCTCGCCGCTCACCAGGGCATGGAAGGTACGGAATAGCTCCTCGAATTCATCCCGCGACAATCCAATCACCGTATCGAGCATCAAGGAAGCCGATGCCTTGGAAATGGCGCACCCGCTGCCCTCGAAAGCGGCATCCCGAATAATGCTCTTTTCGTCCAACCGGAGCCGTACTTCATACCGATCGCCGCAGAGTGGATTGTCACCGGCGGCAGCGTGGGTGGCATCCGGCAGAGGGCCATAATGACGTGGCCGTCGGCTGTGATGCAGGATCAAATCCTGATAAATCTCGTCTGTCACGCTCACAGCATAATCTCCTGCACGCGGCGAAGACCCACAATAAGAGCCTTCACGTCTGCGAGAGTATTGTAGACAGAAAATGAGGCGCGGATCGTAGCCGGAATACCAAAATGCTCCATGGCGGGTTGGGCACAGTGATGGCCCGCCCGAATCGCCACGCCATCTTCGCCCAGGATGGTGCCCACATCATGTGGATGGATGCCATCGAGGGTAAAAGAGATGATACTACGCCGCTTCCCGGGTCGACCGATAATCTGCACCCCGGGCAACGCCTCCAGTTGCTTCAGTGCGGCGTCCACCAAGACTCTTTCATGCGCTTCGATCTGGTCGAATCCCAAGGCCGTGACCCACTCGGTCGCAACCCCCAGCCCGATGGCCTGAGCAATCGGCGGCGTGCCGGCCTCGAATTTATGTGGTAACTCGTTATAGGTCGTCCGCTCAAAAGTCACCGAAAGGATCATGTCGCCGCCGCCTTTGACAGGGGGCATGGCCTGCAACAGGGCTTCGCGTGCGTACAGTACCCCAATGCCCGTCGGCCCAAACAGCTTGTGGCCGGAAAATGCCAAAAAGTCGCAGTTCCATTTTTGTACGTCTACCCGGCGACACGCCACCGCTTGTGCGGCATCCACCACAGTGGTGGCACCGACGGCATGTGCCGATTCGATCATTTCTGCCACGGGCAGTTCCGTGCCTAAGGCATTTGAAATGGCGGTAAAGGCGACCAGCCGGGTTCGCCCGTTCAGCGCCGCACGGAAAGCATCGAGTGGCACGTCGCCCTGAGCATCCATCGCCACCACGCGGAGGACGATGCCGCGCCGTTCGCGCAACAACTGCCACGGGACGATATTCGCGTGGTGCTCCAACCCGGTGATCAAGACTTCATCGCCAGCACGGAGCCCATCGCCAAATCCACGGGCCACAAGATTGATGGCGTCCGTTGCGCCACTGGTAAAGATGATTTCACGGGATTCGCGGGCATTGATGAATTTTTGAACGGTTGCTCGCGCGGCCTCAAAGGCTGCTGTCGCGGCCTCGCTCATAGGGTAGAGTCCGCGGTGGATGTTGGCGGGCATATTGCGATAATAGTCCGTCAATGCGGCAATCACGCCATCGGGTTTCAGTGCCGTGGAAGCGCTGTCCAGATAGACCAGAGGTGGTTGACTGCCCCCCTCTCGCAGACAGGCGAATTGCTCGCGGATTGTCGCAGGCAATAGAACATCGCTGGTTGAGTTATTAGTCATGGCCAACAGGAAAACAGCGGTCCAACAGGGCATCGAGGTCAGCCCGCTGCCGTATATCTTTTTGCCGAAACAGGACATCTTCCACGAAAGCCCGCGACAGCATGTGACGCGCCTGCGCTTCTGGAATACCGCGGCTCTGGAGATAGAACAATTCCTGCGCGCTGATCTGGCCGATGGTGGCACCATGCGAACACTTCACATCGTCGTTATCGATCAGCAATTCCGGTTTGCTGAACACCTGCGCCTCCCGGCTCATGAGCAGTGTCCGGTTCAACTGATAGCCATCCGTTCCGGACGCCCCCGGATGCACACGCACCACTCCGTTGAAAACCGCTGCGGCATGGTCGTCTACAATTCCCTTGTAAACCTGGTGGCTACGGCAGTTCATCTGGCGGTGTTCGATCCAGGTGTGAAAATCAACGTGACGGTGTTCGCGCTGGACATAGAGGCCATTCAACTCGACTTCAGCCCCGGACTCCAGCAGCACCGCCGCCAAGTCGTGCCGCGCGAGTGCTGCACCGACAGCCGCTTCGAGGTGGGTCACGCGACTGTCGCGGTGCTGCTCGATCCGTGTGGTGCCTAATTGCCAGGAACGGTCATTCATCAGTTGCGACTGGCTGACGACGAGTTGAGCGCCTGCCGCCGCGGACACAAACACGCGCGGTACATGAAGGCAGGACGCTTTGGAGATGGAGAGCGCCGTGACCGCAATGCGGGCCTCGGCGGCATCTTCTGCTGCAACCGCGAGCCATGGTGCAAGGACGGCATCGGCCGTTTCGCTGGCATGAAGCAGGAAAAAATGGATTCGGCGTTCGAGCTGGCGATGGGCCGGAATGCGTACCAACACGCCATCACGGCGAAAGGCGGCATTCAACAAGGCAGACGCCAACATGTCGGACGGCGCCGTCTCCGGGTTAGTGGCCAGATTGTTCAGCCGCACCACCTGAATCTCGCTAGATTGCACGGCATTGGACCACTCTGGGGCAAACTGACCATCCACGAAAACAACATTCAGGTCATCCTCATGCCAAAAGGGCACGTTTGGTGGCATGGCGCTCCTCACGCTGGTTCCTGCTGGCAGCACGAGGGCTCGTTCGGCCAGCGGGGAGATATCGGTGTACTTCCACGCCTCGACCAAGCGCGTGGGCAAGCCGTCTCGGCGCAAGCGCTCCACGGCCCCTTTCCGGCGGGCGGCAAGCCAGTCCGGTTGCGACTCAGCATTACACGCCGCAAAGAGCGCCGTGTAGGGATCGCCAAGGGGTACAAAGCGAGTTTTCATGCGGGCACCTTCAACCAGTCGTATCCGCGATCTTCGACAGAACGGGCCAGATCGGCATCGCCAGAGCGGACCAAACGTCCGTCCATCATAATGTGTACGTGGTCTGGCGTGATATAATTAAGCATGCGTTGGTAATGGGTGATCAGCAGCACCGCGTTATGTCTCGTATGCAGCTCTTTGACCGCTTCAGCCACGATCCGCAGCGAATCGACGTCGAGGCCCGAATCGGTTTCATCGAGCACGGCGAGTTGCGGCGCAAGCACCGCCATCTGCAGGATTTCATTGCGTTTCTTCTCTCCGCCCGAGAAGTCCAAGTTAACTGCGCGCTCTAAATATGCCGGCTCCATGCCAATCAAGGCGATCTTTTCGATCAACAAGTCTCGAAATTCAACGATATCCATTTCCGGTTCTTTCCGGAAACGGCGGATCGCGTTGTAGGACGCGTGCAGGAAGGCGGTATTGCTCACACCAGGCACGTCGACGGGATACTGAAAGGCCAGGAACAAGCCGAGCCACGCTCGCTCGTGAGACTCCAGTTTAAGCAAGCTACGCCAATCATCGCCGACTTTATACAGAATGTTGCCGCCGGTGACGTCATAATCGGGATGCCCGGCCAAAATACGAGCCAGCGTGCTTTTCCCCGACCCGTTGGGGCCCATGATGGCATGGATTTCACCGGGCTTTATCTCTAAGTCGATGCCGTGAAGGATGGCCGGACCTTCCTTGATGCGAGCCGATAACGATTGAATGCGCAACATGGTCAAGCTCCTTATCCAACACTGTGTTCGAGTTTCATTTCCAGCATGTTGACGGCCTCCACTAAAAATTCTAGCGGCAGCATTTTGAACACATCTTTACAAAATCCATTAACTAACAGAGAGACGGCTCCTTCGGTATCAAGGCCGCGCGACTGCAAATAAAACAACTGGTCAGCGCTCAGGCGTGAAGTAGTGGCCTCATGCTCCACGATGGCGGTGGGATTGCGCACCTCCAGGTATGGAAAAGTATTGGCTGAGCAGGCATCCCCGACCAACATGGAATCGCATTGCGAATAGTTGCGCGCGTTTTCCGCACCGGGCGTCATCCGTACCAACCCGCGATAGCTGTTTTTCGATTGGTCGCAGGCAATACCTTTGGCGACGATCGTACTGCGGGTATTTTTACCGATATGGATCATCTTGGTCCCGGTGTCGGCCTGCATGTGGTTGTTCGTCAAGGCCACCGAATAGAATTCGCCCACGGAATCATCCCCCTTCAGGATAACGCTGGGATATTTCCACGTGATCGTCGCCCCGGCCTCGACTTGCGTCCAGGAAATTTTGGAGCGCGCCCCTTCACACCGGCCGCGCTTGATCACAAAGTTGTAAATTCCGCCCCGTCCCTGCTCGTCTCCGCCATACCAATTCTGGACGGTCGCATACTTGATCCGGGCATCGTCGAACGCGATCAACTCAACAATGGCCGCGTGGAGTTGGTTCTTCGAGCGCGACGGGGCCGTGCAGCCCTCCACGTACGACACCTCGGCACCCGCTTCCGCAATGATCAGGGTGCGCTCAAATTGACCGGTTCCCTCGGCATTGATCCGGAAGTAGGTAGACAGATCAACCGGACACTTGACACCCTTGGGAATGTAGACGAAGGAGCCGTCGGAAAATACGGCGGAATTCAAGGCCGCATAGAAATTATCGGTGGGCGGCACCACACAGCCTAGATACTTCTGCACCAGTTCGGGATGGAGCCGGGCCGCTTCAGAAAACGAGCAAAAGATAATTCCATGCTCCGCCAACATTTTTTGGTGGGTGGTACCGACCGAAACGCTATCGAATACCGCGTCCACGGCCACCCCCCCGAGCCGTTCGTGTTCTTGGAGCGGAATGCCCAGCCGATTGAAAGTGCTCAACAGTTTTGGATCGATCTCATCCAAGCTGCGGGGAGCACCCGCCATTGACTTCGGGGCCGAAAAATAGCGGATGTCTTGGAAATCAATCGGTGGAAATTCTACCGCCGCCCAAGTTGGGGCCGATTGTTCTTTCCACCAAGCATAGGCTTTGAGCCGGAAATCGAGCAAGAAGTCCGGCTCCCCTTTGCGCTTCGAAATGGCTCGCACAACATCTTCGTTCAGGCCCTTGGGAAAGGTGTCCTGTTCGATTTTTGTTTCAAACCCAAATTTGTATTCACGCCCGCGGCGTTGTAATTGCTCGATTTGCATCATGAAAGTCCGGTTTACCTTCTCGCGATTCTCCAGCAACGTAAACCGGTCCGTACCGGGTTGCAAATATTTATATCAGCTATTTTAAGGCCGAATTAAAAACACAGGGGCCTATTCTGTCGGCGGCCATGAAAAGCAAGACCACTCGGCTCAGCAGGGATCCACCACGGCGGACAGGCAGCCTCGCCCTACCCCAAACGAAGTCCGCTCACCCTAGGTAGGGCGAACCCTCTGGGTGAGCCGCAGTTGATTAGAGTAGAAACAGAGTGGGTCAACCGGATGAATATTCCACGTTAAGGAGCAATCATCTCTTGAATAGGAATCGATTCCAAAAATGCCCTGGTTTTGGCCGCAATACGGACGATCCCGCGTCGGATGGTACACCGGTCACGATGCGGGCAGGTCTGTCCTGGCTGTAGGCAGTCGGCAATGGCCTGCGGCCCAACCACAACCGTCATTAGCGTGGCCAGCGAAACCGTATCCAGGTCGCGCGCGATCTGGTATCCGCCATATTTTCCCCGCACGGCGCGCAGGATGCCGGCTCGCCCCATGGCCTGTAACACCTTGCTGGTTCGGTCATAGGGAATGCCAAGGTGATCGACCAGGGTGCGCACTGAAAATAACTGTCCCGGTTTCCCTGCCTGCATCTCCCCCAGGGCCATCAACGCATATTCGACGGGTTTGGGTAAGTGGATCATGCCACTATTTCACCACAGTCTGCCCGCATTGTCTAGTTATATGGGCTCTTTTATAGCCGGTATAGCGGTGGGTTATTTTCCGGCCTCGGCAACCAGCGTCTCGATCATCTGAAAAGGAAAATCGTTCGTGGAGTGCCCCTCGGCCCAAACGACGCCCAAGGCGTAGTTGCCGATGGTCCAAAGTTCCGTCGCGTGGATGTCCTCCGGCACCGTAGCCGGGTCGAACACCGGTTTGCGGCTCATTTCGTCGACACACAGGGCGCAACTGCAGGCCAAGCGCAGTGTCCGATTGGGGACGCGCTCGACCCGGCCGTTGCTCCAGTGCAGCTCAATATGTGGTGGCGTAGCCTTGGCCTGGGGTCGTTCTGGACGAATCAGGGCCTGGCGGCCCACCGCCCGGACCACCGCATCCGTCGCCGCTGCCGCCTCTGGTGCCGTTGCGGTCGCCTCCAACCGCCCACTGATAGCTGGGCGAATCGGCAGTACTGCCAAATTTTCAAGCCCAAAGCGTTCGCGCAGGGCTCCTCCCCCGCCCCCCCGGTCCAGGCTGCACACGACCGTCTGTTTCGAGTGAAAATCGCTTCAGCAGTTGAACTTCCGCGTAAACGTGCAATGTTTCAGTATGCTTCTATTCATTGAGTGTGTGCCTTTACTTGGAACCCGCCCCAGCGGTGAGCCCGTCACATTTAGTGCCTTTGAGGAAGGACATCTCTCACCTGAAAAGGGTTTTGAGGCGATTCAAGTGGGCCAAGGGGCTACAACCCACAAGGGGTCGCGTCTCCTGACCTATGACGTTCATCGGTTGAGGAAGCGGAAAGGAAAAGCGCTATGCGAGTAATCGAATGTATGGCCATTGCGCTGCTGGCGGGGACATTGGCGGCGGTGGCAGACAACACGGGAACGGATCCGGCGCACAAGTACACTTGGGGAGAAAACGTCGGCTGGGCAAACACCGCGCCGGTGGATCACGAGGTCACGGTTCACCACTATGAAGGGACCGGCGGCTGGCTTTCGGGCTATGCCTGGGGGGAGAACATCGGGTGGATCGTCATGGGCATCGCCGGGGGTGGGCCATACGCCAACACCACCGGCAACAACTGGGGCGTAAACCTGACGGCCAATGGTGATCTCTCGGGCTACGCCTGGGGCGAGAACGTAGGGTGGATCAACTTCGGCGCGGCGCAATGCGACGCGGCGATCAATCCGGCGAACGGCGAGTTTTCGGGCCACGCCTGGGGGGAAAACATCGGTTGGCTGAAATTCAAAGGCGCTTCCCCCGCCTACGGGGTGCGTTCGATGGCGTTCTACACCCAGCCACAGGGCACGCCAAACTGGTGGCTGAACGCGCACGGCGTGACCGAGGACTACAACGCCGGGGACGGCGTACCCGCGTCGGCCAAATACGCGATGGACACCGACCCCAACGTCGCGGGCGATTACCTGCGGATCACGTCGGTGTTAAACGCCACAGCGGGTACGGATGTGGCCTTCATGCCCGCCTCGACGCGGCGCTACTACACGCTGATGCGGCGCGGGGACTTGACGGCAGGCGGCTGGAGCAACGTGGTCGGACAGGTGAGCGTGCCGGGCGCAGGAGCTGAGCAGACCGTGCAGGACACCAACACAGCAGCGCGGGCGTTCTACAGCGTGGAGGTGAAGGTGACGCCATAAAAATTACAAAGGTCCCTCCGTCGCTCTTCGAGCGATGGAGGGCAGGCAGAGGTCAGAAGACAAAAATCAGCTACTGAAAGGAGACGGCATGATGAAGGCAACGGACCGGACGATTACAGGAGTCCTAACGGCAGTGGCCATGTTGGCCATGGTGGCGTTCGATAGTGCGTGGGCGGGGGATTTGACTCCTCCGGGCGCCCCGGGCGCAACCATGCATACACTTGAAGAGATCTATCAACGCATAGGCGATTTGGAAGCGCGGTTAGACGCGGCAGGGATGAGAGAGACGCCTGAGGGGATGGCGCTGATACCAGCGGGCGAGTTCGTCATGGGCGACACCTTCGGCGATGGGGGAAGCGCGGAATTACCGCTGCACACCAACTTCATCAGTGCGTTCTACATGGATACGACGGAAGTGACAAAAGCCAAGTGGGACGAAGTATATGCATGGGCGACAACGAATGGATACAGCTTTGATGACGTCGCATCGGGCAAGGCGACAAACCACCCGATACATTCGGTGACTTGGTACGACTGCGTGAAATGGGCGAACGCCCGAAGTGAAATGGAAGGGCTGAGGCCCTGTTATCTTGCGGAAACCACGACCGGAACGGTTTATCGAACGGGATTCCTTGCTCCGGCATGCGACTGGTACGCCAACGGCTACCGTTTACCGACGGAAGCGGAGTGGGAAAAAGCGGCCCGCGGGGGGGCACCGGGCACGCGGTTTCCGTGGACGGGTGTGGATACCATACGGCACACAAGGGCAAACTACAGCGCGAATGGGAGTGCATACAGCTATGACATCAGCCCCTACACGAGCAACACCTATCATCCGGACTACGACAGCGGAGGAATGCCTTATACGAGTCCGGTAGGTACGTTCACGCCGAACGGATATGGGCTGTATGACATGGAGGGGAATATGCATGAGTGGTGCTGGGACTGGTACAACAGCATGTACTACGCCAGTTCGCCCAGCACGGATCCCCGAGGTCCGACGTCGGCCGGCGCAAAACGGGCGATACGGGGTGGCTACTGGGCCGCCCCCGCCAAGTTCTGCCGCGTTGCGTATCGCGACTCCCTCACGCCCAGCGGCGCGTTCATGACCCTGGGCTTCCGCCTCGTGAGGGCAGCGCAATAGCCAGAGAGGCACCAGTCCTACAATATATAATTCTGTTTGGGAGGGCAGAGTCGGATGTGATGAAATTGGGCCATGCCGAGGAGGTCGCGAGCAGAATATGCGCGGTCGGTTTATCATGTGATGAGCCGGGGAAACCATTCTCAGAAGGTGTTCTGGGGGGATGTCACCGACTCGCAAACGGCAACCTTCGCCCAACCGCAGCCCACAGGTATAGATCAGCGTCAGGCAGGCCCGGTGGCGCAGCTCACGCACCATACCCAGAATCCGCCAGACCTCCTTGCACGAGAGCACGACGGGCAGCTTGTGCTCCGCGCGGGGACGCGGAATATCCATCGCCGTCCAGTCACGCTTGAGCACCTGCTCAAAGAAGAACTTAATCCCACACAGCGCGATCGTAGTCGTGGCC
>JAQUJC010000028.1 GCA_028681135.1 Kiritimatiellia bacterium | reverse complement strand
ATTCCATTGCCCGGTGGAAGGACATGGGCGGTCGAGGAATTGTCTATACATCCGACAGGATTTTCCTACGATGAAGCAGCATGAATCCTAGCGTGCCCATCTTGTGCTACCGCAATATTTCACCGGTGTGCGGCATCACCCCGGAGGAGTTTGCGTCGCATCTCGAGTGGTTGACGACGCACGAGTGGCACAGCCTGCCGCTGGACCAGGCCATTGACTATGTCAAGGGCGCCCCCCGCCCCCCACCGCAGTCGTATGTGCTGACCTTCGACGATTGCTATCTCGACAACTGGGTGCATGCGGCGCCCTTGCTGAAAAAATTTGGCGTGTGCGCGTCCTTTGGCGTCGCCACCGCCTATCTGCACGATGGCCCCATGCATCCCGATGCCACCACGCCAGGCACCGATTTGCGCGGCTTGCCCGTGGCGCGTGACGCCTGGGACCGCGCCATCGAACGCAACGATCCGAGCGCCTTCATGAATCGCACCGAGCTGCGCGCGCTGGTCGAGGAGCAGGGGCACGGACTGTTCGGGCACACCCACACGCATCAGGCGTGTTTCCGGTCGGACCAACCCATCGAGCGCGATCCCGGCGACATGCATCCCGGGGTCCGCGGGATTTACCTGGAGATGCGCGACGGACTGCCCATGTATCCCAGCGGATCGGCCTATGCCCATAACGGATTCTGGCCGGCCTCCACCGATGTTCTGCTCGATAGCCGCCTGATCGAGCGCACCACCAGCGAGCGGATCGAGTTTTGTCTCAACGAATTCACCCTGTGCCGCGAACGCCTGGAAGAGATCACGGGCACGCCCTCGCGGGCGATGAGTTGGCCCTGGGGGGAATACGATGATGTCGCCATCGAGTCCGCGCTATTAGCCGGCTATGAGGCCGCGCTGTCGATGGACTGCGGAGCCAACCGCCCCGGGACGCCCATATTTGCAATGCGCCGCGTCCGGATGCAGGGGGGGGTGGATTGCCGTGAACTCAAGCAGCGACTGCGCCGCGCAAGAAATCCCCTGCTGGCCGGCCTGTTGCGTAAGACTTACCGCCGCCCGCGGGCGTAAAAAAGGACGGGCGAGCCCACGGGGGAAACCACCACCGTTTTCCACACTGTGGAAAATAGTTTTCCATAGCGTGGAAAAAACGTGCGACATTTTTCCATAGCGTGGAAAAAGCACGAAAAACTTTTCCATAGTGTGGAAAAGTGCCGTAGGATGATGCGCATGTCCGCATTCCAGCTCCAACCGCTGCAAATGGGGTCACTCCGAGTGGAGTGGCCGGTATTTTTGGCCCCGATGGCGGGGTATACGGATGGGGCATTCCGGTCGCTGTGCCTGGAGCAAGGCTGCGGGGCGGTGGTGACGGAGATGGTGAGTTCGCAGGGGCTGATGCGCAACCGCACGCGGACGGCACGGGTGCTGGAGCGGTGGGGCGACGAGCATCCGCTCGGGGCGCAATTGTATGGCTCCGACGCGGGGGTGATGGCGGCAGCAGCGGATTGGATAGCAGGGCAGGGGGTGTTCGATTTCCTCGACATCAATGCGGGCTGTCCCATGCCGAAAATCCGTAATCGCGGCGACGGCGCAGGGCTGATGCGCCAGCCGGCAAAAATGGCCGAGATTACGCGCCAGGTGGTGGCGGCGGTGGCGGGGCGGCTGCCAGTGACGCTCAAGACGCGTCTGGGCTGGAACGCAGATACGATCAATGTGCTTGAAACCACCGCGGGGGTGGAGGCGGCGGGGGCCGCCGCCATCTTTCTGCATGGGCGGGTGGCGGCGGTGCGGCATTCCGGACCGTCGAACTGGGACTTGATCGCGGAGGTGAAGCGGACGCGTAAGGTGCCGGTGATCGGGAATGGGGGCGTGAAGACAGCCGCCGATGTCTTCCGGATGGTGGCCGAAACGGGGGTGGATGGCGTCATGATCGGCCGCGTGACGCTGGGAAATCCGTGGCTGTTCCGGGATATCCGCGATCGGGCCGCCGGGCGCGAACCGCGGCTGCCGGATGTAGATGAGGTGCGCGCGATGATTCATCAACACCTGCGGCGGGCACTGGACTTGATGGCGCGGCGCGGGGCAAAAGAGCTGAAACTGGGCGCGGAGCTGACCGCGTGCCTGGTGATGCGGCCGCATCTGGTGCGCTATCTGCGGGGATTTAAGGGGTTTGGTGAACTGGCACGGACGCTCGAAGAGCGGGTGGATGCCGCGACGCTGTTGGGGCGGGTGGATGCCGTGCTGGCCACGGGACGAAAGGGGTAGCACGGCACCGCCAGGGTAGGAATAGTCAGTACTTACCAAGCCGAAGGCTGGGTCCAATATCCACTTTTCAAGGGGGGAAGACGGAGACAGACCTCTCAACAGCGAACAAGCCTGATTTATAGGGCCCCACTGCAAGCCGTCGACGTAGATTCATATTTTAAGGGCTGACCCCAATGCTTCCAGTGGTTTCATGCTTTGGGGTGTGCAGGAGCCGGGGGGTTCGAGTAGAGTAGGGGGGCTATGAAAGCCAGATTGTCACAGAATCAGCAGATGCGCCAGGAGATGAAGCTGGCGCCGCGCATGATGCAGGCATTGACGTTTTTGCAGGTGCCCTGGCCGGAGTTGCGCGAGATGGTGCGGGCGGAATTGGAGCAGAATCCGGCGTTGGAGGAGAAGGTGGGCGATGGGCAGGCGCAATTGCCGGTGGCGGAGCCGCTGACGGCGGCGACCTTTAATGATGTGGACCGGGAGAACGATTACGAGCCGGATGATTATGGGCGGGAGATCGATGCATTGGAGAAAATGCTCGAGCCGCGGCCGATGGATGCCGCGCCGGGGCTGCCGCCACCGACGCCGGCGGCAGAAGAAAAACGGCAATACTTCTTGGATTCGATCACAGCCCCGCCATCGCTGCACGCGCACCTGGCGGAGCAGTTGAACGAATCGGGCTTGGCGGAGTCGGCAAAGCAGGCGGGGGAATACATTATTGGCAATGTCGATGAGAACGGCTGGCTGGCGGCGGCGCTGGACGAAATTGCGCGCGACGCGGGGGTGGATGCGGCGGTTGTGGACGAAGCCCTGGCCGTGGTGCAGGAGTTTGAGCCCGCAGGGGTGGCCGCGCGGGACCTGAGAGAATGCCTGCTGATTCAGTTGCGGCGGGCGGGATGCGGCGACCGTTCGCTGGCGGTGCGGCTGGTGGAGGCGCATCTGGAGGCCCTGGGGGAGGCGACTCCGGCGGACTTGGCGAAGGCGTTGAAAGTGCCCGTGGGGGAGGTGGCGGAGGCCATAAAGCGGATTGAGTCGCTGGACCCGAAACCAGGTGCTCAATTTTCGGCGCCGCCAGCGGTCTATGTGACGCCGGAGGCGGAAATCCGGCAGGCACCGGGGGGGGGCTATGAGGTGGAGATGCGGCGGGAGGCGCTGCCGCGACTGCGCATCAGCGCGGAATACGAGTCCATGCTGGAAGACCCGGCGACGGCAGAGGAGGCGCGCAAGTACCTCGCGGAAAAAATTCGTTCGGGCAAGTTCATTATGGATAGTCTGGTCCAACGGGGAAAAACGATCCGCAAGATTGCCGAAGCGATTGCGGTGGCGCAGGAAGACTTTTTCGAGCAGGGGATATCGAAGCTGAAGCCGATGACGATGGGATCGCTGGCGGACGAGCTGGGGGTACATGAGACGACGGTGGGCCGTGCCGTGTCGGGCAAGTATGTGCGGACACCGCAGGGGGTGTTCGAGCTGCGATTTTTCTTTACGACTGGGCTGCCGAAGGCGGACGGTGGGAGCATCTCGACGGAAGCGGTCAAGGAGGCGGTGGCCCAGATCATTGAGCGCGAGGATGTGCGCCGACCGCTGTCCGATCAGGCCATCGCAGACAAGCTGAAGACCCAGGGAATTCAGGTGGCCCGGCGGACGGTCGCGAAGTATCGTGAGCAACTGGGGCTGCCACCGGCGCACAAGCGCAAATGAGGACGAGACGAAGAGGATGAAAACAACTTTTGGGATTAGCGATTTCGAGGCGTTCTGCCGGGCGCACCGGCCGGCGTATCAGGCGGACTATTATGCGATGTATTCGAGCTGGTGGGATGCCATTACCACCGAGCCGAACCTGATGGTCGTGCCGGTGGATGACCATATGGTGCACCGGGGCGATGGCTTGTTTGAGACGTTCAAGTGCGTTGATGGGGCGGTTTATAATTTGGATGCACATGTGGCGCGGCTGGAAAATGGTGCCAATGCCATCGCGTTGAAGATGCGGTGGAGCCGTGAGGACATCCGGCGGATTCTGGGCGAGGTGCTGAAGGCGGCGGGGCGACGGGATGCACTGATTCGTATTTTTGTGTCGCGGGGGCCCGGCGGGCATTCGACCAATCCCTATGAATGTCCGGAGCCGCTGCTGATGGTGCTGGCGATTCGGCTGCCCCCGCCGTTCATGGCGACGAATCCGCAAGGAGCCACGGTGGGGGTGAGTGGTGGGCCAAGCGGGGGGGGGGCGTTTTCGCAGGTCAAAAGTGTGAATTATCTGTCCAATGTGTTGATGAAGAAGCAGGCGGTGGATGCCGGGGTGGATTTTATCCTGGGGTTTGATCAGGAGGGCTACATGACCGAATTGCAAACCGAGAATTTCGGGGTCGTGACTGCGGAGGGTATTTTGAAGGTGCCGCGGCCGGATCATATTTTGATGGGCACGACCATGCTGCGCGTGATGCGTCTGGCGCGAGAGCAATTGGTGCCCGCCGGTCTGCTGGCCGGGGTGGAGGAGGCCAATGTGCCGCTGGCCGAGCTGGAGCAGGCGGCGGAAATGTTGGTGTTTGGCACGAGTCCGCATGTGACGGCGGTCAGGGAGTTTGCCGGGCGGACCGTGGGCGATGGCAAACCGGGGCCGGTTTGGCGTGAATTAAGCCGATTATTCGAGGACGACTTGAAAAATCCAGCGATGTTGACGGCAGTGCTGTAACTCACTGAGACCGGCCAACGACAGACGTGAGAAGGATGACGATGATGATGAATGAAATCAGATGGGGCGGGGGGGCGGTGGTGTCGCTGGCGCTCATGCTGGCGGCGGGCTGCGTCAGCGTACCGAATGCGGATCAGATGCGGGACATCCGCGCGGAATCGGCGGCGCAGCGGCTAGAGGATCTGAGCCGGAAGGTGAGTACCTCCCATGGCGTGTATTTGTCGGGGCCGCTGTTGCTGTGGGAGGCCGTGACGTTGTCCCAGGGGTATAATCGCGAGTTGCAACAGGAGCGGGAGGGGCGGGAGATCGCCCGCGGGCGTATCGTGGCGTCCTATGCGGAAGCCCTGCCGTCGCTGAATCTGACTGCAGGTTATGTGCGGCTGGATGAGGAGCAGAGGACCACGCTGCCGGTTGGCACCGAGTTCATCGTCCGCTCGGCGGACCAATATAATGCGGGGCTGCGGCTGACGCAGCCGTTATTTAATGGGCGGATCGGTGCCGCATTGCGGGCGGCCAAGCTCTATGAGGAGTGGACTGCCGCCGTGATTCAGGCGGCGACCGAAACCGTGCAGCGCGAAACCATTCGCGCCTACTACCAGGCCGTGCTCAGCGAGCATTTACTGGGCGTGAACCAGACGGCATTGGAAACGGCCGAGCGGCAATTGGCCGACGCCAAGGCGCGGCGGCGGCAGGGGATGGCGTCGAACTATGACGAATTGCGGGCGCAGGTCGAGGTGTCGAATTTTCGCGCACAGGTGTTGCAGGCGCGCAACGACAAGGATGTGGCCTATACGGCGCTTTACCGGTTGATGGGGGCGTCGCCGGAAAGTGAGGCGGAGCTGGTGGACGAGCTGCCGCTGGTGGTGGAGGATATCTCGTTCCTGTCGGCGGTGCGAATTGCGCTGGAAAATCGCGCCGACCTGGCGGTGGCCGAGTATGCGTTGCGCCTGCAAGGCGAGAGTGTGGCGGTGGCCAAAAGCCGCTATTGGCCGGAGGTATCCGGCTATGTTGCGCAGTCGTGGGCGAATCCCGATCCGCATGATAGTTCGCGGGAGGAATGGGGCGACGAATGGCAGGCGGGTATTCAAGTGACCTTGCCCATCTTCGACGGGCTCGACCGGAGAGGCACGCTGATTCAAGAGCGCGCCCAGGAACGCCAGTTGGCTATTGCGTTGCAGGATACCGAGGAAAAGGTTGTCAGCGAAATCCGTCAAGCGGTGCTGTCGTTGACGACGGCAGAGGAATTTGCGCATTCGCAGAATCAGAACCTGGAGACGGCCCAAGAAGCCTTGCGGCTGGTGGAAGCGGGTCTGAAAGAGGGCCAAAATACACCGGTCGAGGTGATGGATGCGCGCCAGGCACTGACCAAGGCGTCCGCCAACTATTACCAGTCTATTTTTAGTCATGTGATGGCGCGCGTGGCGTTGCAACAGGCGATGGGCCTGCTGTCTTCCGACGCGTTGCCCGCCATGCCGGTATTGACGCAGGACCCGCCATCGGAGGGACCGGTTAAATAAAGTGGAGAACACAATGAAAAAACGACTCATGAGTTTCTTGGGCGTGGCGCTGGCGCTGAGCCTGTTGTCTGGCTGTTCGAAAAAAGCGGCGCAACCGAACAGCGGGCGACAGGCGGCCCGAGGTCCGGTGCCGGTACGGACGGCGTTCGTGGAACGGCGTGATATCTCCGAGGTCCTGCTGTTTACGGGTGAATTGGAGTCGCCGGTGTCGGTGGAGGTGAATCCGAAGATGCAAGGCCGACTGGAGAAGCTGGAACTTCCGACCGGTGACCCGATCACCGAAGGCGTCGAGGTGCAGCGTGGCCAGGTGATGGCTGAAATCGATCGCCGTGAGCTGGAGGCGCGCGTAGCCCTGGCAGAGGCGCAGGCACGTCAGGCGGACGTGACCCTGGCCGACCGCGGGCGGGAACGTGAGCGTTTGGAGGCGCTATTTGCCGAGGAAGTGGCCACCGAACAGGCGCGGGATGCCGCCGTGACGGCGCATGAAAGCGCCAAGGCCGCTCTGGCCCAGGCCCAGGCGCAGCTTGATCTGGCCAAAGTCAATTTGAGTGAAACCAGAATCCGCGCCCCGATGAATGGCGTGGTGATGGAACGCCGGGTGGATCCAGGGGCGATGGTCGGGCCAGCGGTGGCCATCGTCAAGATTGCTCAAATGAATCCGCTGCGGCTGATGTTGGCGATTCCGGCGCGGCTGCTGCCTATGCTGGAGGAGGGCCAAACCCAGGTGGCGGTGACGACAGATGTCTGGCCTGGGCGTGAGATGAATTGCATCGTGGCGCGGGTGTTCCCCGAGGCTAATCCGGCCACGCGCACGGTGCGGGCGGAGGTGCACCTGCCCAATCCGAAGACCAATGGCTCTTGGCCGCTGCGGCCAGGAATGTATGCTACCGCGAAGTTGACTCTGGCCGCCCGCCCCGGCGCTCTGGTGGTGCCCGCCTCTTCCGTGATTCGGGTTTTGGATCGCTATGTGGTATTTACGGTGGAGGACGGGATGGCGCAGGCCACACCGGTCAAAACCGGCTTGCGCGATGGGGCTTTCATCGAAATAGCCGAAGGACTGGCCGAAGGGACAGAGTACGTGGTGATGGGCCAGAACAAATTGACAGACGGCACGCCGATCGAACGCGTGGCGGCCGCGGAAGCCGCGGAGTAACCGACGATGAAATTGCCAGAACTGGGCGTTCAAAAGCCCGTCACCACGCTGATGTTTTTCCTGGCCATCTTCGTGATGGGGGTGGTGATGGTGACCCAATTGCCCGTGGATTATCTGCCCGAAATCGAACGGCCCACCGTCACGGTGGTCACGACGTGGGAAGGCGTGAGTGCCGAGGATGTCGAGAGCATGGTCACCAAGGTGGTGGAACGCTCCCTGGGAACGGTCAACGGCCTCGAGGAAATGACCAGTGCCACCATCGAAGGCGTTTCCAGCGTGACGTGCGAGTTTATCTGGGGCACGAATCTGGATGAAGCCTCTAACGACATTCGCAGCAACCTGGAACGGATTCGCCAGGTGCTGCCGGATGATGCGGATGCGCCCTGGCTGCGCAAATTCAATACCTCGCAGATTCCGATTCAGTTTTACGGCGTGACGTGCGATGAGAGCCTGGAAGCACTCGAGGAAATCGTCAACAATGAGGTGGCCGATCCGCTCAAACGCTTGCCGGGAGTGGGGGCGGTCACCTTGTTTGGTGGCTTGGAGCGGCAGATCAATATCCAGCTCGATCCCGTGCGCCTAGCGGGTTACGGGTTGCAGTTTGATCGGGTCGCGGCGGCGCTGGCCGAAGAAAATGTTACCCTGCCGGCCGGCAATGTCAAAGTGGGCCGACTCGACTACACCATTCGCGTGCCCGGCGAATTCACGGCCCCGGAGCAAATCGGCGAAATTGTTATTCGCGCGTCGGGGGGCGCGCTGGTACGGCTGCGCGATGTGGCGGAGGTGGCAGATGGTTTTGCGGAGGAAACCCGGCTATCCAATGTGATGGGCCGCCGCGCGATCATGATGATGATTCAGAAGCGTTCCGGAGCGAATACCGTGTCAACTGCCCGGGAAGTCACGCGCGAACTCGAGGAGAATATCCTGCCCACGCTGCCGCGGGACATTGAAATCCACCAGATTTTCGATACCAGCGAAACCATCACCCAGTCGATCAGTAACGTGGCCATGACCATCCGCTGGGCCTTCGTATTCGTGGTGTTGACGGCCTTTTTCTTCCTGCGCAATGTACGCTCGGCATTGATCATCGCCCTGACCATCCCGTTTTCATTGATTCTGGCCATCATCTTTTTGTGGACGATGGGCTGGACGATCAACATCATCTCGCTGGCCAGTTTGGCGATTGCGATGGGGATGGTCGTGGACAACGCGGTGGTGGTGTTGGAGAACATCACCACCAAAGTGGATAAGGGGATGGCCCCGCGCGAAGCGGCGATGTTCGGCAGTGAAGAGGTGGGGATGGCCATCAGCGCGTCGACGTTGACGACGATTGTTGTCTTTGTCCCATTGATTTTCCTGGAGGGGGAAGCGGGGATCATGTTCAAACAGTTGGGCGGCCTGTTGGTGGCCACGCTGACGGCGAGCCTGGTGTGCGCCCTGTGGCTGACCCCCATGCTGGGCTCGCGCCTGCTAAAGGCCGCGGCGAAACGCAAGAAGCGGCGGCACATCACCGAGGCCTTCCATGCCTGGAGTGAAGACTGGTTTGACTCTATCGATGCGGCCTATTCCCGGCTGTTGGAGCGCGCGCTGCGATGGCGCTGGCTGGTGGTACTCGCCGCGCTGGGTATCTTTGCAAGCAGCGTGGTGTTGTTTATGGGGCTGGGATCGGAATATTCGCCGGAAGACGATAACGGGCGATTGACGTTGCGTTACCAAACGCCCATCGGGACGCGGGTGGAAGAGACCGCCGCGCTGGGACAACGGATTCTCGACGTGGCCCTGGAGGAGATCGGCCTCGAGAATATACAAGTGTATGCGTGGCGCTGCGGCGAGGCGGGCGGCTGGGGACAGGGCGGTTCGCACATCGGTGCGGTGATGATGCGTCTGGTGCCGCAGACCCAGCGGACGCGCGGACTCAAAGAGATGGGCCGTGCCGTGGCCGATGTCGTCAGCCAGTGGCCGGAAACCCAGAAGTTCAATGTGGATACGTCCCAGATGGGGCCCGGCGGGGGCGGTAAGCCCATCGTCATTGAAGTGCTGGGCTTTGACCTCGACATTCTTCAAGGCGTGGCCGAACAGGTTCTGGAGGTCGTCAACACGACACCGGGGACGGTGGATGCCGAGATTGGCCGCGACCCCGGGCGGCCGGAAATCCGGGTGGAGATTGATCGTGTCAAGGCGGCGGCGCATGGCCTGAATGTGGCGCAGGTCGCTTCGAGTGTGCGTACACTCTTCTATGGTACGACAGCGACGATGTATCGCGAGTCCGATGAAGAGTATGACATCGTGCTGCGCCTGGATGAACCCTACCGGCGGACAATTGAGGATATCGCACAGACCGAAATTGTGGTGCCCGGTGGTGGGCGGATTCGGCTCGACAGCGTGGCGACGATCGTGGAACGCCTCGGAGCGTTGCAAATCGACCGCCGCAACCAGGAGCGGATGATCCAGGTGACGGCCGACGTTTATGGGCGCAGCAGTGGCGAGGTCGTCCGCGATCTGCGCCAGCGGCTGGCCAACGAGGTGCCCCTGCCCTCGGGTATCGGCATTCATTTTGGCGGCACGGCAGAGGACCAGGAGGAATCCTTTCGCCAAATGGGCTTGATGCTGGTGCTGGGTATCGTGCTGGTTTATATGGTGATGGCCTCGCAGTTCGAGAGCCTGCTCGACCCGTTCCTGATCCTGTTTTCAATTCCGTTCGCCTTCACAGGTGTAGCCATCAGCCTGACGCTGCTGCGGCTGACGGTGAGCATCATGTCGTTCATCGGCATGATTCTGCTGGTGGGCGTGGTGGTGAATAATGCCATCGTGCTGATCGATTATATCAATCTGCTGCGCGCGCGCGGCCAACGATTGGCCGAGGCGATTATCCATGCCGGGCGCTCGCGATTGCGTCCGGTGCTGATTACCACGATGACGACCTCCCTGGCCATGATCCCGATGATCCTGAGCCGGGGCGAAGGGGCGGCAACGTGGAAACCGATGGCCGCGACGATTGTGGGCGGACTGATTTTTTCCATGCTGGTCACGCTGGTGCTGGTGCCGACCCTGTACAGCCTGGCCCATTCGCGGACCGCGCGCAAACAGGAGCAAGCGGCCGCCGAGAAGGGAGTGCGGGTATGAAAGCGGTTTGGATTTTACACGATATCGTATTGACGGACGACATTCAGGACCTGCTCGACGAGATGGGCATCGTGGGCATGTCGCGCTGGCGACGGATGACAGGGCGTGGCCCCCAAAGCGGTACGCGGATGGATACCCACGTCTGGCCGGGAGCCAACTCGGGGGCATTTGTCGTCGTGGATGACGCCGTGGCAGATCGCTTGATGGGACGTCTGCAAATCTTGCGCTCCGAGATCGGGGCCCAGACCGGCGTATGGGCCTTTACCACTCCCGTGCTGGAAACGCTGAAATGATCAAGGGGTCGGGGCGGGCGACAACGGCAGCGGTCTGGCGCGAACTGAAGCGCCAACGCAACCCGGATCAGGCCGCGATCCTGCGCCGATTTTTCAAAACTGCCCCCGGGGACTATGGCGCCGGTGACGAATTTTGGGGGCTGAAAGTGCCACAGATACGCGCAATCCTCGCACAATTCCAAGTGGTGCCACTGGCGGTGGCCGACGACCTGCTGGCCTCAACAGTGCACGAGGCGCGGTTTTTTGCGCTGGTGGCTCTGCTGGGGGCCTATCGCCAGGGCGGGAAGAGCGAGAAACAAGCTATTTATGATTTTTATCTGGCGCGGAGGCAACGGGTCAACAACTGGGATTTAGTGGATGTGAGTGCCCCGGGCATCGTGGGCCGCCATTTGCCTGTAGGTGGTGGTCGGTCGGTGCTGGCCCGGTTGGCTGCATCCCCTTCGTTGTGGTCGCGGCGGATAGCCATGGTGGCGACGTTGGACCATATCCGCCGAGGGCATCTCGCCAACACGTTCTGGCTGGCGCCACGCGTGTTGGACGATCCCGAAGATTTGATGCACAAAGCAACCGGCTGGATGTTGCGCGAAGCGGGTAAACGGGATGAGGCGGCTCTGGAGGCCTTTTTGTCCTGCCATGCTCCCCGCATGCCGCGCACCATGTTGCGCTATGCCATTGAACGGTTGCCGCCAGACCGCCGTCGTGCCTGGTTGGCCGTACCCTCACTGATGAAAAAAACGCCACGCGGGACACGATAGTCGATCCATGTATCGACGTGTCGTGAACTTTTTCTTTACAGCCTTGGATTCTAAAGGTAGAACGTTCGCGAACAACACAGCCCACGCATTCGAGTATTTGTCTTATGTCTACACCCAGGATATCCATGCAACCGACCATTAACCTCCTCGTCCAATTACAAGAATTAATTATTGCCCGCGCCCAGCAGGAGGCTGGCATGCCGGGGGCTCAGTTGGGCCCATTGGATGACTCCATCCACGCGCTGACCCAGGAGTTGCCCGCCGATATCAACCAGCAGTTTACCCGTTTGCTCCAAAAAAGTCCGTTGGCGATTGTCCCCGTGGTCAATGGCGTATGTACGGCCTGCGGCATGACCCTGCCGGTTTCACTGGTCCACCTGGTGCATGCCGCCGAACAAATT
Source organism: Kiritimatiellia bacterium (assembly GCA_028681135.1). Classification (GTDB taxonomy): domain Bacteria; phylum Verrucomicrobiota; class Kiritimatiellia; order CAIQIC01; family Lenti-01; genus JAAZFE01. The sequence continues at coordinate 28,031 of JAQUJC010000028.1, read as the reverse complement.
TATCAATGTCCGTCGTGCGCCCGCCTCTTGTTCCATCGGGCCTCGGGCGCTCGTAACATACGCAAGTCACCCCGCCGTAGCGATCCGCCCAAAGTCGGCGTTGAACGGTTCTCGGCATCGTCGCTTATGATCCCCGCCCTCCAGGGAACTAAGCGCGACGACGTGCTCGCCGAACTGTGCCAGAAACTCGATGACGAAGGGTTCGTCGACGATGCCGATAAATTGCTGGAGGCCGCGCTCCAGCGTGAAACCATCATTTCCACCGCGGTTGAAAACGGCCTGGCGTTTCCTCACGTGCGTTGCGTGGAGGGCGGGGCGTTGACGTTTGCGTTGGGGATCGCACCCAAGGGCATCAAGTTTGATCCCGCCGGCGAAGCCACGACACGCATCATTTTTCTGATGGTCATTCCCACTGCCGCCAGTGCCTTCTATCTCAAATTGCTGTCGGGTCTCGCGCAGGTGTTCCAGAAACCTGAAAATCGTGAAAAACTGTTGGAGGCTGACACACCGGCAAAGATGTGGCGGGCGTTGCTGAAGGCGACCCGCGTGGCCATTCAGTAACGCTGGGGGATTCGGCCGCGACCCCGTCCGGGGCTTCCTTGTTTGGGCCTCCTCAATCGATGTGCAGCGGCAGGTCGGTTTGCCGACCGCCGGGGAGAGCATAGCGACCAGGGGCGGGTTTGTGGATTTGGGGGTCCTGGCTCAGTAGACGACGCAGCGTACCGCTGCCACGGCGGCATTCCGGATGCAAGCGGCGGTTGAATTGGTCCAGGAGAATCCGTAGCGGAATTTCGCCGGTTTCTGACAGAATCTCGCGAAGAAGAAGGGTGCCATGTGCATCGATGAAGCCGGCGCGTCCATCGCGCGTGGCAAAGGTGTCGGGCATGTGGCGCAATAAAACAAGTAATAGCGGGGCCACCGATTTCACGCCCGGGGGGCGGGCGGCGGCGGGGAGATGGGCAGCAAGGGCGGAAATGCGCAGCGGGTCAGAGGCGAGGGCCAGGCGGTCGCGCATTGCTTTTTCGGTTCGCTCGAGTTGACGAGCAGAAAAGGCGCTGAAGAAATCGCGATAGATCACGATGCGATTCGGTTGCAGGCGCGCGAGCAGCCGGAAGCCCCCGACCGGGGATGCGGTGCCCCAGGCGGCCTCTCGCAGCCGTGCCAGCGCCGGCGTCGCAAGTCCCCCGCCCGCGGCCTGGAGCTGCTGGACGGCGTTGTGAAAGAGGGGCTCCGCCGCATGAAGCGGGAGCGGCTGCCGCAAAGACCCGAGGGCCAGTTGCAGCAGTTGGCGGACGCGTTCGCGGGTGATGCCCAGCTTGAGGCCCGTAGCACGCAAGGTGGATTCCCGTGGCGCAAGACGGCTCTTGGAGTCCATTAGGCCAAAGTGGAGTTGGAGGGTCTCGGCCAGGCGCGGGGACAGAAAGAGGCTCAGCCATTCCGGCAGATTGAGGGGTGGCGGTGCACCGCCACAGGCGGCCGCACACCAACCCGCCACCCGCTGGAGCAGGGCACGGTCCTCGATGGCGAGTGCTTCACAGGCGGGCAGCGGTGAACACAAATCGCGGAGTTGGGTGGCTCCCGCGGCGCGTAACGCAGCCAGAATTCGCGGGGGTAGGCCGCTGGCCGTTAATGGGGCGTCGGGATAAAGTTGTGTTGTGGAATGGGCCGGGCGCGGGCTCACAGATTTGGCGCGGTGGAGGCAGCAAGCCGCTGGTCATATTCGGCTTCGGTCATCAGCCCCTTTTCAATGACCAGTTCGCGCAGTGGTTTGCCGGTGGCCAGCCCTTCCGTTACCAGTTGCGCGACGCGGTCATAGCCGAGTTGTGGATTCAACAGCGTGGCCAGTCCTGCGCTGCGCTCAAGATTGTGGCGGCAGGTGGCCGCATTGGCGAGGAGGCCAACGATGCAATTTTCGGCGAGAATGCGCGCGGCTGCGGAAAGGAGTTTGGCTTCCTGCAGCGTATTGGCGCCGATGAGCGGCATGTGGGTGTTGAGTTCCAGTTGGCCGGCCCCACAGGCGACCGCCACGGCATGGTCCAAACCCTGGACTTGTATGCACACCATGTTGACCGCTTCGCATATCGAGGGATTGACCTTCCCGGGCATGATGCTGGAGCCGGGCTCGACCGGCGGCAGGTGGATTTCCCCCAGGCCGGTGTTGGGCCCCGAAGCGAGCAGGCGCAGGTTGTTGGCAATCTGCTGCAGGTCGAGGGCGCAGGAACGGAAGGCGGCCGAAACGTGCGCGAAATCAGTCATGAATTGTGTGGTATACACGCCATCGCGGGCAGAGCGAAAGGTGCCGTCGGTGGCGCTGTTCAAAGCCGCGATAATGTGCGACCGGAACGCGGAGGGCGTATTGATGCCGGTGCCGACGGCGTTGCCGCCAATGCCGAGTTCTTTGAGCGGCTCGGCGGTTTCGCGGATTCGACTCGCCGCGCAGCGGAGCGCGTGGGCCCAGGCGCCAAACTCTTGTCCTAGACTGATCGGGACGGCATCCTGTAAGTGGGTGCGGCCGGTTTTTAGGACGGTTGCGAACTCAGCGGCTTTGGCGCGCAGGGCTTTTTCCAGAACGGCCAGGGCATCGACCAGCAAAAGCGCCTGGCCCAGTACCGCGATTTTAGCCCCCGAGGGGAAAACATTATTGGTGGATTGCCCCATGTTGACGTCGTCATTGGGATGAACGGGCGCTTTGTCGCCGCGCTGCCCACCCATGGCTTCATTGGCGAGATGGGCCAGGACCTCATTGAGATTCATGTGTGACGAGGTCCCCGAACCGGCTTGATAGAGATCAATGGGGAATTCGTCGTCCAGACGGCCGGATAAAACAGTACGGCAGGCGTCCGCGATGGCCTGTTCCTTGTTCGTCGGCAGTCGCCCGAGTTCGGCGTTGGCCTGGGCGCAGGCCAGCTTCAATAGTGTCATGCCGTGGATGATTTCAATGGGCAGGGGACTGCCGGAGAGTCGAAAACTTTCGACGGAGCGCGAGGTGTGTGCCCCGTAAAGCGCATCGGCCGGCACGGCGCGCGAGCCCAGGCTGTCATGGTCAGTTCGCATGGGAGATGGCGTGGTCATGGTGATCAGAAGGATACCGGTCGGGATCGACGCTGACAATTCCCAATTCCGGCGCGACTTGCATTTGCCGGGCCGATCTGTTTTTCTGCGGCATTGTTTTTGCAGAAAGAAGGATCATGAGCGACCTCCCCGCCTCTAACGATTTTGAAACCCGGGTCTTGGCTTTGTTGGATGATGAACAGGCTTCCGCCGCGGCCTGGATCAAATTGCTCAATGAGGCCCAGCAGGCCGAAGTGCCCGAGGCCGCCCGCGACTGGCCCGTCCTGGCTCAAGAGGCACTGGCCAAAACGGGGAACGTCGATGCCGGGGTTGACCTGCTGGACTGGCGTTCCAAACATATTCCACCCGACTATATGACCGGCAAGGATTGGATCAGGGCAGCCGAAACCGTCGCGGGAACCAATCCCCTGCTGCTGGCGTTGATGCAGGAGGCGGGGTTTGGTCAGCGACTGGCCGCGCGGGAATGTGTACGCCGCTTCCGGCTGCTGCGCAGTCTCCAGCCCGGAGTGCTCTGCCTGCACCCGACCTGGGGCTTCGGGGTGGTGTGTAAGGCCGATTCGCTTTACAAGAAAATTGAAATCGATTTTCGGGGTCGTCCCGGTCATGGGCTGGCCATGAAGGTGGCGGCGGAATCTCTCGAACGCTTGGAGGACACGCATCTGCTGGCCCGCCTGCATCGCGATCGGGGCGGCATCCAGCAGATGGTCCAGGAAGCGCCGGTAGATGTGGTGCGCCTGGCGCTGACCAGTTTTGGCTCCCTGTCGGCGGCCGCCTTGAAGAGCAAGTTGATCGAATCCGATGTCGTGCCGGAGCAGGATTGGAAGCGCTTCTGGGAGGTTGCCCGCAAGGAACTTAAGGCCGATCCCATGGTGGCATTTCCGTCTAAACGCACCGATCCGATTCGGCTGCTGGACCGCGCCGCAGGGTTCGATGATGTCTGGTTCGACCGGCTGGCCACGCAACGTAATCTGGCGGCCATCCTGGAGAAGGTGGGCGAATGGGTGGAGCGCCCGGCGGAGACCCCCCCCGCAACGGAGGACCAACGCACAATCTTGGCTAATCGCCTGGCCTTTGTTTTACTGGGGGCCACCCGCCGCGAACCGCGGCTCCGACTCTCCGCGGCCTTGTTGGCGGACCGCTTGCAACTTGAGGAGGCCGACTGCGATTGGCCAAGCGCGGTATGCGAGTTTCTGCGCGACGGGGCCATCGTCCCCCTGCTGCACGATTTGGCGGCTCGCGATCTGAAGCCGGCGCTGGAGTTCTTGTGGGCGCAGGATTCCGAGGGCACCCGGACGGCCTTGCTGACCCACTTGCGTCATCTGCGCTTTAACGCCTTGCAGGAGGCCATGGACCTGCTCCTGCAACATCAGTGTGGCGAAGCCTGTCGCCAAATTTATGCCGACGCCTGCGCCACCCATCTCATCCGTGAAGAGATGCTCTTGTGGATCATGCGCAATCCCTCCTGGCGCGAAGCGTGGGATTTGCCGCTGCCGGCCATCCTGGCCATGCTGGTGGTCGAGGAATTAGAGCAGGACTATATGGGCGACCGCCTCAAAACACAAAAACTCTTACGCGAGGCATTTGAAGACTCCGATTGGCTCCAAGCCGTCTTTGATGGCATGACCCCCGGCCGCCAGCAGGATTTCTTTAAGCGTCTGAACCAATCGTCTGCCTGGCCGGGGCTGGACCGCCAGGTTATTCAATCCAAAGTAATCAAACTCTACCCGCATCTGCAATGCGTGGTCACCGGTGACGACGAAGCGGAGGTGCCCGTGACCTTCGGAGCGGCGACTTCGCACCGGACTTATCGCGAACGGCAAGAGAAACTCGAAAAACTGATCAATGTCGATATTCCCGCCAATTCCAAAGAAATTGCCGTGGCGCGCAGCTATGGGGATTTGAGCGAGAATTTTGAATATAAGGCGGCTAAAGATATGCAACAGATTCTGATGTCCCGCCGTGCCGAACTCGAGACAATGATGTCACAGGTGCGCCCCACGGATTTCTCCGAGGCCCCACCGGGGGTGGCGGGCATGGGCTCTTCCGTGCAACTGGAATATCCCGATGGGCATCTGGAGTACTTCCACATCCTGGGCGAGTGGGACCAGCAGCCCGAGCGGAACATTATTTCGTCTAATACGCGATTGGCCAAGGCGGTGGCCGGGAAACAACCCGGCGACCGGATTGCGGTGCCAACAGAAGACGGCGGCGAAGAAGAATGTGTGCTGCGGGCGATCGAGGCCCTGCCGCCGGAAATCGTGGAATGGGCAAAATAGGATGAATTTGAAAGACCGTTGGAATCACTATCTATCGCACGATGCCCCACCATTTGTGCAGTTCGTGAAGTATGGCATGGCGGGCGGCCTGGCCACCGTCGTGCATATCGTGACCTTCTTCCTGGTGGGGTTCGTGCTGTTTCCTTGTGTGGCGCCCACGGACCCTCTGATGGAATTCCTGACGAAATACGCGGGTGTCGTCGCCCCCGTTGTGGAGGAATCCTTGCGCGCTCGCTATGCCATCTATTCGAATATCCTGGCCTTCATGGTCTCGAATACGGTGTGTTACATCGCCAATCGACTGTTTGTTTTCCGCCCGGGCCGCCACCATATCGTGATCGAGTTTTTCCTCTTTCTCGCCGTTTCGGCCGTGAGCATGACCGTGGGAACCACTCTGATGGGCTGGCTGATTCAGCATTTCGGCGTCCACACAACTTACGCGTTTGGGGCGAATATCATCAGCTCGCTAGCCATCAACTACGTCATGCGAAAGTTCTTCGTCTTCAAGGGCTGACCCCCTCCTCAAATGCCCATTTCCCTTATTATCCTGCGGTTGTCATCGACTCCATTTCTCAGATGGTTAATTAACCATCATGTGAAATATTTGGCATGATGATATGTAGATTATCCTTACAGGCTTGTATTTCACTTGACAATTCTCCAGATGGTTAATTAACTATCATGCGATGAAAAATCACCAGTCCAAAGGGTTGAGTCCGACGTTGTGGCGCACCTGTCGGATCTTGTCGGGGGCGACGCGCCTATCTCTGTTCCGCCGGATTATTGAGATCCCTGGACAATGCGTTTCCACTCTCGCGCAAGCGGAGAGAATCAGCAGGCCCCGGGCCAGCCAGGAATTGCGCCGGTTGCAGTCGCGGGGGCTGGTGCGGGTGGAGCGGCTGTGGCGCTATGTCCGCTATTATCCGGAATCAGATCCGCTGGTGTCATCGGCGGAGCCACTGCTGCAGGCAATGCGGGCAACTTTTAGGCAGATTCCGCCGGAGAGAGATGGTGAAATTGCGAAGACGGCGATGGGGCTGTCGCATGGCAAGCGGATAGCAATTGTGCGGATAGTGCGGGAGGGGCCTATAGACAGTCATGGGCTAGCCGCCCAGCTCCGGATACATGTCGAAACAGTGCGGCACCATTTGAATTTTCTGGAAGATGGTGGTTGGGTGCAGCGCGCAGGGAAAATCTGGGCGCTTCGTGCCAGCGATTTGCCGTTGGCGAAATGCCTGATGAAATTACTGTAGAAATCTTTGCGGATCAGTCGAGAGCCTTGACCAGCAGATCCCGTGCGGCAGCCAGGGCGTCCGGGAGTTTGCTTGGGTCTTTGCCGCCGGCTTGGGCCTTGTCGGGTTTGCCGCCGCCGCCGCCGCCGGTCATTTTGGCGATCGTGCCCACGAGCCTGCCGGCATGGACGCCCTTGGCCTGGGCGGCCGGGCCGGCGTTCAAAATAAATGTCACTTTGCCGCCCGAAACAGCCGCAAGCAGGATGACGGAATCGGGGTTTTGCTTGCGAAGGCTGTCCACCAGGGCACGCAGGGCGGGGGGGGCCAGTTCTCCCACAGAGTCGATCAGAACGGGGATACCGCCCATCTCAACAAATGTGTCGGCGAGCGCAGCGCCTTTTTCTAGCGCGTTTTTTTCGGCGGCCGCCTTGAGTTCTTTTTCCAACGTATGGGAGTGCTCCATGAGGGCATTGACGCGGGCCGGGAGGTCGGCGGGGGCGACAGAAAGATGCTGGGCGAGGGTGGCGAGAATGGCGTGCTCGTGTGCTGTATGATCACAGGCGACGAGTCCGGTCTGGGCCTCGATGCGGCGGATGCCAGCGGCAATCGAGGTTTCGGCGATGATACGAAAGGGGCCAATGTCACCGCTACGTGCGACATGTGTGCCGCCGCAAAGCTCGCGCGAGATACCCTGGGTATCCACGACACGGACCGTGTCGCTGTATTTTTCATCAAAAATGGCAATAATACCCGAACCGGGGACGTCCTTGAGGGGAAGTTCGTAGGTGGTGACCGGTGCATTGGCCACAATATACTCTGTGACGAGACGCTCGATGGCGTCAAGCTGCTCGGCCGTGAGAGCCTCGAACCAGGTGAAGTCGAAGCGGAGACGGTCTGGGGCGACGTAGGAGCCGGCCTGTTTGATGGAATCTGTTTCCAGAACCTTGCGCAAAGCGGCGTTGAGCAAATGGGTGGCGGTGTGATGACGGCGAATGGCGTTGCGTCGGGCCTCATCGACAGCAGCCGTGACGCTGTCTGCCTTGGCAAGGGTGCCCTGAACGAGCCGGCCCTTGTGCAGCATGATGTCCTGAACGGGTTTGCGCGTATCTGAAACAGTGAAGACCGCGCCATCAGCCGTGGTGATGGTGCCGGTGTCGCCGACTTGCCCGCCGGCTTCGGCGTAGAAAGGGGTGGCGGTCAGGAGGAGTTCTGCTTCCTGGCCCTCAGCAAGTGTGTCGGCCAGTTGACCGTCGATGAGAATACCCAGAACGCGTGCTTCACTGACGAGCGTCTCGTATCCCACAAAGCTCGACTGGATGCCCTGCTCAACGAAATGGGCGACCAGATCATTTTCAGCCCCAGAGGTGTCTTTGCGGGCGGCGCGCGCACGGGCGCGCTGTTCTTCCATGAAGCGTTCAAAGGCGGGCGCATCGATCGGATAGCCTTTTTCAGCAGCCATCAGTACGGTCAAATCGAGTGGGAAACCATAGGTGTCGTAGAGTTTGAAGGCTTCCGTGCCCGGAAATGTTGTCTGGTCGCTGCGTTCTAACTCTTCCAGGACGTCGGTGAAGTGGGCCAGTCCGCGATCCAGAGTCGCAGAGAAGGATTCTTCTTCGGCTCGCAGGGCGCGGACGATGTCCTTGCGCCGATCAGATAATTCGGGGAAGAAGGGGGCCATCTGGTGTTCCAGAATGGGGAAAAGTTCCCAGAGAAAGGCCTCGGTCAGGCCCAGCGTGCGGCCAAAGCGGGCGGCCCGGCGCAAGAGGCGCCGCAAGACATAGCCGCGGCCATCGTTGGAAGGCATGACGCCATCGGCGATGGCGAAGGCCAGCGTGCGCAGATGATCGGCCACGACCCGCATGGCTACCGCATGGTCGCCCTCGCCGTAAGGAATACCCGCTCGGGTCGAGACCGCCTCGATCAACGGCATGAAAACATCGGTGTCGTAGTTGGACTTTTTTCCCTGAATGATCGCCACAATGCGTTCAAATCCCATCCCCGTATCCACACATTTGGCCGGCAGGTCGTCGAGGGTGCCGTCGGACTTGCGGTTGTACTGCATGAAAACGAGGTTCCAGATTTCGATCACATCGGGAGAGCCTGCATTGACCTGGTCCGGACGACAGCCGGTCTCGGTGTTGTCAAAGTGGATTTCAGAGCAGGGGCCACAGGGGCCCGTCTCGCCCATTTCCCAAAAGTTGTCGTCTTCCCCAAAGCGCAGAATATGCTCGGCTTCCACATCGGTGCACGTGCGCCAGATGTCGGCAGCCTCGTCGTCGGTGGTGTAGACGGTGACCCAGAGGCGCTCTTTGGGAAGCCGCCAGACCTCGGTGAGTAACTCCCAGGCCCAGCTAATGGCTTCGCGCTTGTAGTAGTCGCCAAACGACCAATTGCCAAGCATTTCAAAAAAAGTGTGGTGATAGGTGTCGCGTCCGACTTCCTCCAAGTCGTTGTGCTTGCCCGAAACGCGGATACACTTCTGACTGTTTGCCACGCGCGTCCAGGAGGACTTGCGCGCGCCTAGAAAAATTTCTTTGAACTGATTCATACCCGCATTGGCAAAAAGCAGGGTGGGGTCCGTCGGCAACACCACCGGCGACGACGGAACGATATCGTGTTGTTTCGAGGCAAAAAAATCGAGAAAGGATTGGCGAATTTCAGATGATGTCATCATACATGGAACTCCTCATGGCAGTGGCCACGGGTTGAAAATTGGCAGACCGTTTTCCACACTGTGGAAAACTTTTTTCCATACCGTGGAAAATATGAGGAGAAGTTTTCCATACCGTGGAAAAAAGGGAAGTCTCAAATTGCCACGGGGGGGGGCATCGAGCCGGCGCGGCCAGGGCAGGCGTCACGACCCTGTTGCGGTGGAGACCAGGCGGCTCAACGCGCGGGCAAGCGGATGGCGGGGCCAGATCAGCGCGATGCGATTTCGGGCCACCTGGAGCAGACCGGCATCCTGCATCCGTTGAAGATGGCGCTGTAGGGCGTCACGCGGAATGCCCGTTTTATGCTGTAGTTCAATCGACCGGATAGGGCCTTTGGCTAAAATACGAGCGATTTGGATGCGTCGTTCGTGTGCCAGCCCCATGGCTAAACGGCACAGGTCAACATCTTCATCAGCGGGGTAACGGTTCAGCGTATCGATTAGGGCCTCCAGCAGAGGGGCCGCCGAAGACACCTGCGGATCCGGGATGGGCCAAAAATAGACCCGCCCTCCTGCCTGATGCCGACGGAGCAAACCTCGGGATTGCAGACGCCGCAGTTCCTGACTGGCCGCGGATTCACCAATACCCGCCGCTTGAGCCAGCAGAGAAACATAATGGGTGGGATGAGCCAGCAATTCGCGCATCAGGCGAATACGGGTATGTCCTGCCAAGACGCGACAGGTTCGCCAGAGGGTGGGATTGAGGGGGGGGATAGAGGGCATGTGATACGTTCCTTTCCTACTGCGCGGTTATTATAATAACCGCGCAGTATTGTCAAGCTAGTAATGTTTCAGATAGTCGAGGCGAATGACGGGAAAATGTTCATAATTTGTTGGTAGGTATGATGTTTTAGAGGAAATGCCAGATGGTTTAGCTGTCAAGAACAAAGCAGATCAGATTACAGATGAAATGCGCGGTTATTATAATAACCGCGCACTTGAGGGGGGGCGAGCAGGTCGGAGGGCTTGGATGATACGAATGCTGGGGGGGGGGGAGGGGGCAGGGCCGGGGAGGCGGTCCAGAACCAGATTCAATGGAATCCAATACGGATGCCGTGGCGGTCTTACCGATGCCGCAAGAAAGAAAAAGCCGATGAAAAAGCCTGAAATAAGGCTTGTAGGGGGTGGGGCAGGTGTGGTGAAATGCGCCGTTCCCCAGTTTCTGGAGCAATTCCAGATGGAACCTTGTTCGCTGGCCCTTCAGTGGGTTTTCGGCCGCGAACCTGGAAATATGAAAACCCGAAGCCGTCAACCTCCCCCGAGATATATGGCCAAGAAAAAGAAACCTGTCATCGAAATGGACGCCGCGCGCGCCGAAATGATGGCGATGTATGAAGAAACCCTCAAGACCTTCACCGAAGGTGCAATCGTAACCGGACAAGTGGTCGAAATGCGACCGCAGGAAGTCCTGATCAACATTGGCTACAAATCAGAGGGCCTGTTGCCGGCCAGTGAGTTTGCGGATTTGAGCGAGGTCCATGTCGGCGACCAGGTCGACGTGTTGCTGGAGCGCCTGGAAGATGAGCACGGCATGGTCGTGCTGAGCAAGACCCGGGCCGAGCAGCAGCGCAACTGGGATAACGTGCTGGCGACGTGCGAAGAAGGTGCGACGGTAACGGGTACGGTTAAGGGCAAGGTTAAAGGTGGCCTGCTGGTGGATGTGGGCGTGGATGCCTTCCTGCCGGGTTCGCAGATCGACGTGGTGCCGGTGCGCAACCTCGACGACTATCTGGGCAAGGAACTCGAATGCCGCGTGTTGAAGATCAATAAGGATCGCCGCAATATTGTGCTGTCGCGCCGTGATCTGCTCGAGGCGCAGCGCCAGGAACAGAAGAAGATTCTGCTGGCCGAGATTCAGCCGGGCCAGACCCGCAAGGGCCTGGTGAAGAACATTACCGATTTTGGTGCGTTTGTGGACCTCAATGGCATGGACGGACTGCTGCACATCACCGACATGAGCTGGGGCCGCATCAACCACCCGAGCGAGGTGGTGCAGGTGGGGCAGGAGCTGGAAGTGGTGGTGCTGGACGTCAACCAGGAGAAGGAGCGCATTTCGCTGGGTCTGAAGCAAAAGCAGCAGAACCCGTGGGACGAGATCGAGATGAAGTATCCCAAGGGTACGCGCATTCAGGGCAAGGTGGTCAACCTGGTGCCTTATGGTGCGTTTGTCCAACTGGAAGAAGGCGTCGAAGGCCTTGTGCACGTCAGCGAAATTTCGTGGACGAAGCGCGTAGTGCGGGCGTCGGACGTGCTGAACGTGGATGACGTGGTCGAAGCCGTCGTGCTGAACGTCAATAAGGATGAGCAGAAGATTTCGCTGGGTATCCGGCAGACGGAAGCGAATCCGTGGGACGACGTGGCCTCGAAGTATCCGTTGGGCAGTCGCGTGACGGGCAAGGTGCGCAACTTCACCAACTACGGCGCGTTTGTCGAGTTGGAGGAAGGCGTCGACGGCATGATCCACGTATCGGATATGAGCTGGGCGCGGAAGATCAATCATCCCAGCGAAGTGCTGAAAAAGGGCGACGAAGTCGACGCGTTGGTGTTGGAGGTCTCCCCCGAGAACCAGCGCATCAGCCTGGGTCTGAAGCAGGCGCAGGAAGATCCGTGGGCCGGCATTTCCGACCGCTATCAAATTGGCCAGCTCATCAAGGGCAAGGTCAGCAAGCTGGCGAGCTTCGGTGCATTCATCGAGCTGGAAGAGGGCGTGGATGGCTTGGTGCACATCAGCCAGATCAGCGATGATCATGTGACGAAGATTCGCGACGTGCTGCAGCCGGGCCAAGAGGTCGAGGCGCGAGTCATCAAGATTGATCCGATTGACCGGCGCATCGGGCTGAGCATCAAGGCGGCCAAGCTGGCGGACGACGAATTCCAGGTGGACGACAGTATGCTTGAAGGCCTGCGCCCGGGCGAAGACCTGGTCGACTTGGCGGGCGCGTTTGACGCGGCGCTGAGCAGTTTCGACGAGAAGCCCGAGGAGTGGTCCCCGGGAGCCAGCAAGGAATAAGGGCCGGCACCGACGCCGGGCATACCCGGTCGGGGTTCAGAGGCCAGGATGATTTATCCCGGCGCGCTGAACCCTGACCTTTTTCCAGTTCTTGCCCCCAACAGCGAGTTTATCATTACCCCCCCCCTCTGAATCATGATTGATCTACATAGCCATTCGACATTTTCCGATGGATCCCTGACACCCGAGCAATTGGTGGAAGAGGGGGTCACGGCGGGGCTGACGGCGCTCGCGCTGACGGATCACGATACAGTCGCTGGCTTGCCGCGCTTTTTGGCGGCGGGGGAGGGCCAGCCGATCCGCTTGGTGCCGGGAACCGAGCTGAGTGTGGATTGTTCGCACGGGGTGATGCACATGCTGGGCTATTGGATGGATGTCGCCAATCCCGAACTTGTGCGCCAGATGAAATGGATTCGCAACGGGCGGGACATGCGTAACCGTGAAATCCTGGAGAAGCTCAACGCATTAGGCTTTGCCATGAGCTGGGACGAGGTGCTGAGCGAGGCTGGCGAGGATGTGGTGGGCCGCCCGCATTTTGCCCAGGTGATGCTCCAGAAGGGCTATGCCAAGGACAAGAATGCCGTGTTTGACCAATGGCTGGGCGACGGCAAACCCGGTTATGCCGACCGCCCGCGCCTGACGGCGGAGGTGGCCGTCGAGCTGATCAACCAGGCCGGCGGTGTGGCCGTGCTGGCGCATCCGTTTACCCTGCGCATCGACATGAAGGCGATGGAGGCCCTGTTGCACCAGTTGGCCGAGGCGGGGATGGCGGGTGTGGAATGCTACTATTCGGAGCACTCCTCGGATTTGACCACCGCCTATTTGGAATTGGCGCGGCTGGCCGGGTTGGTGCCGACCGGTGGATCGGATTTCCACGGCGCCGTATCACCCGGCATCCGCCTGGGTGTGGGGTTTGGCGGCCTGAACGTACCCGACGAGGTGCTTGGCCATCTCGAAGCTCGTCGCGCAAACCGCGCATCGTAACGACAACCCGCGGAGGGGGGGGGGCTCAGGGCTTACGTGCCTTGGCCAAAAACACGGGATAGCGCCGACTATTTTTTACGCGATGCGTCACGGTTGAGATGTCAATGGCGTGGAAGCCGACCGCGGCGAGTTGTTCTGTCAGACGTTCTCGATTGAATCCATGATGATGAACCCCGTCTTGCTGACCGTGGAAGCTGCCGTCCTCTTCATCCAAATCGGCCAGGGCGAGATAGCCGCCCGGGGTCAGGAGCTGAAAAAAGCGGTGTAATACGCGGTCGATAGTTGCCAGATGGTGAAGCGTCATGGCGCTGACAATCAGATGGCACCTCGTATGAGGGGGGGGGGCGGTTTCAAAGTCGGTCTGGAGGCATTCGATATTCGTCAGGCCCTGACTCTGGGCCTTGGTGGCCAGGACCTCGAGCATCCCGCGGGAGGAATCAATGGCCAAAACCTGGCGGACCAAGGGGGCCAGCCGTATTGTCAACGCACCGGTGCCACAACCATAGTCCAGTACATCCCAATCAGATTGGAGCGGCGCCCAACGCTGCAGGGCCTTGATGAGATCATCGGTGAGGTGGTGGCGGTCTGGGTGGTCATCCCATGTTGAGGCAAGGGGATCAAAACGGTTGGACATGATAAATCTCTAACGGGTGAAGGGGGTGTGTTGTCAGGCAGTAAAACAGGTCGCCGGAAAAATTTCAACGCTCTCTCGCTCAGGGGTTGGCTTGAGCCAAGCAAGCAATGGCCCATTTTATAGAGCGCATCTGTGATTCGGTACAGGAGCGGCTCATCGGGACGATTCGCCCTACCCATGATGCACATTCCCGCCCCCGGTAGGGCGAACCGTCCCTGGTAAGCCGAGTTTTGAGCCTGGTAAATTATCTGGCACTGAATCGCAGATGCGCTTCATTTCACGCCTCATTTTACAAGCATACACCGGTTTGACTTGGCGGGGGGGCTTTGGTAGATTTTAACCCACATATGGGACAACAACTAAGAAAACGCGTAAAACGCAAAGCCCGTGACCGTCGTAAAAAACGGTTGAAGCTACAAGCCGCGGCTACAAAGAAGGCTAAAGCCTGAATCGCCCGGTCCCGGACTGGGATGACGTCCGCTTTGACGGACAACCGCTAAACCCGTCGGCGCCATCGTGCGCGGCGGGTTTATGCGCATTGGCGCGCCATGAGCCGCAGGAACGAGGTGCAGCATGATGGTTTTTCTGGATGGTGTGGTAGACGAAAAAGAGCCGACACGCGTGGTGGTGAATGTCAATGGGGTGGGCTACGAGGTGACGATTCCGCTGAGCAGCTATGACCGGTTGCCCAGCGAGGGCGACCCGGTGCGCTTGCTGACGGTGTTGGTCGTGCGGGAAGATGCCCACCTGTTGTACGGATTCATGACCGAAGATGAACGCGGGGTCTTTCGCATGCTGACGGATATTAGCGGCATCGGTCCAAAATTGGCGATGGCGGTGCTCAGTGGCTTGCCCGTGCGCGAATTAAAGGCGGCGATAGCGGCGAACGATGTCAAACGACTGAGCAGCATTTCCGGGGTGGGCAAAAAGACGGCGGCACGACTTGTGCTGGAGATGCGCGACAAGTTGGGCAAGGGGGGGCTCATGGAGGCCATCACCGGCGGGGCAGCACCGAAGCCCGGTGATGCCAAACTCCGCGATCTCATGATGGCGTTGATTTCGCTGGGGCACAAACAGGCCGATGCCCAACAGATGGTTCAGGACATTGCCGGGGAGATCACGCCGGATATGCCACTGGAGACCGTGTTGCGTAAGGTCCTTTCCGGACGGAAGTAGGTGTCCGGTGGCAGGGCGCGCAGGGCGCGCAGATAATTGGGGTTGTGTATATCAGGGTGAGTTTGCAGAATGGACATATGAAATCATACCGCAAAGAACTATGGATGAATGTCCCCGCGCGGCGGGGCTATGTGAACCTGACGCCCGATGTTGAAGCGGCGCTGCACGCCAGTGGCATCTGCGAGGGGCTTTGCCTGGTTAACGCCATGCACATCACCGCCAGTGTGTTTATCAATGATAACGAACGCGGCCTGCACCATGACTTTGAAACATGGCTGGAAGGGCTGGCTCCAGAAAAACCTCATTCCCAATATCACCACAATCGGATGGGTGAGGATAACGGGGATGCTCACCTGAAACGCAGCGTCATGGGGCGCGAAGTCGTCGTGGCCGTGACCGATGGCGAGCTGGATCTTGGCCCCTGGGAGCAAATTTTCTATGGTGAATTCGATGGGTTGCGCCGCAAGCGGGTGCTGATCAAAATCATCGGGGAATGAACGGGCGATGACAAAAAAAGCGGCCGGGCGGGTGATCGAAATTGTAGCGCGCGGGGTGTGCGTCAAGGCAGGGAAGATTCTCCTGTGCCGAAATCGCAAGCACGGCAATGTGTACCTGCCCGGCGGGCATGTGGACTGGGGAGAAGAGTCGCGCCATGCGGTGGCGCGGGAATGGCAGGAAGAACTCGACCTGCCCTGCCGCACAGGCCGCTTTCTTGGCGTGATCGAACAGGGGTATGAAGCCCGGAGCGGCCCCACCAGCGAAATCTCACTGATCTTCGAAGTGCATTGCCCGGCACTTTCTGCCACCCGCAATCCGCCTTCGGCCGAAGACCATCTGGCGTTTGAATGGGTGCCGCTGAACAATCTTGAGTCGTCCGGTCTCTTGCCGGCGGCATTGGTGGAATGCCTGCCGTCGTGGTGGGCCGATCCCGCCGCCGCTGCCAAGCGCTGGTGCGGATGGTTGGACTGAAGCCCCGCGTGGGGCGTTACGCGTTTGGTAGGGGCCACAAAAAGTGGCCGGTGTTCTGGAAGTGGAGCAGGGTGCGGATGGATTGCTCGGATTTGCGCTCGACGGCTTCGGCGGTGTTGAAGGCGTTGTGGGGGGTCAGTAGCACATTCGGGTGGTTTCGTAGACGCAGCAGGGCTTGGTTGTCGGGCGTCAGTTCGGTGGTTTGCCCGGCGCGTAGCGCCGCGGCGAGTTGGGGTTCCTCGTGATAGACATCCAACCCGACGCCGGACAGCGTCCCGTTGTCTAGGGCCGCTTCCAGAACGAGCGCGGGCGTGAATTCTCCCCGGGCGATATTGACGAGAACCGGTTTGTGCGTTGCCAGCGCGAGGCGCTCTCGAGTGAAGTAGCCCCGATTGTGGTCGGTGAGGTTCATGGCACACACAATTAGGTTGGCCCGGGCCAGGGCGTCTTCCGGGGCGACATAGGTGATGTCCGGATGGCGCTGGACCGGGTCCACGCCCAACACGGTTTGGCCCAGAGCGGTGGCAATGAGCGCAATTTCATGGCCAATATGGCCGACGCCGAAAAGGGCCATGGTTTGGCCCACATTTTCACGCCCGCTCAGATGGTCGCGGTGGAAGCGGTCGAACTGGGCCAGTTGCCGGGGGAGGCGGCGGAGCAGGGCGGTCCAGAGCAGGAGGGCATGTTCCGCGACGGCCCGAGCGCAGTAAAGCGGTAGATAGCCAATCGGCGGACAGCCGACACCAACGGCCGTCCGAAAAGCCTGCACATGGTCATAACCGGTGGAGCGGCTCAGCAGCCCTTGACTCTGGCCAAGCCAGTCGGGCATCAGCCGGGATTGGGTCCGGATGCTGATGACGGGCGCGGGGGGGGCGGCATGGCCGGATTCCTGAATCGTATGCGTGGTGGCACCGATGCGCAGTCCGGCCTGGGCGGCATGATGATGCAGCCGTTCAGCTTCTTCGACAAAGGCTTCGTAAAAGAAGGCGTCCAGCGATGCCGGTGTTTCCGGCGCGGTCATGGGAGCGAAACCGGAGTCTCCACTTCGGGCGGATCAGCGGCCTCATCGAGGGCCTCCTGAAGGGGCGCAAGGGTGAGGTCGGCAGCTTCGGGCGATAGAGGAAGAGCAGGCGAGAGCACAAATGCCGGCGTTGGCTCGGTCATGGGTGTAGCGGTAGGGGAAGATGCCGTTTCGGGGGTCTCAGGTGTCGATTTGGATGCCGCCTTGGAACGAGAGGGGGCACGTTTCTTTTTCTTTGTGGTCCGCGGTTTCGAAGGCGGGGCACTGGCGTCGGACGCGTCCTTGGCTTCGGCCCGAGTGGCAGCGGGGGTGTTTTCAGCGGGCGGAAGATTCTCCAAAGGAGGTTCGCTCATGGCGGGCTCAGCCACTACAGCCGATTCGACGGGGGGGGGCGGTTCGGTCGCGGTTACCGGCTCCGTTTCCACGACAGGTTCTGCGGGCGTATCGGGTTCCGTCACGATCTCTGGCTTTGCTCCCACGGCCAGTTCCGTGTCTGCCGCTGGCTCAATTGTGGCTTCCGGTTGAGCCGCCGCGTCGGGGTCAGGCACAATAGCTGGCTCGCCTGCCGCTTCTGACTCAGTCGCGACATCCGCTTCCGTTGGCTCAAGCGTCGCTTCCGCCTCCGCCTCCGCTTCCGGTTGTTTGCCAGCGCTGGCAGGCCAGGCCTCTGCTGGTTCACGTGCGCCAGTCGCTACGGCAGATTCTGCTTGAACCGTTGACCCCGGCGAGCGGTTTTGCCAGTGAATCAGATAGCCGCCCACCCCGATGACCAGCAAAATGAAGAAGATGATGAGGAAGGTCATCCGGCGTTCCGCACGGCGCATCACTTCGCGCAGGAGCTGCTCGGTTTCACGCGAGCGCCCAATCAGATCGGTGATGGTGCGGGATGAGGCCTTTTGGGCATCGTTCATGGTATCCAGCGTACCGCTGAGCCGTCCCATGCTGTCGGTCAGTTGCCGGTCATTTTCCATGTTGTTTTCAAGTTGCTGCTTGAAGAGCGACATCACTTCGTGCTGGCGCTCCATGGTGTCGGGGACCTTTTCGAGCATGGTCAGCACACGCGTTTGGACCGTTTCCTGCCGATCGAGGTGGCTGCGAATCGCCCGGATCAGGTCGACCATTTCGAGATAACCGTTCTGGACGGCCAAGCTCTGCCGTTTTTTGCGTGTCATGAACAAGCGTCGAAAAAAGCCGGGTTCCCGCTGAGGAACGGGGGGGGGGACGGTCATGGCGCCGTGCTCGTCCATCACGTCATTAGGCTGAGAAGCGGTGGATTCTGCGTCATTCGGCTGAGGAACGGCGTTGGCCATCTCATCAGGCTGGGAACCAGCGCTGTCGGCATCATGGGATTGGAAACCAGCTTTGTCCGCTGGCGGGATCGGTGTGTGGATGGTCTCGTTCATCGGGCTGTCCTCTCACAGGGGTCTCTTGATGCCGTTATCCTATCGTCTTGAGGGGCGGGGAGGCAACCGCAAAGGCGGCGGCGGCGGTGGCACCGGGCCAATAGTCCATCTGCGACCAAAGAGGCCTGCCGCCGAACTCGTGCCTGGAGGCGCAGAAGGACGCCCCGAGATTCAAGATTCAAGGGCTGACCCCAAACGGTGGTTTGCTATTGCGTTGGGGGGGGGAATGTCGCACCTTTAGGCCTGCGTGGGATGACAGATGGCGGATTTCTTAGTAGAAGGACGGAACGATGGCATTAGGACTGACCGAAGTATTGGAAGGCTGGGACAGTGTTCGCAGCAGCGAACTCTATGGGGTGGATGCGTGGGGCAATAATTATTTTCACATCACGCCGGATGGGTTTGCGGGCGTAAGGCTGAGAAACAGGTCGGGGCCCGTGAGCGTGAAGTTTCACGACATTGTGCAGGGGCTCTACGAGCGCGGATTGAGTCTGCCCATCCTTCTGCGGTTCGGCGAGTTACTGGCCGCGCGGTTGGCGGCGATTCACCGGGCCTTTGACAAGGCCATTGCGGAGTCCGGTTACACCGGCATCTACCGCGGGGTCTATCCCATCAAGGTCAACCAGCAGCAGCAGGCGGTATCGGATGTGGTGAAGTTCGGGCGCCCGTTTCACCATGGACTCGAAGCTGGCTCCAAGGCAGAACTGATTGCTGCGCTGGCCTATATGCACGATCCCGAGGCCTACATTGTGTGCAATGGCTATAAGGATGCTGAATTCATTGACCTGGCGTTGTCGTCCTTGAAAATGGGCTTGCAGACCATACTGGTGCTCGAGATGCCCGGCGAACTCGACCTGCTGCTGGAGCGTGCCGAGAAAATGAATATCCGCCCGCGCATTGGCATTCGGGTCAAGCTGGCTAGTTCGGTAGGCGGCAAGTGGTCGGAATCGGGCGGCGAAAGCAGCGTCTTTGGGATGACCCCCCCCCAGATCATGGCCGTTATCGACCACCTGCGCGAATGCGGGATGCTCGATTGCCTGGAATTGCTGCACTACCACCTGGGCTCGCAGGTGCCCAACATCCGCGAGATTCGCGATGCGATTTACGAGGCCTCGCGTTACTATGTGAGTCTGGTCGAGGAGGGGGCCAAGATGGGCATCCTCGATATTGGCGGTGGCCTGGCCATTGATTACGACGGCTCCAAGTGCAACTGCCCCACTAGCGCCAACTATGACATTGGCGAATACGCGGCCGACGTGGTGGAGGGCGTCATCACTGTCTGCAATCAGGCCAAGGTGCCGCACCCGACGCTGATCAGCGAATCCGGCCGCGCGCTCATCGGCTACTATTCCGTTTTGCTCATCAATGTGCTGAGCACGCACACCCTCGAGGTGCCCGATCCGCCCGAACCGATGCCGGAGCCCATCCCCGACCCCATCCGAAATCTTATGGAGGTCGCCACCGGTTTGCGCACGCGCAATCTGCGCGAGTTCTATAACGATGCCATTTACTACCGCGAAGAAATCCAGACTGCCTTCAAACGCGGCGATCTCTCCCTGCGCCAGCATGCTCATGCCGACCGCCTCTTCTGGCACATTCTTACCCGGATTCGTGCCGAAATTGCTCACTTGCGCTTTGTCCCCGAGGATATGCGTAATCTGAAAGACGCCATGGCCGACGTGTTCTACTGCAACTTCAGTGTGTTCCAATCCTTGCCCGATAGTTGGGCCATCGATCAGATTTTTCCAATTATGCCCATCCAGCGCCTCAATGAAAAACCCGCCCGCCTGGCGGTGCTCTCTGATATCACCTGCGATTGCGATGGCAAGATCAATCACTTTGCAGACATGCGCGATATTCGCAGCGCGTTGCCGGTGCATACCGTCGGCCCGGACGAAGATTACATCCTCGCGGTCTTCCTGGTGGGGGCGTACCAGGAGACCCTGGGCGACTTGCACAACCTGTTTGGCGATACCAATGTCGCCAGTATCCTGGTCGATGACGACGGCGAGATCGAGTATGAGCAGGAACTCGATGGCGACACCGTCGGCGATGTGCTCAGCTACGTGGAATACAATCCCCAGGGCTTGCTGGCCCGCTTCCGCGAACTGGCCGAAGTGGCCGTGCGGCAGAAGCGGATTTCCGCCACCGAACGGCGGGACATTCTCGGGGCCTACGAAAGCGGACTGCGCGGCTACACCTATTTTGAAACCTGAAACCCGAAAAGGAGAACGGACATGTCTAAGGTACTGATCATTGGCGCCGGGGGCGTCGGCAGCGTTGTGGCGCACAAGTGCGCTCAGGTGCCCGAGGTGTTCACGAAGATCATGCTCGCCAGTCGCACCAAGGCCAAGTGCGACGCCATTGCGGCCCGCCTGTCCCGGCCAATTCAGACCGCGCAGGTCGATGCCGACAATGTGCCGCAGCTCGTCAAGCTGTTGAAAAAATTCAAACCCGATCTGGTCATCAATGTGGCGTTGCCCTACCAGGATTTGCACATCATGGAGGCCTGTCTCGAGGCCGGCGTGAACTATCTCGATACCGCCAACTACGAGCCCCCGAACGTCGCTAAGTTTGAATATAAGTGGCAGTGGGCCTATCACGACCGTTTCAAAAAAGCCGGGCTCATGGCGTTGCTCGGGTCCGGGTTTGATCCGGGCGTGACGTCGGTCTACACCACGTGGATTTGCAAACATTTTATTCCTAAGCCGCACACGCTTGACATCATCGACTGCAATGCCGGCAGTCATGGTCAGCCATTTGCCACCAACTTTAATCCGGAAATCAACATCCGCGAAGTCACGGCGCCCGGCCGCTATTTTTCACACGGCCGCTGGGTGGAGACGGCCCCCCTCTCGGTCGCGCGCCCCTTCCGGCTGCCCGAGAATCTCGGCGACCTGACCATCTACCTGATGTATCACGAAGAGCTGGAATCCATTGTGCGTCATGTCCCGGGGCTGAAGCGCGCCCGCTTTTGGATGAGTTTTTCAGAGACCTATCTGACCCACCTGCGCGTGCTGGAAAATGTGGGCATGACCCGCATCGATCCGGTGGACTATCAGGGCACCCCGGTGGTGCCGCTGAAATTTCTCAAAAAGCTGTTGCCCGACCCGGCCTCGCTGGGCCCGTTAACCACCGGCCAGACCTGCATCGGGTGCCAGGTGTCGGGGCTCAATGCCAAGGGGCGGCCCCAAACGGTGTATGTCTACAATGTGTGCGATCACGCGACTTGCTACAAAGAAGTCGGCTCTCAGGCCATTTCCTATACCACCGGCGTCCCCGCCATGGTTGGCGCCATGATGATGCTGACCGGCAAATGGAGCGGCACAGGCGTCTTCAATATGGAACAGTTCGACCCCGATCCCTTCATGGCTGCCTTGGAACGCCACGGGTTATCCGCGCGCGTTCTGAAAAAGGCTGTCTTACGCGAGAAGTAGTCCCGGCATGGCCCGCTCTGTCCATATTCGTCACCCCCGGCCAAGAGTTCCACACTGTGGAAAAAAAGTTTCCATAGCGTGGAAAATGGGCCGTATTTTTTTCCATAGCATGGAAAAATCCATCCCGGTTTTTTTGGCACCACACTCTTTGTACGGAGGGGGTCGTTCTATAAAACGATCCCCAGCGGGAGCGGGCGGTGGGCGAGGGAGGGGGGGGGAATGACGGTTGGAATTTCCACCCCCGCCTATGTGGTGGATGCCGCCGCTATCCGGCGTAACGCGGCAATCTTGGCGGACGTCAAACGTCGCACGGGTTGCCGGATGCTGCTGGCGTTGAAAGCGTTTTCGATGCCGGCGGCAGCTCCGCTGCTGAACGACACGATTGATGGCACCTGCGCGAGTTCGGTGCATGAGGCCCGTCTGGGCCATGAGGTGTTTGGCGGCGAGACCCATGCCTACGCCGCCGCGTTCTCCGCGCACGACATGCGCGAGCTGCTGGGGCTCGAGGCCGAAGCGGGCCAGCGCCGCGAACCGCTGATCAACCACATCACCTTTAATTCGCTGGCCCAGTGGCAGCAATTCCGGCCACTGCTGGCGGAGTCTGGCACCGAGGTGGCCTGCGGTTTGCGGGTGAATCCGGAGCACTCCGAAGGTGCCGTGCCGCGCTACGATCCCTGTGCACCTGGCTCGCGGCTGGGTATCCGCCGCACGGATATCGAGGGGGGGGAGTTGGCCGGACTCTCCGGTCTGCATTTCCACACGCTGTGCGAGCAGGATGCGGATGCCTTCGAGCGGACGCTGAGCGTTTTCGAGGCGCGTTTCGGCGAGTGGCTCGAACACGTCCGGTGGTTCAATTTTGGCGGCGGGCATCATATCACCCGCGCGGGTTACGACATCGACCGGCTCTGCGAGGCCCTCGACGGATTCCGCACGCGGTATCCGCGGGCCGACATCTATTTGGAGCCCGGCGAGGCCTGGGTGCTTAATGCGGGAACGCTGGTCGCTACCATTTTGGACGTGGTGCGCAATGACGTGGAGATTGCAATTCTCGATGCGTCGTGCGTGTGTCACATGCCCGACGTTCTGGAAATGCCCTACCGCCCGCGGGTCTTCCGCGATCCCGACTGGGATGGCGCAGCCGAACCCGGTCCTGCCGCCGACCGGGGGGGGGTGCCCGGCGAAAAATCGTTCACGGTGCGCCTGGCGGGCCCGTCATGCCTCGCGGGGGATGTCATCGGCGACTACTCGTTCGCCACGCCCCTGCGCCCTGGCGATCGCCTGGTGTTCGAAGATATGGCACTCTACACCATGGTCAAAACCACCACCTTCAATGGCATCCGTCTGCCGTCTATCTGGTTGCGCGACGGCACCGGCGACAGTAAATTGATCCGCGCGTTCGATTACGCCGATTTCATTTCAAGACTATGACCCCCCCCCCCCCCCAGCTTTCTCGTCAGCGGCTATCCCAACACGCCTGCCGATCAGGCTGCTTTTCATGTCATCCCCGTGCCGATGGAGACGACGGTCTCCTATGGCGCGGGCACGGCCCAGGGGCCGCGGGCAATTCTGGAGGCCTCCGATCAGCTCGAGAATTTTGATGGCCGCGGTTGTCCCGGCGATCGGGGCATCCATACCCAACCGATGGTGATGCCCGGTGCCGGCGCAGCGACGATCGAGGAGCGCTGGCTGGATGCCATCGAGGCGGCGGTGGCCAAGGCGCTGGGGTGTGGCGCGGTGCCGGCGGTTCTCGGCGGCGAGCATACGGTGACCCAGGCGGCGGCACGCGCCTACCGGGCCGCCGGGCAGACCATCGGATTCATCCATATCGATGCCCACGCTGACCTGCGCGACACCTACGACGGCTCCCGCTATTCACACGCCTGCGTCATGCGGCGCGTTCACGAGTTGGGCTTTCCTATCGTCCAACTCGGCACCCGCGCCTACTGCCTGGAAGAACGCGATTACCGCGCCGCAAACCCCGAGACCATTTGGGCCTATGACGCAGATACGATGGCGGCCGGCAAGCTGCCCCTCGATTGGATCCCGAAGTCCTTCCCGCAAGATGTGTTCATTACGTTCGATCTCGACGGACTCGATCCCTCCATCATGCCGGCCACGGGTACGCCTGTGCCCGGCGGACTGGGCTGGTATGACGCCCTGAATCTCATCGAAACCGTCGCCGCCCGGAAGACGGTCGTCGGGTTCGATGTCGTCGAATTAGCCCCCCTGAGCGGTATGGCTTATCCGGATTTTACTGCCGCACGCCTGGTCTATGCCCTGATGGGCGCCGCTGCGCAGAAGCCGCGATTGTAAACAGCCGCGGCTCACCCGGAGGGTTCGCCCTACCAACGGCGTGTAATTCCGGTTTGGGGTAGGGCGAGGCTGCCTGTCCGCCGTGGTGGATCCCTGCCGAGCCGGACTTCTTGATCTTCAAGACCCGCTATAGAACAGCCGAAACGCTAGTCGCCGTTGATGGGGCAGGGGTGGATGTCCCAAATGTCTTGCGCGTATTCGGCGATGGTGCGGTCGGTGCTGAACTTGCCGGAATTGGCAATATTGAGAATGCACATCCTGGCCCAGCGGGCCTGATCCTCGAAGACCTCCGCGAGGTGAGCCTGGCAGTTGACATAGGCATCGAATTCGTCGAGGACGAGATAGCGGTCGCCGTGAACCAGCAGGGTGTCCCAGATGGGCTGGTAAAGCCCGGGTTGGTCGAGGTTGAAGAAGTTGTTCTTGATCGCATCGAGCACGCGCCGGATGGACGCATTGTTCTGGTAGATGTCCCAGGGGTTGTAGCCGGCCTTCCAGGTGGCATCAACTTCCTCAACGGTTTTGCCAAAGAGGAAGAAGTTGTCAGCGCCGACCTCTTGGCGGATTTCGATGTTGGCACCATCCAGGGTGCCAATGGTCAAGGCCCCGTTGAGCTGGAATTTCATGTTGCCGGTGCCGCTGGCTTCGGTGCCGGCGGTGGAAATCTGCTCGGAGACATCCGCGGCCGGGATGATGCGTTCTGCGAGGGAGACCCGATAGTCGGGCAGAAATACAACATTCAGACGGTTGAACATGGCCGGGTCGTGATTGATGACGGAGGCGACATCATTGATCAGCTTGATGATGAGCTTGGCCAGGTAATAGCCCGGCGCGGCCTTGCCCGCAAAGAGATAGGTGCGCGGGACAAACGGGGCGTCCGGATTCGCCTTTAACTCGAAGTATTGATGAATGATGCCCAGGACATTCAAAAGCTGGCGCTTGTATTCGTGCAGGCGCTTGACCTGGACATCAAAAATGGAATCAGTGTTGATCCGCACACCAAGCTGGTCGTGAATGAGAGCCGCCAAATTCGCCTTGTTCTCGCGTTTGATCGCCATGACGCGTTGCTGGAATTCAAGGTCATCGGCAAAGGCTTCAAGCTGCTTGAGCTGGGGTAGATCGGTTATCCAGCCAGCACCGATCTTCTCGGTGACGAGGTCGGCGAGTCCGGGGTTGGCCTTCAGCAGCCAGCGGCGGGGGGTGATGCCGTTGGTCTTGTTATTGAATTTCTCGGGCCAGAGTTCGTAGAAGTCCTTGAAGAGAGTAGATTCGAGAAGCTCCGAGTGCAGGGCAGCAACCCCGTTGACGGAATGGGAGCCGACGACGGCGAGATAGGCCATGCGCACCTCGCGGAAGGGCTCTTCCTGGATGAGGGACATGCGCCCGATGCGGTCGCTGTCGCCAGGATACCGTGTCGCAATTTCGCGCAGAAAACGGCGGTTGATTTCGTAGATGATCTGAAGGTGGCGCGGCAGGATGGATTCGAAAAGCTGTACCGACCAGCGTTCCAGGGCTTCGGGCATCAGCGTGTGGTTGGTGTAGCCAAAGGTGCGGGTAACAATCGACCACGCGTCATCCCACTCGAGATGTTCATCGTCGAGCAGAATCCGCATCAACTCGGCAATGGCCAGCGCGGGATGCGTGTCGTTGAGCTGAATCGCAATTTTGTCAGGAAAGGCATGAATTCCATTTTCGTCGGCCTTGAAGCGGCGCACAATATCGTGCAGCGAACAGGCCACAAAGAAATACTGCTGCTTGAAGCGCAATTCACGCCCCTGTTCGATGTTGTCGTTGGGATAGAGAACCTTGGTGATGTTCTCCGTCAAATTCTTGGTCTCGTAGGCCTTCATGTAGTCGCCGGTATTGAAGAAGGTGAGATTGAATTCTTCGGTGGACTTGGCGGCCCAGAGCCGGAGGTTATTGACGGTATTGTTGCCATAACCCGGAATGGGATAATCATAGGGAATGCCCAGCACGGTTTCATAGTCGACCCAGCGGGCTCGCAGATGGCCGTGCCGCTCTTTCATTTCGACCCGCCCGCCAAAATGGACTTCGAACTGTGATTCGGGGCGTTCGAGTTCCCAGGCATTGCCAAAGCGTAGCCAGTGGTCGGGATCTTCAACCTGGTAGCCGTCCTTGATTTCCTGGCGGAAGATGCCGTACTCGTAGCGCACCCCATAGCCGTAGCCCGGTAGTTGCAGGGTGGCCAGGGAGTCGAGAAAACAGGCCGCCAAACGTCCCAACCCCCCATTGCCCAGGCCAGCATCGCGCTCGATGTCGCGCAAAAAATCCCAGGACAGTCCCAGGTCTTCCATGGCCTCATTGACGGGGTTGTCCATCTGCAGGTTGATCACGTTGTTGCCCATCGCGCGGCCCATGAGGTACTCCATCGAGAGATAGTAGGCGCGCTTGACCCCGGTTTTGTGGTACGCCACGGAGGTGCGAATCCAACCATCAACCAGGCGGTCGCGGACGGCTAGCGCCAACGCGTAATATCGGTCGTGGTCGGTGGCAGAAAATTCGTCCTTGGCCAGAGAATACTTCAGGTGGTTGAGATAACTGGCTTTGATGGCCTCGACGGTGTTGCGCTTGTCTCCATTGGTCGAGACATCTGGGGCGGCGGCAGAATGATCTTTTGCAGCGGGGCTCATATCAGGGACTCCTCATTCAACAATTCAGACACGGGTAAACCGTTTCGGACATCGTGGGCCAACTCGGGGGCGGGGGTCAAGGAAACAAGATCGGAACTGGGAAACTACGAATAAAGCGAATTTTGCGAATGAGATTTCTGGAGGGGCAGGCTCCGTCCTGCCCGTGTTCAATAAACAGCTGTCTCACGCAAAGACGCGAAGACGCAAAGGGGGAGGGAAGGGGGCAGCCAGTTTAGACAGAATAGCTGAGTGCCGAGCTCAAGTCCGGCACCAGCCGGACGCAGGGCGAACGGAGTGGCAATTAACAGTATTGTGCAGGATTGGGGAAATCCCCCGGGCTTGCCCCGGGGATGGTTAGGTTGGCGGGGCAGCTAGTATGGCTGAACAACCTTAAGCACACCGGTACAAGCCCGGTGGATGGGCAGTCATATGGATTTCCCTTCCGCGAAATCCGCGAAATCCGTAGCTTGATCTCTGGCTTTTTCGCTCCCTATCCCTGGCCGCCTGTCCCTCCAAAATCTTATTTTCCTGTTTTTCTGCTAACCTGGATTATTCACGCGACAAGTCCGGCCCAGATGTCCCGACCTCTCCCAGAGTGTCGGGAGAGTGAAGCCGTATAGGCATACTGCGAACCCCCCGCGCAACAAAGCAGATGGGCTGGAATCGTCGCGCCCTTGGTCAACATGGATGAAAACTGACTTTTTGTGCGGTTGTCCATATCAAACTACGCTGCATTATGGTACGGCGTTTTTATCCATGTTGATGAATAGTTGGTGCCGCCATGCCGCGCAGTGGCCTCTGGGGTGAAAAATCCGGTCCCAAAAGGCCAAAAACGGCTCGAAAACGCCCAAAAATGCAAAAATCGCCATGAAAATGCCCCAATCGAGTCCATTTTTAGCCGAGGTGGGCTCCAAACTGGAGGGACGACCTCCGTGTCGTCCGGGCAAGGCGCCCCCCCCGGACGAAAGGTTGCCTCTCCCTAAAGTGTTAAGTGAAGGGCTGACCCCGTCGTTCCGCCATCTTTCCCCATCCGTGTCCATCGGTGTTCATCACGCCGTTGGCGTGACAGGTTCGTGGTTGTCTACTCTTGTTGGTGCCGCCATGCCGCGCAGTGGCCTCTGGGGTGAAAAATCCGGGCCCAAAAGG
>JAQUJC010000027.1 GCA_028681135.1 Kiritimatiellia bacterium | reverse complement strand
GGCGCGGTGCACCTTGCTTCACCCCTCTGCTGCGGGTATGGTATCGCAATGAATCGCTTTACTTTTGTTGTGCTAGGCACATTTTTCAGTTTTTCTGCTGCCCTGGCCCAGCCCCCCCCGCCTGCCCTGGGCTCATTTCCGGGCCCCAGCGGGACCTTGTTCCGTGTGTGGGCCCCGTTTGCCGAGTCTGCCGCCGTCGCGGGCGAATTTAATCAGTGGGTTCCCGAACCGATGACCCCTGCCGCCGACCATGGGACTTGGTCGGTGCAACTCCCCGCGGCGCGGGTGGGCCACCCCTACAAATATGTTTTTAATGGCGAGCTGTGGAAACGCGATGCGCGCGCGCGCCGAGTCGAGCATTCCAACGGCAATTCCATCCTATACGATTCGGAGACCTTCGATTGGGGCGACGACACCCCGCCGGTCATTGCGCGCGATGACTTGGTTCTATATCAGATGCACATCGGCACGTTTGGTGGCGGCGAGCCGCCGGCCACCTTTGATGATGCCATTGCTCGTCTCGACCATCTGCGCGCCCTCGGAATCAATGGTATCCAGCTCATGCCCGTCCAAGAGTTCCCGGGCGGGCTCAGTTGGGGCTACAACCCCTCGGACCTCTTCGCCATTGAAACCGATTACGGCGGCCCCGATGCCTTCAAGCGCTTTGTCCGCGCCGCCCACACCAGCGGAATGGTCGTCTTGGCCGATGTCGTTCACAACCATTACGGCCCGACCGATCTCGACTTGTGGCGCTATGACGGCTGGAGCGTCAACGACCTCGGGGGCATCTATTTCTACTGCGATGAGCGTATCCACACCCCGTGGGGCTCCACCCGCCCTGACTACGGCCGCCCCGAGGTCCGCGCGTTCATCCGCGACCAGGTATTCATGTTGATCGACGACTACCATATCGACGGCTTCCGCTGGGATTCGGTGTATCACATTCTGCACAGCGACCAGGGATTCAATCCGCAGGGTCTCGAGCTGCTGCGTGACATCAATGCCGAGATGGCCCGCACCCGCCCCCAGGTGCTGCGGTTTGCCGAGGATCATGCGTTCGACCAGGACCTCGGCTTCCAGGCCCAATGGGATGTCGGGCATCGCTGGGCACTCTATAACCAACTCGCCACCGCCGATGATCGCGAGCGCGACATGGATACCCTCGCCGGCACCCTCCGCGACTGGCCCGGATTCCAACGCGTGATTTTCACCGAAGCCCACGACTATATTGGCCGCCTCAACGACGACCGCAGCCGCGTACCCACCATGATCCATCCCGCAGAGCCCGACAGCATTTGGGCGCGCAAACGCGCCCTGCTGGGGGGAGCGGTCCTCTTCACCACCCCCGGCATCCCCATGCTGTTTCAGGGGCAGGAAATGGCTGAAACGCTGGCCTTCCACGACGATACCCCACTGCGCTGGGAGCGAACTAACACCCACGCCGGCATCGTTCAGGCCTATACCGACCTCATTCATCTGCGCCGCGATTTGCGGGGCGTCACGCCCGGCCTGCGAGGCACCGGGGTGCGTGTCCACCACATCGACCAGGAGCAAAAGGTTATTGCCTTCTCCCGTTGGCACGAGGCGCACCCCGACGACCCGGTTCTGGTCGTGGCCAACTTCTCCGCTGTCGATTTCGATCAGCACGACACCCCCATCGAATTTCCTGGCCCCGGCATCTGGTATCGCCACTTCAATAGCGATTCATCCCGCTATGCCAGCGATTTCCGCGATATCGGTGCCGATCAGATCGACGCCACCGGCACCCCCCCTTCCGCCCCCGTAAACATGGGCCGCTACAGCCTCCAACTCTTCTCCCGACACCCGAATGACTGATGCCCAGTGTGCTGTCCCAGAAAATACCATTCGGAACTCAGACCCCCGCGTCCTTGTGTCGCGGGTGAATCCGGGTGAAGAAATGCCGCGATGGCTGAAAAACCCGAAAAAACGGCCAAATTCATAGGGAAAACGCCCCATTTTAGCCCAAATGGGGCAAAATCCCTATGGGTGGAGGGGGTCCCCCTGTAGGTGCGCCTGCTAGGGGCGCCAGACCGGTAAAAGAGGCGGACGGTCCGTATTCCTAACTTCCGGGCAAATAATCCCGGCTAGGCGAATGTAGCCAGCAAGGCCAGGGCCGCGTCCGGGTTGACGGTGCGCTGGCGTAACGGATGCTCGATCTGCTCGAGGGCCTGTTCATCGTACACCGGCCGATCGTCGAGATAGAGAATGCCCAGTGGGTGGCGTTCGCTGGGGGTCAGCACCTGCCGCAGTGCCGCCTCGCGATCGTATGGATCATAATCCTCCTGCAGCTCATCGCTATGGTCGCGGTAGAACTGGGGCGTATGCACGCGATCCCATGTGGGGCAGGATTGCAGAATGTGCACCAACGAAAACCCGCGGTGCTGGATGGCGGCCTTCAACAGAGGGACCAACAGGTCTGGGCGCCCGGTCGTGCCCTGACCCACAAAGCTGCACGACTGGCTAATGGCAAGGGCTAGCGGGTTTAGCGGGGGAATCACAACGCCATCCGACTCAATCCGGGTGACGGTTCCCAGCGGGGTGGTGGGCGACGCCTGGCCTTTGGTCAACGCGTAGTACCGATTGTCATGGACGACCAGGGTCATATCCACATTGCGGCGAATGGCGTGCAGAAAATGATTCCCGCCTTCGCCATAGGCCCCCCCCTCCCCCGCATGTACGATCACGGTCAAGTCGTTCGCCGCCAGTTTGATACCGATGGCCGCCGCCACCTCGCGCCCATGCAGCCCGTTGAAGGTGTTGACCCGCATATAGTGCGGCAGCTTGGGTGCCTGGCCGATGCCCGTGCAGATGACCACCCGCTCAGGCGGCAACTCTAATTCTGTCAGGGCTTTCTTGGCTGAATTCAGAATGGCGAAGTTCCCGCATCCCGGACACCAGGCGATGGGAACCGAACTCGCATAATCGGCGGGCTTCACGCTCATGTCAGGACCTCCTGGGTCAGGCGTTGGATTAAGTCTTCCACGGCAAACGGTCGGCCATCGACACCCCGAATCTCATGATCGACGTCTCGCAGCGTCACTTCGCGCAGTACGGAAACCAACCCGCCTTCCGGGCTGTTTTCCACCACAGTTATGGAAGCGGCCGACTGAACAATAGAGCTGATTGGTTCGGCTGGCAACGGCCAGAGCCAGCGCAGGTTCATGTGGGCAATGCCCGCGCCATCGGCATTGAGCGCTGCCAGGGCTTCCACCACCGACCCCTGCGCACTGCCCCACGTGATAACCAGCGGCCGGCCCTTGACCTCCCCCGTCACGTCGGGTGCCCAAGCCGCCTGGGCCACCGTCGCGGCTTTACGCAGGCGTTTGCACGCCATGCGCTCGGCGATCTCGGCCGATTCGATCATATGCCCCTCCTCATCGTGTTCGTCGGAGTCCACGACCACCGTATGCGGCGAATCACCTGGGGCGGCCATGGGCGAGATGCCCGACTCCGTCGGCTCGAAGCGGCGATAGACGTCCATCCCTTGCAGCGCGTCGGGCGTCACCAGATGGCGCGTTTGGGGCAGCTCCGCAACGGATGGCGCGGGTACCGCAACCGAGGTGTCGATTTGAAGCTGGTCGCTCAAGACAATCACGGGCACCTGAAAGCGCTCGGCCAGATCAAAGGCCTGCGCCATCACGTCGATGCAATCCAGGATATCACGTGGTGCCAGGAGGATGCGCGGGAATGTGCCATGACCGGCAAAGCGGACAAAATTCAGGTCGCTCTGAGCGGTTCGGGTGGGCAGCCCGGTGGCCGGTCCGGGGCGCTGGCCCAGGACGATCACCGCGGGCGTCTCGATCATGCCCAGCAGCGACAGGCCTTCGACCATGAGCGCAAATCCGCCGCCGGATGTCGCCGTCATCGCCCGGGCCCCGGCATAGGCCGCCCCCGCCACCATATTGATGGCCGAAATTTCGTCTTCGGACTGCACCACCACGATACCCGCTTGCTTCTGCCAGTCCGCCAAGTTGGACAGGATGGCCGTCGCGGGGCTCATGGGGTACCCGGAAAAGAAGGTGACCCCCCCGGCAACCGCGCCAAGTGCAAGCGCTTCATGGCCGGCCAGCCAAAGCCGTTCGGGTTGATCATGGCTTTTGGGAAGCGCAAATGCCTCGACACCGCTCCAGGCCTGCGCGGCCGCATACCCGGCGGCAACGGCCTTGAGATTGGGTTCCAGGATGGCTTCGTTCTTACCAAAACGCTCACGGACCAGCGGCTCCAGTACGGCCGGGTCAAGCCCGATCAATCCGGCCACCAGCGCCACCGCCACGGTGCTTTCGACGCGTTTGGACCCGGCCTCGGCTGCCAGTTGTGCCAAGGCCAGGGGGGCCCGGCGCTCATGGTCCCACTCCTCGTTGCACAGCACCACCCCGCGTTCGGACAGCCCCCCCGCCAGGTGCTCGACCGCATCTTTGGATAGTGCCACGAGGATATCCACCCGATTCGTGACCCCCACGCAGGGTTGATCAGAAACCCGCAGGTGCATAAAATTCAGGCCGCCGCGAATGCGCGACTCGGCATCGCTATACGCCACCGCCTGCCAGCCATTGCGCGTAACCGCCAAGCCCAACAAGTCAGCCGCCGTCTGTATCCCTTGGCCGGCGGCACCGGCAATTCGGATGTTAATATCCATGAGGGTTCCTTTCTAATCGCACCCGGCCTCTGCCAATAGACCATCTATACCACCCACAACCGCCCCTTGTCTACCCGGCGAAGGATGGAGTTGTTGATTGCATCCATCGCATCCACCGGGCTTGTCCCGGTGTGCTTAAGGCTGCACCGCCAACCTAACCATCCCCGGGACAAGCCCGGGGGATTCCCCACCGCCAACCCGTCTCCCCTCCCCTCCCCTCCCCCCTTCCCTGCGTTCAGATTCACTCCCCGATTGCCTCCCATCCGTGTCCATCGGTGTCCATCCGTGGTTAAAACGCCTCCCTGCCCCCCACTTTCGCGTTTTTCGCGAATGTCGTAGTTCAACCGGGCTAGCCTCCCGTTGTTTTTTTGAGCCAGACGGAGAGAATGGCGATATCGGCGGGGGTAATGCCGGAAATTCGGGCGGCCTGCCCCACATCGCGCGGACCAATCGCCGTCAGTTTTTCGCGCGATTCGTAGCGCAAGGCGCCAATCGCATGATAATCGAAGTCGGCGGGGATTCGCTGACGGGATATCTGCTCTGTTTTCTCAATTTTGCGCTGCTCGCGCTCAATATATCCTTCATATTTCAGGGAGAACTCCACTTGCTCGATGACCTCGCGGGGGAGCGTCCGCCGCCCCGGGAGCGTCGCATAATTGATTTCCGGTCGTTTAAGCCATTTCGCCAGCGGGATGCCGTCGTGGCGGGTTTGCGCCAGCCGCGTCAATTCGTCATTGATCTGGCGTTCACACTCCCGGACCTGGCACAGGCGTTCCGGCGCGGCCAACCCGAGTTGCTCGGCCACGGCAGCCAGGCGGAAGGCCGCATTGTCCTGGCGCAGCAGCAGCCGATGCTCGGCGCGGGAGGTGAACATGCGGTACGGCTCGTTAGTCCCTTTGGTCACCAGATCATCAATCAACACCCCGATGTAGGCCTCGTGTCGCTTCAGGATAACCGATTCCCTCCCAGTGAGTTGCATCACAGCATTGACCCCGGCCATGAAGCCCTGGGCCGCGGCTTCCTCGTAGCCGGTGGTGCCATTGATTTGCCCGGCAAAATATAGCCCCCCCACCCGCTTGGTCTCCAGCGTATGGAACAGTTGGGTGGGATCAAAGAAGTCATATTCAATGGCATACCCCGGTGCCAGGAACTCCGCCCGTTCGAGACCGGCGATGGAATGGATCATCCGACGCTGCACCTCCAGCGGCAGGCTGTTCGAGGTTCCGTTGGGATACACCTCCAGGACAGCCCGGCCCTCGGGCTCGACAAACACATGATGGTCCGTGTGGTGCGCAAACTTCACGATCTTGTCCTCGATCGACGGACAATAGCGCACGCCGGTGCCGGCAATCAGTCCCCCATACAGCGCGGAGTCGCTCAAGTGGTCCTGGATAATGCCAATGGTGGTTGGATTGGTATGGGTGAGCCAGCACGGCACCTGGTCCGTCCCCGGCGCCCAGGGCGCAAAGGGCGGCAAATCAAGTGTTCCACGTGGAACATTCGGCCGTTCCGTTGTAGTCGGCCGTTCCCCGGCGCCCGCGCCAGCCACCGAGTGTTCCACGTGGAACATCGGCTGGAGGGCCCGACAGCGCCAACTCATAAACGGCGGCGGGTCTTCCCCGGGCTGCTCGGTCATGGCCTGGATAGTCAGGCTGTCCCGGTGCAGGCGCGGGGGGGTGCCGGTTTTAAGACGGTCCATCTGAAAGCCCATATCCCGGAGTTGGAGGCTGAGATGCTCATCGGCGGGCTCATCGAGCCGTCCGCCGGCCACAACCGATTTCCCGACAAATATTTTACCGCGCAGGAAGGTTCCGGCGGTCAAAACGACGCTTTTTGCCTGTAAAAGCCCTGATTTTTGGCCCAAAACCCCTGAAATACGGTCATTTTTGACATATAGGGTTTCAATTTGGTCCTGGACCAGGGTCAGGTGCTCCTGCGCGGTCAAAACGGCCACCATGCGCGCGGAATAGGCCGGTTTGTCACATTGGACGCGATTGGCGCGCACCGCGGGACCTTTGCGGCGATTGAGCACCCGGAACTGAATACCGGTGCAATCCGTGTTCAGGGCCATTTCACCGCCCAGCGCATCGAGTTCAAAGACCATGTGCGATTTGGCCATGCCGCCGATGGACGGATTACAGGATAGGCGGGCCGCCGCCCACGGGTCCATGGTAACCAGCGCCGTTCGTGCGCCCAGGCGGGCGGCCGCCAGCGCCGCTTCGCATCCTGCATGGCCCGCCCCAATGACGATGACATCAAACGAGGTCATGGGGTGGGGGAGGGGGGAGTTATTGTGATTGCGTTCACATAATGCGGCATTAGGTCGGGTCGCGCTGAAACGGCCGGCCCATTTCGATCCCGGCACGGGGCCGTACCGGTTCCAGACAGAAAATCAAGAATCGACCTCATTTTCCTACACAGAACCTTGAAAATACCGCATCGAGCATGGCGTCGGAGATGTTGAGGCCCAAAATATGGCCCAATTGGTCCAATGCGGCCCGAGAATGGAGCGCAGCGGGCAGGAAATCGGCTTCTGAGCCGGAGTTTAAGCGTTTTTTAGCCATTATAAACTCATCTAGGGCAATGAGAAGCGATTTCCGATGCCGTCCGGAGATGGCAATGTCGCTATGGTCGCTTCTGGGGCACTCCCCGAGGACTTTATCGATGATTTTTGCCTTAATTTGGGCCAAAGGAGCGTCGATAATGAGCGAAACAGGGAAATAATCGAGGGGGGGCAGTTGTTGGGGGTCCGCGACGACTCCCAGGTCGGCTTTAGTACCCAGAACGATCCGTTTTTGAGGATCGTGGGAGAAAATGAAGGCCAGTTCAGCCTGGGAAATCGGCTGAGAGGCATCGACGAGGCACAGGGTAAGATCGGCTTGAGAAAGCGCCTGGTGGGCCCGACGTATGCCTTCCTGTTCGATGTCGCCGGGGGCGTCGCGCAGCCCAGCGGTATCAATAAGGTGCATAGGATAGCCGTTGAGTGTGATGAATTCCTCGATGGTGTCGCGGGTCGTGCCGGGGTGGGGGGAGACAATCGCGCGGGGACGACCGGCCAAGAGGTTAAGGAGGGTGGATTTGCCGACATTCGGGGCACCGGCAATGACAATCCGTGCGCCTTCGCGCAACAAATGGCCCTCGTGCCAGGTGTCGAGCAGGGCCTGAATGCCTGTTTCAATCGGAGACATCCGCTCGGAAAGCTCCTTCGGAACCGATTGGGGCAGTTCATCATCCGGAAAATCAAGCATGGCCTCGATATCGGCGCACAGCGCCAGCAGCGTCTCGTATAGCGTGCGGATTTCATGCCCGAGAGCGTTTTCGAGCTGGGCGGTGGCCAGCCGGGCGGCGCGCTCGGAACGGGCATGGATGAGATCGAGAACGGCTTCGGCCTGGGTCAAATCCAGTTTATCGTTCAAAAAGGCGCGTTTGGTGAATTCTCCCGGCTCGGCCTGGCGGGCACCGGCGACTAACAGGGCCTCGAGAACCCGTTGGGCAGGCTGCGAGCCGCCGTGACAGTGGATTTCAACCGACTCTTCCCCGGTATAGGAGTGCGGGGCACGGAAGAGCAGCATCAAGGCATCGTCGAGGGTCTCGCTCGTCTCGGGATGAATGACCTGACCGCGAAAAAAGGTGCCGGCGGGCCGCGCCGAGGGGAGGGGGGGAGGGGCGCGGAACAAGCGGTCGGCCAGGGGGTAGGTGTCGGGGCCCGACAGGCGCACAATGGCGATCGCGCTTTCGCCGGGGGCCGTGGCGATGGCGGCAATGGTATCGGATGGAGCGGGGTGAGCCATGCGGGCAGTTGATACACCTAAACGAGCGTATCCGCAACACCGGAAGCGGATATCCTGCGGAAAAAGCCTTGGCCGCCCCGCCCGTGGGGGTTCGTTCGAGACGGCCTAATCGGGTGTTAGGCCTGCAGCGAAACATCGCCGGCGTTGTACACCAGCAGAACGTCTCCGGGCAGGTCCACGGTCTGCTGGAGTTGGGAAAGATCGAGCGTGGCGTCTTCCTCAGAGGGTTCAAACCCGGCAAGCAGCACCGCGCTGGGGTGCATCGCTTCGCGAATGGCGGCGATCGGCGATTCGGCGGGCATGATGACGAGATCGGCTTCAATCCGCGCTTCGGCGAGCATGTCCTGCATTTCCTTGGCGACATTGTGGATATCGGCCTTGGGCGGCATTGGGCGCAGGATGCGCAGCGGCCGGTTGCGCCAATCGGCATTGTTTTTGAGCAGATAACCCAGCAACAACATGAGCGCTCCGTGGCTGTCCTTGGTCCACCAGATGTTGATTGCCCCGTCGGGGATCAGGGTCCGCTCCTCTTCCTGCTTGCTGGCCACCACAATGATGCTGCGTCGCATGCGGATGGCAATGCCCAGAATATCGGAGAATACCTTGGATTTCTCCGGGTCCCGGCTCCAGCCCACCAGGAGGGTATTCGGACGCAGCCCCCCCAGACCGTGGCACTGCAACAACCCCTGGATCGCGCCCACCAGATTCTCGCCAATCACCACCACCGGAAAGGCCGCGATGTCTTCTTCGCGAATAAATTTGCGCAAAATCGTCTCGGCTTCGCGTTGGCGTTCCAGCAAATCGTCAAAATCACCTTGGATGATCTGGCCGATGGATAAAATGCCGTTTTCAGCCGTCAGCCAGGCGGCGTAGTCCGCCAGATGGATGCGGTTATAGGCTCCCCCGCTGAGCGTCAGGATGGAGGGCCGCCAGTTTTTGGGGTGGTAGCGTTCGATTTCCAGGCGCAGCAAGGCGTTGCGAGCCCGCTGGTAGGCTAGGCCACTGTCGAGATCGCCCCATTTCACGAGAATTTTGGCCCGGACAATCAGGACATAGAGCAGACTGGCGAGCAGAATGGCCACAGATGCCCAGAGCGCATTGATCAGGAACATGACACCAAGACAGGCCACGGTCCCCAGTAGGGCAACAGACCAGTGGTTGAGGCGGAAGGTGGGGCGGAAACTGGGGTTATGCGAAATGCTTTCGAAAAAGCAAGCGAGATTGGTGGTGCCGTAGGTCATCAGAAAAAACATGGTGATGATGGGAGCAATGACGTCGAGATCGCCGGCGAAGACGCCCGCTTGCGCAATGAGAAACGTGAGAACGATGGCGCGGCGCGGTTCGCCGGAGCGGCCGCTGCCGCGGGCAAACCACTTCAGCCGGTGGAAGATGTCGTCGCGGGCAAAAGCCTGCAGGATGCGGGGCGCGCCCATCATGCTGCCGAGGGCGGAGGACAGGGTGGCGGCGATCACGCCGGCATAGATGAGGGCACCGGAGAAGGCACGGTCTTTCATGACAAAGCCCGGCCCCAGCAGGTCTGCGCGCGACATACTGCCAGCAAACAGGATGGTGATGGCGGCATAAATCAGCACGGAAACGCCGATGGCGGCAAAAGTGCCGTTGGGAATGGAGCGGCTAGGATCCTTGAGATCACCGGACATATTGACGCCAGCCATAATTCCGGTGACGGCCGGGAAGAAGAGGGCGAAAATGATGAAAAAAGACTGGTCGGAGGTCCAGGCCGGATCGACATTGGCGCGGAGGAGTTCCGGTGAAAAGGCCATGCCTGCGCCAATAAAAAAGGACAGAACCGCAAGGAGCAGAACCGCGAGAATTCCATACTGGAGGCGGATGGTCCAGCCGGCGCCGATATAGACACAGACAAAGACAAGGGCATTGGTGATCGTGGCCACCATCCGAAACGATAGGCCCAGGCCGGGGAAGGCGGAAAAAATGGCTTCTGTGAAACCGACGACATACAAGGTGACCGCCACGGCCTGCGCAACAAAAAAGAATACCGCGATGACGCCGCCGAATTCCGGGCCCAGGCTGCGGCTAATCAGATAATAGGCGCCGCCGCCCTTGACGCGCATGTTGGTCGCGATGGAGGCAATCGACAGCCCCGTGACCAGCGTAATGGCCGTGGCGGCAAGGAGAATCAGCAAGGCATGCCAACATCCCGCGACTCCCACCACGGTCGAAAACCGCAGGAACATGATCACCCCGACAATGGTCAGCAGACTGGGCGTGAATACACCGCCAAACGTGCCGAATTTCCGGGGTGGGGCGGGGGGCTTGGTTTGGTTTTTGTCGCTCATGGGATTACGCCATCCAGAAAGAGGTTATGCTTCGTGCGCAGGCCGACCCGTTCGGCCAGTCGACCCACCAAGGCAGTTTCATTTTCACCACTCGCATGGCCATGGCATTCTCCTCAGGGGGCCGCGTCGGCAATATCGCTATAGTGGATGGAACGGCCTGCGATTATCAACCAAGAACGACATGAGGCCGTGTCACCGCTCTTACAATGGCTTTTGGCACCCCCGATGGCTTCGGCCGGGGGGCGATCACATGGGCTCATGGTTGAATGCACTCCCTGTTGCTTGTTTCCCAGTGTAGGCACCGGGAGGCGCAATGTCGATGCCGGAGCGTATTCCCCCGGAAGGGGGGGGGGGTAGCGAGGCGGCGAGGGTATTTTTGCTTGCGCGGCGCAGGTGGTGTAGAGTAGAAACGAGGCCTGATTCCTGTGGGACCTCCATTTGTGGGACGGTAGCTCAGTAGGTAGAGCACGAGCCTTTTAAGCTTGTGGTCGCGGGTTCGAGCCCCGCCCGTCTCACCAGTTTTTACCCGGTTTTCCTCAATAAAACCGGGCCTTTTCTCTTTTGGGGCGGGCATCGTCCTTCGGGCCTACATCCTGCCTAAATCGGGTCGTGAATGGCGACCAAAGGGATGGACAGCGGCCTGCCGCCACCGCCGCCGATCAGCAGCGGCCTTCCATTATCCCCCCCTCCGAGAGGTTCGCTTTCAACTATAGACATTTTGGAAACGACTTTCATCGAAAGGCACGCTATGCTTCCCAAATTGATTGGCCCGGAGTCGGAAAGGTTCGTGCAAGCGACATGGCAGAAGTAGAAACAGCCAGGATTCATACCACGCAGCGGGGGGATGCGACGCTGGATGTACGCCTGTCAGGTGCCTTTACCTTTGATGCGGCCACGCCTTCCCCGGCCGTAGACCTGAACAAAATTCCCGAGTCCATTCGTTGCGTGGTCCTGAAAGATGAGGGAATCACGGCGTGGGATAGCGCGTTGCTAATTTTGCTGGTGAAGATTCAGCGGCGCTGCGAAAAGCAGGGGATCGAGCTGAATCTGGCCGGGTTGCCGAAGGGGGCGCAGCAGATGGTTCAGTTGGCCTCTGAGGTTCCCGCACACAAACGTGCTGCCCCGCGGAAACGGGACTCATTCGTCGTTCGCGTCGGGAAAAAAAGTCAGGCGGCCTGGGATGACATCGTGGAATGTGTCACGTTTCTAGGGGAGGCCACCGTCAGCCTCGGCCGGATGTTGAGCGGCCGCGCCCAATTCAGGAGATCGGAGTTGTGGGCGATCCTTCAGGAATGCGGCCCGCAGGCGCTAGGGATTGTGACGATTATCAGTGTGCTGGTCGGTGCGATTCTGGCGTTTGTCGGTGCCATGCAGTTGCAGATGTTTGGGGCCCAGATTCTGGTGGCCAACCTGGTTGGCATGGGCATGGTGGTGGAGATGGGTGCGTTGATGACGGGGATCATCCTGGCGGGCCGGACCGGGGCGGCTTTTGCCGCGCAGATCGGTACCATGCAGGTGAACGAAGAGGTGGATGCACTGCGTACGATGGGGATTCCGCCGATGGATTATCTGGTGCTTCCCCGCCTGGTGGCCTTGGTGGTGATGACACCGCTGCTGGTGGTTTATGCCGATGTGCTAGGCATCCTGGGCGGTTCGGTGATCGGTATTTTTGCGCTGAATATTCCGCCGGTTCTCTTTTTCAACCAGACGTTTTCATCGATTACGCTCTGGCATTGCACCCAGGGACTGATTAAAGGCAGCACCTTTGGTCTGTTGGTGGCCCTGACCGGATGCCTGCGCGGAATGCAATGCGGACGGAGCGCGTCCGCGGTGGGCGCAGCCACCACCTCGGCGGTGGTTTCCAGCATTGTCCTGATCGTCGTGGCCGATGCCATCTGGACCTATATCTTTTTGACGGTGGGGGCATGATGAGCACGCCACAGCCTCACCCCGCGGCCGGACCGGGTGCGGATGCCGTCTGCATCCATGTGGACGGATTGGAAATGCGCTACGGCGACTTTTTGATTCAACGCGACCTGACCTTTGATATCCGCAAGGGAGAGGTCTTTGTCATTATGGGCGGCAGCGGATGCGGCAAGAGCACGTTGCTGAAGCATATGATCGGACTGATTCGCCCCGCCGCCGGAGAAATTTATTACGGCACCACCCCGTTCTGGGCGCAGGACGATGATGTCCGCCAGCAGATGATGCAGCGTGTGGGCGTTCTCTATCAGCAGGGCGCCCTGTGGAGTTCAATGACGCTGGCCGAGAATATTGCCGTGCCTCTGGAGGAATATTCCGATCTGTCTGCCAAAACGATTCGGGACGTAGCCTCCCTGAAACTGGCCCTGGTGGGGTTGGCCGGGTTTGAGGCGTTCTATCCATCGGAAATCAGCGGCGGCATGCGCAAACGCGCCGCTCTGGCCCGCGCCATGGCCCTGGATCCGGATATGCTTTTCTTTGATGAGCCGTCCGCTGGCCTGGACCCCATCAGTTCCAAGCTGCTGGATGACCTGATTCTGGAACTGCGCGACAGTCTGGACACCACGATTGTGATGGTGACCCATGAGTTGGACAGTATTTTTTCGATAGGCGACAACGGTGTGTTTTTGGATGCGGAAACCAAAACGATGATTGCCACGGGGAATCCCCGTGACTTACGGGACCATTCCTCCGACCCGCGTGTTCGGCTATTCCTGACACGGGGCCGGGATGAGGGCCATGATGGGCCAAAAGAAAGCCAGCAGGTGAACGTATGAGCAAAAAAGCAAATCCCGCCGTGATCGGACTCTTTGTGCTGGGTGCCGTGGGTCTGGCAGTGGCGGCCATCTTGACGCTAGGTGCCGGTACGCTGTTCGAGACAACCGAGCAGTACGTGTTGTTTTTTGAAGGCGATGTGGGCGGACTGGATGTCGGGGCGCCCGTCCAATACCGGGGAATGCGGGTCGGGTCCGTGAAACAAATGCAGCTCGAACTTAATACGGATACCGGGCGGGCCCAAATTCCGGTCTATATTGAAATTGAGGACAACCGGCTGACCTTTACGGGGGCGGCCTGCAAAGGCAAGGGGATGGCCCATCAGATCGCTCACAAGGGACTCCGCGGGCAGCTTCAGACGGACAGCCTGATTACCGGAAAGAAAAAAGTCGCCTTGGTGGAAAGTCCGGACAGTCCCAAGCGGCTGATGGGGGGAGCGTTGTCCGTGATAGAAATCCCGACCATCCCGACCTTGCAGGAAACCCTGCTGAAAAAACTGGACGATCTGCCATTGCACAGCATTGTCTCCAACCTGAATGCCACCCTGGTTTCGGTGGCGCGCTTGGCCGACTCCAGCGAAGTCAAAGAGGCGGTGGTGGCCATCAGCCAGTCCTCGGATAAACTGAATGGTCTCCTCGACCGGCTGGAAAGTATGATCCCGAATTTGGTGCAGATCACCACCACAACGGCCGAAGAAACCCACCGTCTGCTGCTGGAAATCAAACCCGCCATGATCCATCTGGAACCGCTGATGGTGACAGCCCAGGCCAACTTGAACACCCTCCAGGAGACGCAGGCGGAGCTGGTCACAACCCTGGCGGAAGCCCAAAGATTGATGAGCGATCAATCGCCGATGCGCTATGAATTGAATGAGGCGCTGGACCGGATCGGCGGCGCCGCAGACTCCATTCGCCAGTTGATGGACTATCTGCAGCGGCATCCGGAAGCGTTTCTGGCTGGAAAAGGAACGATGAAGAACGATCGGAGCACCCCATGAAATATCAGACCCTCCTCTGTGTCGTCGGCACCCTGATTCTAGGGCTGACCGGCTGTATCACCCCGGCTCCGGGCCCGCAGTCGCAGTTCTACCAACTGCAACCGCGTGTGGAAGGGGTGCCGGTCGGCACGGAGTCCCGTGATGGGCCGGTGGTCCAGATCGGCCCAGTGACGGTGTCGGACTATCTGGCTCGTCCGCAAATGGTCTCCCGGATCGGCGAGCATCAGGTGGCCTATGATGAACTGAAGCGGTGGGCGGAGCCCCTGCGTGACAATATCCTCTGGGTGCTGATCCACAACCTTGAGAACTCGCTGCCAGCAGCGCGGGTCGTTCCCTTCACGGGGCTGCCCGCTATCTACACGGTTACGACCGTGTCGGTTCCGGTCCGTATCTCCCGACTGGAAGCTCGGCTGGATGGCACGGTTCTGCTCCAGGCTGGCTGGATCGTGATCCCGCAGAAGTCCGCCGCCAGGAGCACACCGGTCAGTGTCACCTTCACCACAACGACGGCATCCAGCCGCACCGAGGATCTCGTGGCGGCGCAAAGCAAACTGATTCGCCAACTGAGCGACAACATCGCCCAGGATATCCAGGTGGCCCTGGAAGAAATGGCGGGCGACGGCCGTGGAAAGAGCCGCGAGAGATAACCGCCTGTAGGCGTCCCGGGCGTCTTTGGCGAAAAACGGATCGGTGGGAGTCAGAGGCCGAGGCGAGCGCGGATGTCGCGGACCTGGTCGGCGGGCAGGGGAGCTTGCATGCTGCGGGCAAAGAATTCCTGTCCGCTGCGGCTGTACAGGAGGTTGAGCAGTTCGCGGGTGAGAGGATCGATCTGACGGGGATCGGCGGCGTCCAGATAGAGATAAAGTGCGCGGGTGAGGGGATAGCGGTCGGCATAGACGTGCTCGGAGGTAGGGGGATAGGCCGGTAAACCCGTTTGCGGGGCCAGGGCCAGGGGCTTGACGCGGAGATTGCAGTTCTGGGCATTGAGATAGCCGATGGCGGTGGGGTCGCTGGCGATGGCATGGGTGACCCCGATATACATGCGATACAAATCGTTTTGCAGGCCGGGATCAAAAGGACCACCTTGCAGCGCGAGTTCCTGGAACAGGCGGGAAGTGCCGGTCTGTAGCGAGCCGCCCCAGAGGACAATCGGCTGCTCCGCCCATGAGCGGTCTACTCCCAGGTCGCCCCAGGTCTCGATGCGTGCCTCGGCCCCGGCGCGCAACTCCGTGCCGAAAATGGCGTCGAGTTGCGGGATGGTCAATTCGTCGATTGGGTTGTCTTTGTTGACGATAACCAATATGGGATCAATTGCCGCAGGGAATTCGAGAACCGGATAGCCCCGCTCGCGGAAAAACCGCTCGCGGTCAGCCAAGCTCATGGGAATGCTCATGATGCACATTTTGGTTTGGCCGGCGAGGAAGGGCTGCAACGCTTGCTCGCTGCTCAGGCTGCGGCGGGCGGTGTACTGGGTCTGGGGATGATAGGCGTTGAGCAAACGTAGCATTTCCAACACCCCGTAAAGCGACGAGGCGGTGAATTTCAATTGGCGCTCGCCGTCAAGGACAGTGGCGGTGGGCACATAGGCGGGGTAATCCTCAGCCGCAAAGGCAGTCAGGGCATAGGGATTGTGCGCAGTGACATCCAAGGGCTGTTGCACGGTGCGGTCGGTCCAGTTCACCGTCCGGCCTTGCGGCTGGACGATCTGCTCGGCCGCCTGTACCCACTCGCTCTCCGCGGTGATACCCTGATCGAGCTGGAGGGCCAGCTCAAAAGCATCGCATCCCTCAAGGGGAACTTCGCACGCCACGGGCGAAAAGATGAGGCCATAGATACGGACGTCGCCTGTGAGGCGACGCAGAACAACTTGGGTGGCCGTGGGATAACGGGCCAGGTCGAGAATGAAGGTGTCCGTCTTGGCTTCGCGTCCAGCCACAATGATGTTGGAAAATAAGTCGGCGGCCAGAATCTGGTTTTGCGCATCCCAGAGTTGCACGACAAAATCACCGTTGGAGGTTTCCTCGTAAATCAAGGTCAGCGCAAGGTCCGCAGCGATGACGTCACGGTTTAGACCGAGGATCAGAGAGCCTTGCCCAAAGGGAAGATCGGCGGCAGCGACCCACGCCCCGCCGACAGCATCGAAGTGACCATTGGATTGATGCATAGCCTGGATACAGGACGTGCCTTCGGCCATGATGGCAAGATCCGGGATGGCCTCCATCGACTGAAAATCGATCGCAACGACGGACGGCGCCGGGTTCATGTCAGCACCAGCGGGAAGGACGAATAGAAATACGCCGAACCCAATAACGATCCTAATGCATGTGCGTGTCATGCCTGGAG
This sequence comes from Kiritimatiellia bacterium, assembly GCA_028681135.1. Classification (GTDB taxonomy): domain Bacteria; phylum Verrucomicrobiota; class Kiritimatiellia; order CAIQIC01; family Lenti-01; genus JAAZFE01. The sequence goes on along the minus strand of JAQUJC010000027.1, from coordinate 23,689 downwards.
GCTAGACCTGCCACGCTCAGGGCACAAGTCAAATTTGTATTAGTGTCGCATTATTGTCGGTACCACGTGAGTGGTCCGGTTGCCTGGCCGAGCCTGTCCGTTCCAGGGGGAACAAACATGGGCAAATGAACACCAAGTCTTCTTTTTATCGCATCTCGTGTTCCTGTGCGATGCTCTTGGGAAAGAGGATGTTATTTTCCAAATGGATATGCTCATGGAGGTCGGCCTCCAGCGCTTGCAGGCCATCGTACAATGCGGCGAAGCTTTGACAGGCATCGGGCGGAAGTTGGTAGTTGGCGGTGACCTGCCGCAGATCGACTAGCGCGTTACCGGCAGTGTCATGCTCATGTTCCATCTGTGCAATCGGGTTGTCGACGCTGCCACAATGCACCACTGGTCGCGGGCCTGTGCCAGTCATGAACGCATCAATACCTTTGATGGTCGGAAAAAGAATCTGCTCCTCTTTCATCAGGTGGGGCTCAAGTTCGTTCCGCAATAATCCATACACTCGCCGCAGATGGCTAAGCATCTCGCCATGCTCTGCCGCGTGCGCCTTTTCCACCCTGGCCCCCAGTTGGTCGAGCCGGGGCAACTGTTCCTTCAAGAAGGCATGGTGCGTATCTACAATATGGTCGACTAGCACACTGAGTGAAACACTATTCCAATCTGTGTTGTCGCGGCCCTTCGGTTCAGATGTCAGCACATCCTTAAGCGCCGCCCGCAATATCGGCCATTCCACCCCCGCCTGTTTCGCCGCCGCACTCAGGGGCAGCTTGCCGCCACAGCAATAATCGATGCCCATTTTTTCCAGATGCAGTCTCATCTGTGGATATTGAACAACCAGCTCACCCACCGTCATATCTTGGTGGATAACGCTATCTTGAGTATCTGGATTCTGAACCCTATTTTTCATCGCTACACCTTGGTCTCATGCTTGGTTTGTTTGTCGTCCGGTGTTCTCATGCTCAACACCAAGTTAAGCTTACCACAAACAGGTGCTCCCAACCAGTCGGGAAATGGCCATGTCGGTCGTTTATTTTTTATCCTGCCGCCAGGCGGGTGGCAGGCGGGGCAGTAGAAAGAGCGGGGGAGGGAGTTGCGTCGGTAAGAGAGCCGGGGTAGGCTGATACCTCAGTCTATAAGGAAGGCAGGGCAATGAAAAAAGCTAAGCGAAAATCGTTGCATCGGAAATGGTCCCAGGCGGTGACGGATGGGACGGAGCGGGCCGCCAGTCGGGCGATGCTGCACGCGGTGGGGTTTACAAACAAAGATTTCCAGAAGTCCCAAGTGGGAGTGGCATCGACGTGGAGCCAGGTGACGCCGTGTAACATGCACATCGACCGCTTGGCGCGCCGCGCCGCCGAGGGAGTGGCGGCGGCAGGGGCCAAGCCGGTCATTTTTAATACCATCACGATCTCGGATGGCATTTCGATGGGGACGGCCGGCATGCGCTATTCCCTGGTGTCGCGCGAGATTATTGCCGACTCAATCGAAGCGGTGGCGGGCTGTGAGGCTTTCGACGGGCTGGTCGCCATCGGCGGGTGTGATAAGAATATGCCCGGTTGTCTGATAGCGATGGCTCGGTTGAACCGCCCGGCCGTATTTGTCTACGGCGGCACCATCAAACCCGGCTGTCACCGCGGACGTAAGGTGGATATCGTCAGCGTGTTCGAGGCCGTGGGTCAAGAGGCGCGCGGGGAGATTTCGGCCAAGGAATTAGGCGATATCGAGGCCTGTGCAATTCCCGGAGCGGGATCCTGCGGCGGAATGTACACCGCCAACACCATGGCGTCGGCAATCGAAGCGCTAGGCATGAGCCTGCCAAACAGCGGGGCGCAAAATGCCGTCGGGGCGGCCAAGGTGCGCGACTGCCGCGAGGCGGGCCGGGCGGTGGTAAACTTGATCCAACGCGGCATCCGACCTTCCGACATCCTGGTGCGCGAGGCATTTCTCAACGCCATTGCACTGATAATGGCGATGGGCGGATCCACAAATTCGGTCCTGCACCTGTTGGCCATGGCCCATTCGACGAATGTGAAACTGAACCTCGACGACTTCACCCGGGTGGCCGCGCGAACACCCGTGCTGGCCGACTTGAAACCCTCCGGACAACACGTGATGTCAGATTTAGTGGCGATTGGCGGCACCGCGCCGCTGATGAAACGGCTGATTGAAGAAGGATTGATGAATGGCGATTTGCTGACGGTGACCGGCAAGACGATGAAGGAAAATTTACGCGGCATCCGCCCCTATCCAGCGAAACAGACCATTATCCGTCCGCTCACCAATCCGATCAAACCGACGGGCCATCTGGTTATCCTGCGAGGCAACTTGGCACCGGAAGGCGCAGTTGCAAAAATTACGGGCCACGAAGGGGTTCGGTTCTCCGGGCGCGCCATCGTCTTCGAGTCGGAAGAAACCGCGCTAGATGCGATTTTGGCCGGTAAAGTAAAAAAGGGACACGTCGTGGTGATTCGGTACGAAGGCCCCCGGGGTGGACCAGGTATGCGCGAAATGCTCTCGCCGACATCGGCCATCATGGGCCGCGGGCTGGGCAAAGAGGTGGCGCTGATCACCGATGGACGGTTCTCCGGCGGCAGCCACGGATTTGTCGTGGGTCATATATCTCCGGAGGCTGCAGTCGGCGGGCCGATTGCGTGGGTCAAAAATGGCGACCGAATTGATATTGATGCCGAGACGCGGCAGATCGATTTGGGTATCTCGGCGACCGAGTGGAAAAAACGCCAGGCAACATGGAAGACACCCAAACCGCGAGAGACCCGCGGCGTCCTGGCGAAGTACGCACGCCAGGTCGGCAGCGCCTCATTCGGGGCCGTGACCGACGCCTGACGCACCGACAAAACGACCCTTTGCCTCCCGCGACACAAACTCGCGGGAGGGGCAATTATTCAAGCCACGGACTGAATATTCCTGTCAATTGAAATTGCGCGGTTATTATAATAACCGCGCACTGGCTATGCAGTAATTAAACCCCGAGGAGTGACTCCACACTACAGGGATGTAATGGCTTATCTGCTTGATTAGCAGTGCTATAATGAGTTCTTATAAAATTACAGGGGAGCGGTTATTCACGTGAGGGAATGAATTTCCCTGTCAGATGAAACTACGCGGTTATTATAATAAGCGCGCACATTGGGTGTCCTAAGATTTTGGGAATGCAGGGGGGCTGACAGCAAAAAACATGGTAACCTGGCGGTTGTCAAACGACAGGAATTTCGGCAACATGTCAGCCAGCATAAGGAGGCAGCCGATGAAGCGATGGATGGCGGCGATGATTATGGCGGGTCTCTGCGGGAGTATTGTTGGTGGAGCAACGGCGCAGGGCATACAGAAAGCGGAAGCTTTTGCTATTACGGTGCGGACCACGGATGGGTCAAGCCTGGAAGGCGCTCCAGCAGGGAATGCCGTGCGGATGGGTACCGTCTTTGGCGACATCACGGTTCCCTTGGAATTGCTAAGCCGGGTGCGGCTGACGGGGGAGGATGGCACGATGATCGCCGAATTCAGAAACCAGGATCGGTTGAGCGGAAAATATCGGGATGCCTGGGTGGTGGTGAAGACAGCGTTCGGAACGCAGAAAATTCCACGGAAGATGGTCCGAGAAATCCGGGTTCGCTCCGTCGTTCAGGGGCAGGGCTTAATTGCCCACTATCCGTTTGACGAAGATGGCAGTATGGGAGTGCAGGACGTTAGCGGAAATGGACACGACGGAGAGCTGCGCGGAGCAATCTACGAGTCGGAAGGGCGGATCGGCGGAGCCTGCCGGGTCGGGCGACGGACCGGCTACATCCAGATTCCGGACGCCCCGGCATGGGACTTCGGAGCAAAACCGTTCACTATCGCCTTGTGGGTGAAGCTTGATAGTGCCCCCTATGGGGAACAAATGATCGTGGGTCACAACAACGGTGGTGGAGAGCAGAACAAGTGGGCCTTCGAGTTTTGGAATGGCAACCTGTGCTTCCACGTGAATACGCCCAACCACGATAGCTATCGGATTGCGGCAGTTCCCTGGCGCGGGCAGGCGAGGCGCTGGCATCACCTGGCGGTGACACGGGACAAAAACCTATACCGTCTCTACGTGGACGGAACAATGGTCTCCGAGGCCCAGCATCAACTACCAGTGCCGAATGCCCAGGCGCCGTTGACTCTGGGACAGGCCGAGATGCTCTTCATCGAAGGACTGCTGGACGAGGTGATGATCTTCGACCGCGCGCTCGCAGAAGAAGAAATCCGCTATCTGGCGTGGAACGCAGATTGAGCGGGACAGGCAGCGCGGGCCAAGAGGTCCACAGCGGTGCGGTCGAGAGATGGGCGGGGTAATTCAGGAGGGGGCAGCGTCGATCCCAACCAGGCGTAGCAACGGCTGGACGGTGGCAGCTGTTACACGCTGGACATCAAAGTAGATTTTAGCATCCTCAGCCGCGACCTGCCCGCAGCGTGTGCGCAGATCGGGTTCGCGGATAAACCGGGCTAATTGGCTTTGAAATTCTGCCATGTCCGTTGGAGCGAATAGCAGACCGTTACGATCTTCCGCGACGACTTCAGAGACGCCCCCCAAGCGCGCGGCGAGGATGGGGAGGCCGCAGGCCATGGCATGGACAAGCGCGCCCGTCATGTGGAAGTCATCGGATTCGGCCCCGGTGCGCATCACGAGGCCGATATCACCCGCGTTGAGCGCACGGCAGACATCAGTCAGGGTGGGCAGCCAGCCGGTCAGGGTGCAGACATCGGTCATATTCAATTCATGGACAAGATGGCGCAAGCGGTCCATTTCGGGACCGTCGCCGACCAAAAGGAAATGGAGCTGAGGAAATTCCGAGCGCATTTCGGCAAGGGCGCGGATGATGAGGTCGTTACCTTTGTTGGGGTGAAGGATGCCGTGATGCACCAGCACCACGTCATCGGGGCTATAGCCAAACTGATGGCGGGCAGCGGCGCGTTCTTCGACGGGGAGAGGGCGGTAGATGGACAGATCGCAGGGATCGTATACAGGGTGGACACGCGCAGGATTGATGCCGTGCCGCGCCAAGAAGGCGCGGGTGGTGAAAGCGCGAGTGAAGATCAGGGGCAGCCGCTTCCAACTCCACAGGTCAATGGCACGGATGACGCGGCCGATGCTGGCCGCAATGCCGGTGAAATAGATGTCGGCAAAAAAGTCGGCAACGGTGATAGCGACGGCGCGACCAAAGAACAGCCGGGCGAGGAGAGCAGTAAAGGGAATGGTTTCGTCGATATAGACCGCACGGACGCCGCGCCGTCGGCAGTCGAGGGCAATGGCAGGCAGGCAGAAAAGCCACAACGCAGTTTTGATAAATTTGTCGCGGGTGCGCGTACGGTCTACGTGCCAGGGCAAAAAATGGAGCACCGCGTTGGCACGGATGGTGTCGGGGGTCGAGGCGGTCGTCCGCAGGCCGTAGTAGTGGACCTCGCAGTGCTCAGCGAGTGCGGCGATGATCTGGGGCATGGCGTGAAACAGTTCCGTGTGCTCAGCGGGACCGTAGCGAAACCAGAGTGCGATTTTCGGACGCTCAGTCATCACTGCTGAATATGATGCGGCTACCTTCGGAAGCGAAGCGGAAGCGGACTTCGGCCAAGCCATGGAGAGCACCGCGGACGGCAGCCTGTTGAGCCGGCTCGACAAAGAGACACAGGAAACCACGGCCGCCCGCGCCCAGCAACTTGCCGCCGCGCGCTCCCGCCGCGCGTGCAGTGGCATAGGCCTGATCGATTTGCGGGGTGCTGATGCCAGACGATAGCGAGCGCTTAAGCTGCCAGGAGTCATGCAAGAGGTCGCCGAATTCGACCAAAGGTGACGTCCCGGTAAGGATTTGCTCGGCCTGATCCACCAGATGACGCATGCCGCCAAGAGCGGTTTCGTTTTCGGCGGTCCGTTTTTCCTGATCTTGCAGGATGGGCATCCCAGAGCACTCGCTGCCCATGTAGAACAAGAGCAGGTGGGATTCCAACTCGCGTAGACGGGCAACTGAGACATCAACGTCGAGTACTCGCACCGAGTCGTTGGGGCCAAATTCAATGCGGCGGAAGCCGCCATAGGCGGCTTCGTACTGGTCTTGCCAGCCTCCGGCGTCGCCCACACGTTCGCGTTCGATGTGGATAGCCTGCCGCGCTAGGTCTTCGGGTGTGCTGCGGTTACCATTGAAGGCCTGGAGGGCGTTGAGCAAACCGACGGTAAAGGAAGAAGATGAGCCAAGCCCCGTCTGTCCGGGTAGGTCGGCGGTGTGCGCGATTTCAATCCCTACGCGCTGCTCCAGCAACAGCAAGGTCTCACGGATCAGCGGGTGCTGAAATTCCTCGGGACACAGCACAGATTCCGTCCGCGAGTAGTTGGCGCGGAAGCGGTGTTTGAAAAGGGGGGCCAGCCGATGCACGGAAATATAGCAATACTTGTCGATGGTACTGGCGAGAACCGCGCCCCCTTGTTGCCGGAAATAGGCCGGAAAATCAGTGCCGCCACCGAAGAAACTAATCCGAAAAGGGGTGCGTGAGATGATCATGACAGGGTCAGGGTGCCGCGTTGGATTTCATGAATGAAGTGACGCACGGTTGCCTCCGTTTCCGGCACTTCCAGAATGTGGGCGGCCCGATCAATGTTCAGTTCCGCACGAGTCCGCGGGAGTTCTTCCGTGTCCGGCGGTAACTCAACGCCGGCCCATTCCGCGATGTGGCGAACGGAAACGACGCCGCGCGATGAAAGATTCAACAGAGAATCGGGCGGGGGGGGGGCGTCATAGAGATCGAAGAGCAACCGAGCAAGATCGGGCGTATTCATGTATTGAAATTCAGAATCGGGATGAACGAAAAGCGGGCGACCGATTAATACGTCATAAACTGCATTTTTCCGGAGGCCCGGGCCGACGAACCCGCCCAAACGTAGGATCAGGTGCTGCGGAGCATAATGGCGCACCAGTTGTTCAGCGAGCCATTTATGGAAGCCGTAGCGGGTCATCTGGGCGGGATCCAGCGGCGTATTTTCGCTGTTGTGCCGGGGATCGCCTTCGGAGGGGTACACCGCGCCGCTCGATAGGTGGATATAGAATTTATAATGGAAATCGTGGAGCACGTTCATGACCGAGGTAACGGACAGATCATAGCCACTCACGGGATCTTGATTATCAATGAATTTGCGTGAGTTGCCCGCGGCATTGATGAGCAGGTCGGCTTCCTGGCCCTGGTGCTCCGCGTAATTATCGATATCCACGGCGGTCAGCGCGTAGCCACGCGCCGTCGCTTCGGCAGCGATGGCTGAGCCGATGAATCCTTTAGCGCCGACGACGATGCACGTTTTCATTTTCGCCTGCAATGGATCATGATACCGGTTCCTACCCAGGCAGGAAACAAGGACCCAACAGTATTGATGAGGCGGCTTGCCCAGGACCATTTACCGAAGGTGTAATACAGTTGTTCAATCTGCCAACCGGCGGTGGTCAGCAGCGTGCGTGCCGTGTAATCTGTGAAGCTGTACAAGTGCAGTAAATCTATTTTTTCTAGTCGGCGGCAAAAGGGCGAAAGCACATTAGGTAAACTGACGAGCAACAGGTCCGTCGGAATGGCACGCAACACGGCGATTGGGTTTTCGAGATGCTCCAGGATATCGAACGCCGTGGTAATGTCCCATTGATTGGCGGGCAAAGGCGGCCATTCACGGTTAATATCCACCGAAATATCTGCATGGTCGGAACTGTCCACTGTGGTCCGGGAAGCGACCACACCCCACGCCTCTCGAAGTTGGCGCTCGTAGGCATTGTCCGCGCCAAACCCACACCCACCAATATCGAGCACTCGCTTTCCAGCCAGTTCGGCTTTGATGACTTCGGCTTTGGACTGCATTAGAGCCGAACCGCACCTTCCTGGCGGGCCTTCCGGAACCACTCCACGGTACAGCTCAGACCTTCCTTCAGTGGGGTGTCGCAGGAAAGACCAAGGGCATTCAAGCGAGTCACATCAAAGATTTTGTCCATCTGGCCGTCGGGTTTCGTGGTGTCCCAAACGATATCGCCAGTAAACCCGGTGGTTGCTTTGACGGTCTCGGCCAGTTCACGAATGGAGATGCGGCGGCCAGCCGAGATGTTGACCGGCTCGCTGGAGTCGTAGTGGCGGACAAACCATGGAACCGTCGCGGCCACATCGCCGGCATAGACAAAATCGCGGGTGGGGCGGCCGGACCCGAACGCGGTAATGGTGGGGTCGCCGCGTTCCTGCGCTTCGACATACTTGCGGATCAGCGCGGGGATGACATGGGCTTCTTCGAGGCGAAAGTTGTCCCATTCGCCGTAGACATTACCGGGAATAAGCACGATCGAGTTGAAGCCATGCTGAACGCGATAGGCCCACGACTGGGTGAGGAGCATTTTTTTGGCAACCGAATAGCCGGCACTTTCGATTTGCGGATAGCCGGCCCACATTTGATCTTCGCCAATCGGCGAGCGGGCGTCGGAGGGATAGGAGCACCCGCCCATGAAGGTGACGAACTTCTTCACCCCCGCCCGCCACGATTCGTGAAAGACGTGAAGATTCATGGCGAGGTTATCGTAGAAAAAATCGGCGGGGCACTTTTTGTTGGTGATGATGCCGCCGGATTTGGCGGCCATATGCACGACGCAATCGGGCTGTATCTGGCGGAGCATGGTTGCAGGGGCACCGGGTTCGAGCAGGTCGAAGTCGCGGCGGCCTAACCCAATCAACTCGGCGTCGGGAAACGCCGCACGGAGGCGGGGCATCACATGGTGTCCCAGAAAGCCCGTGCTGCCGGTAACGAGTATGCGCTGGAACAGCGGTTTGTCCGACAACATATGGGATGGATTAAACTTGTTTGACATAAGTCGCCAATCAACAATGCTGAGTAGTCTTCAGTGGGCACTTTACCGAACGGATGCGATAAATGAAACAACTTTGGCGGATTCTGGGGGTGCTGGCGATTGGCGGGGCAGTGGCAGGCTGCGGTCGCACACCGGCGGGGCCGCCGGTGACGGTGGCGACGCTGGCGGAGCGGCTGGCGGATCCGCTCTGGCTGGCGCGCCTGGATCAGGACGACACCACCTTGCACTCGTCGTATGACCGTACGGGCGGAAATGACGATTATGGCACATTTCTGCGCGACAGCCAGACACCGGGCTGGAAGGTGCTGGTAGACCTCAAGGGCCCGGGATTTGTCAGCCGGGTCTGGTTCACAGGGGCCAAGGATGGCCATCCGCATCGCTTCCGATTCTATTTTGATGGCGAGACCACCCCCCGGCTGGAGGGGGACATCAAGGAATTGTTCGGTGGCAAGATGGCACCATTCATCGCGCCGCTGGCAGAATACAACAATTACTGCTGGTATTCGTTTGTGCCGCTGCCGTACAAAAAAAGCCTGCGAATCGAATGCGAAGAAGGCCCCCCCGAAGACAACGGTGCCCCGCGCAAGGTGTATTACCAGATATCGGAGTCGCGTCTGCCCCGGCGTACGCCGGTGGAGACCTTTACCTGGCCATTACCGGAACGCGATGTCGCCTCGCTGGACCAGGCCCGCACCGTCTGGGCAGCCAACCGCCTGCCGGAGGTGGGCGAGCAACAAGCTGTCACGCTCACTGACTGGAAGAACGGCATTCAAATCGATGGCCCTGCGGTGATCCACCGGATCGAATTTGAACCCGAGTGGGCTCAAATCCCAGCGGACCGCCGCGATGCACTCCTACGCGACTGGAGAGTGGTCATCCGTTATGATGGGGCGACCAACGACAGCGTAAACGTGCCGTTAGGCGATCTGTGCGGCATGCCCTGGCGACGGGTGCGGGCGCAATCGCTGTATTTCGGCATGGAAGAGGAGGCGCTCTTCTGCGCGTTCCCGATGCCCATTGCCCAATCGGCGGATATCCGGCTGGTGGCAGGACGTATCCCGCCGGCGCCAGTGGCGGTTCGTGTCTGGGTGCAGCCACGAGAGGAATCGCCCATCGATCCATTAGGCTATTTTCATGCGAACTGGCGACGCACGACACCCAACGATGTCGGGCGACCGCATCTTATTTTGCAGACGCAGGGACGCGGCAAGTTTGTGGGTTGCCTGCTCTCGGTGGTGGCACTGGACGGTTCGTATTGGGTCTTGGAGGGGGACGAGAGCATCCGCAAAGACCGGGAGAAGACGCCCGGCTGGCTCGGGACGGGACTGGAGGACTATTTTAACGGAGGCTGGTACTACCAAAACGTGATGGCCGGCCCCACGCACGGCTTATTCGTTAAGGAGCCCTTCCGGACCGTGCAGTATCGGGTGCATCCCATGGATCCATCGCGATTCGACGCGTTCGTAAGCATGGAGTTCGAGCGCGGGCCGGACCATGCCAGCCAGGCCTTTTTTGAAAGCGTGAGCTGGACCTATCTAGACCGCCCGCAAACCGCGGACACGATGCGGCTGCGGTCCGAAGATCGGGCAACCCCCCAGGACCGGCGTCTGGATGCGGGGGTGGTCATGACCGCCATTTGGAACCACGAGCGCTTGGGCGACTGGCAGGGAGCGCGTGATGAACTCGCGCAGCGTCTGCGACGCCACGGCGCGCAGTATCCGCCCGGAGTGCGCCAAATGTTGGAGTTCCGCCTGGCGCTGCTGGAAGAAAAACTGGGCGGACCCGATCCCCTGCCACGTTTTTTGCAGAACCCCGATGAGAAGGTGCGGACCGCAGCGGAGCGTATTCGCCGTCATCGTGACGAGGGCCTGGCCCTGGGGGTGTTTTATGCCAATATGCCGGCCAAGCTATTTATTGATGGCCGCGAGGTGATGCAGGCCGGGAGCCCAGAACGGGTGGAGGCCGCCGTGGTGGACCTGCCGCCCGGTGAGCATGTTCTGGCGATCCAAACTCCCCGACAGCGCTATCCCGATTGGGTACTGCTGGCATTGCGCGGAAAGGACTGGATGGTGGGCACGGACCCCCGCACATGGACCTATGCTTTCGATCCGGTTGGCGACTGGGCGGCGGTCGATTTCGACGACTCGGCCTGGCCCGTCCTGGGCGGAACGGGGGTCAAGGGGCCGCCGGAAGAACCATTCATCTGGGTTGAGCCCGAGCCCTACCTGGGCATGGTGTCCCACGCCCTTGGCATCCGCCCCGGGGGGGACTGGCCCGTGAACGGCAGGACCGTGGTCTATCGCAAGCATCTGACCGTGCCCTGACCCGGTTCGCCTGGATCATTCACACGGCCGCGGGAAAACACAAGGGCCCGGATTACAAGCCGTGAATAGTAAATCAAAATATCGGAGTTTATAAAGTCCGTTATAAATTATCTCTATAACCCCTGTCAATATTGGCGATTGATAAAAGGCCTGATCACCTAAAAATATCGGAGTTTATAAAGTCCGATAAAATGGGGTGCGCGTTTCCCATGCTGTGGAAGAACTATTTCCATGCTGTGGAAAAGGAAAAAAAAGGGGGGGGGGGGATTAACACTTGCGCTGCTGAGCCGATCTGCATATATTAAATTCGTGTTAGGATTGCGTCCATTCCCCCGAATACGGGGTACTGTGTTAAGGAGATCACTCCATGCCTAAATCCACCCTGAGCCTGACATCTGAAGACTGCAACGGCGTCCGCTTGATTCATGTTTCGGGCCCGCTGGATTCGATGACCATCGATCAGTTTAAGGCGTACATGGATCCATTGCTAAACGAAGCACGTGTACGAATTGTGCTGGATTGTCAGGACTTGTCGTATGTGAACAGTCGCGGCCTCATGTTGTTGGTTCGCTACCAGCGGGCTGTCAGGCAGGCCTTTTCGTTTCTCGGGATTTCGGGGCTAAATTCGCGGACCCTCAAAGGAATCAAGTTGCTGGGCATGGAGCAACTGCTGTGCTGGCACCCCACGGTTGAAGAGGCGATGGCGGTGGCGGAAGCCTTGTAAGACCGCCTTGTTCACGTTCACGGGGGCGTTTTAGAAGCAGCGTACAGACATGTTTGTGCTGAGGGGAGGGGGGGGGCTGGATTTACCGGTTGAATGGCATCCGCGTCTAGGATACAGTAACAATCAGTCAGACGAAAAACAGGCATGATGATGGTGCCGGGAGGTCAATCAGATGACAAATGCGTTGTTGACTCTGGAACAGGAAGATCAGGAAGGAATTTCTCTGATTCGTGTGGTGGGACCGTTGGATTCCGTGACACACGATCAGTTTCGTGACTATCTCGATCCGCTCGTGAACAAGCCACATGCCCGCATTGTACTGGATTGCACTGGACTCCAATATGTCAACAGTCGCGGGCTGACTCTGCTGGCGCGCTATCAGCGCACCTTATCCTCGAGTCTTGCGTTTTTGGGCATCGCTGGCCTCAATCCGCGCATTCTCAAGGCCATCGAGCTGCTGGGCATGACCAAACTGGTGCGCCTTTATCCCAGTGTCGAAGAGGCGTGCAGTGCAGCCGTAAAACTGTAGGATTTTCTGCGAGAGAAATGCCGTGCACCAAGATATTTCATGAGGTGATTTCATGATTGCGTTCCCCTTGTTGCATAGGCTACAGTGAACACGCTTGAAGGTTCACTCCTCCAAGCATTGATCTAAGGAGACCAGACGATCATGGCCGAGGCTGTTCTAACGACCCAAATCGAGAATCGCGATGGAGTCCAACTGATCCATGTATCTGGACCACTGGATTCCATGACGCATGAACAGTTCAAGGCACTCTTGGACCCCTTAGTGAATACGCCGGGTGTTCACATTGTCCTGGACTGTGAGCACCTGAGCTATGTCAACAGCAAAGGCCTGGCTTTATTGGGCCGTTACCAGCGCATCGCCATCCAAACGTTGTCGTTTTTTGGCATTGCCGGTCTGAATCGGCGGATTACCAAGACGATTGAATTACTGGGGATGAGCAAGCTGGTTCGGCTGTATCCTACTGTCGAGGAGGCCATGCAGGCGGCTGCGATCCTGTAGGCGGTCGAAGAGGGGCAGCGCATGTTGGAGCCCGATATTACGCGTAGATGTATGCTCACCCTCCTGGCCGTTGGGCTGGTGGTCGGCTTTTCTATTTTTGCATCGTGGTGGCTAACGGCCCCAGGCTGGGGAATTGCGCCATCTGTTGCCGATGGCTATCAACAAGAGGCTGATTCGGCCCCCCCCCCCCCCCCCCCCCCCCCCCCCCCCCCCCCCGTGGCCCCGGCATCCCCGGTGCCTGCCGTGACTGAGGGCATACCGCTGGCATGGCGATCGGCATTGGAATCGCCAGCGACGTTGGCGGGGGCGGCCGCTGCCACCAACAGCAAAACCGGCGCATGGGAGCAGCGGGCTTTTGAATTGGAAAAAGATAATGTGCGCCTGCGCGGACGGCTCGATGACATGATCAACTGGATGGTGGACAATGTCCGCGGCACATTCCCACTGCCGGAAGAGCAGATGGCGCACCTGCGGCTGAAGCCGGTGGGGGAAGACATGGGTGTCAGCGATGACCTCATTCGCCTGCTGCGGCTGGATGAGCAGGAAACCGATCGGCTGGATGCCGCCTTTGTCGGCACTCGCACCGTGCTGTGGGATTTGGAGGGGGAGAGCATTCAGGTGGAATCCCCTGCGGCCAACCATGTTGTGCTGAACATTCCCCCCTATGCTGAAGAGGGTGAACAGGTCCGCGAAGCGCTTTATGACGAACTGGAACAAACCCTGGGCACCGCGCGCTTTTCGCGCTTTTTGCAGGTGGCGGAACTCGGCCTGGACGAATCGTTTGACTATTTCGGCGAGTCGGATCGCCTGCTGCAGTTTGAGGCCGTCAGCGATGAGGTGTCCGGCAGCCCGCAGCTCTATGTCCGCGATGAACGCGTCGTGCCAAATCGCGAGGATCCGCTGCGCCTGGACATCATCGCTTCCGAACGGATCGTGGCTGAATTGCCTGAGGAATATCTGCCGTACTGGAACTGGCTGCCCGAAATCGTCACCCGCTTTTCACGCCGTCACTAGTCATGGCATCGCGACAGCCAACTTCCAAAGAATTGGAGGCCTTCCGCGCCCGCGCCCGGTTGCGGGCCCGCGCCGAAAAGCAACGCCAGGAAGCGCGAAAGAGTCGGATCCGCTGGGCGTTTTGGGTCTTGGGGGCGGTGATGCTGGTGGCATTGCTGGCCGATATGCGCCACATATCGAGCCGTCTGGTCCGCTTTCAGCGCACGGGTTGGGAGGCGCGCAAAGGCGATGCCGCCGATATCGCCGACGGACTGGACGGGGAGCGCTATGTGGATGCCTCGGGCCTGTTCAGTCTGGTGCCGCCACGCCATTGGACGACCCTGCGCAAGACGCCCGATTCGCCCTTCAATGTGGTCTTTCAAGGGCCCTACGGCATGGATATGGCCATTCAGGTGGTCGTCACCAATGGGCTCACCTTTGAGCACCTGATCGAGAATCTGCGGCGAGTAGAACGCAATCTGTCCGCCCACATGCCCATGGAATTCGCCTATGTGGGGCCGTATCGTGCGGTGAAACGCTCCGCCCAGCTTTTCAAAAACAAAGTCCTGCTGCTGGATTTTCTGACCGGCAATCTGGCGCATCATGTGCAGTTCAGCGTCCCCCCCGAACTCTACGACGAATATGAACCGGTCTTCCTGCGCCTGATGCAGACTTATGCGCCCGGCCAGATCGTGCCCTCCCCCTGAGCGCAGGGCGTATCTGCGATTCGGTAGAAGAGCGGCTCATCGGGACGATTCGCCCTACCCATGACGCACATTTCCGCCCGGTAGGGCGAACCGTCCCGGGTGAGCCGAGCGTTGAGCATGGCAAATAATCTTGCACTAAATCGCAGATGCGCCCTTGAGCACGATGCCAAATGGTTCGGCATTGATTTTTTGAGGTAGGGGCGGGATGATGCCTGGCCTATGTCGAACACCAGCCAACATCAAATTGCCTGTCCGTTCTGTGGACAGGCGCAGGAAGTGGAGCTGTGGGATGTTTTGGATATTGACGAAACCCCCAGTCTCCGGGAACACATGCTAACCAACCGCATCAACCGGGTGCAATGCCCGGGGTGTGCCAAGGATTTTCGCATCGATAAACCGGTGGTCTATCGCCACCGCGCCGAAGATATCCTCATCCATTGCGACCCGCTGGTGGGAGGACGAACGCGGGCGGAGGTGGAAGCGGACTTCATCTCAGGCATCGCCGAATTGGGGCGCCTGTTGCCGCCGGAGATCGAACCGCCCGAGGTCCATTTGGTGCTCGAGTGGAGCGAACTGGTCGAGCGCCTCTTCCTGCTGGAAGAAGGACTGGATGCGCGCCTGATCGAGCATATCAAGTACATGATGTACCAACAAAATTCGGGCAAGTTACCGGCGGGGCAGAAGTCGCTGTTATTCAACGCCCAGGATTCGACCGACGACCAGCTCTGTTTTGTGGTGCAGGATCGGGGAACCCGCAAACTGGAAGCCGTGCTGAACTTTGCGCGCGCAGATTACGAGGCGCTGGTGAATATGTTCGATTCCCACGAGCAATATGCGCTGCTGGAAGAGCAATTCCCGGGGCCCTATTTCAATGGACGGTTGCGCTTTTTGCAGGATCAGGCGGAGGCATAAGCGCATGGCGCGTGAATCGATGGCGCAAAAAAAAGCGCGGGCTGCAACCATCCTGCGGCGGCTAAAAAAAACCTACCCCGACGCCAAATGTGAATTGAATTGGTCGACCCCGCTGGAACTGACAGTGGCCACCATTCTCTCGGCCCAATGCACGGATCGACGCGTCAACATGGTCACGCCTGCGCTGTTTAAAAAGTATCGCACCGCCCGTGACTGGGCCCAAATACCACCGCAAATTTTGGAACGGGAATTCCATTCCACCGGTTTTTTTCGCAACAAAGCCAAGAATGTCCGCGCGCTGATGGCGCGACTGGATGCGGAATTCAACGGGGCATTGCCTGATCAATTCGATACACTGGTGACCTTGCCGGGCATTGGGCGCAAAACCGCCAATTTGCTGGTGGCCACCGTGTTTGGGCAGCCCGGCTTGGTGGTCGATACCCATTTCATCCGGCTCTCCAATCGGCTCGGATTCGTGAAAGACATATCCGACGCGACCCAAATCGAGCGCGCTTTGCAGAAAATTGTGCCAGAAAATGAGTGGACTCATTGGTCGCATGTCATGGTCTTCCACGGACGGCGCTGCTGCCGTGCGCGTAAGCCCGATTGTGACGGGTGTCCGGTGGCAGACGTGTGTCCCTCTGTCGGCAAAACCGGGACAAAGGCGAAGAAGACACGTGAAAAACCATAATATTATCCGGTACGCCTTTACCGTTGGCGGCTTCACGATGCTCAGCCGTGTGCTGGGAATGATTCGGGATATGCTGACGGCCCGGATTTTCGGCACCTCCCTGTTTTTTTCATCGTTTATTGTCGCGTTCCGCATCCCCAATCTGTTCCGGGCTCTGTTTGGCGAGGGGGCGCTGTCATCT
The DNA here is from genome assembly GCA_028681135.1 of Kiritimatiellia bacterium. Classification (GTDB taxonomy): domain Bacteria; phylum Verrucomicrobiota; class Kiritimatiellia; order CAIQIC01; family Lenti-01; genus JAAZFE01. The sequence goes on along the minus strand of JAQUJC010000027.1, from coordinate 7,272 downwards.
GCCTTTGTCCCGGTTTTCATGGAGGCGCGGCGACAGAAAGGGGAGACCGAGGCGTGGCTATTGGCCCGCCGAGTTTTCACGCTGGTCGGCGTGGTACTGGTGGCCATTGTCCTGACCGGAATAATCGGGCTCTCTCTGGCAATGTCCCGGGGAGGGCTCGGGGAGGAAACCGCGGCGGTCCTGCCCCTGGCCCGCATCATGCTGCCCTATGTCTTCTTTATCTGTATGGCGGCTCTGGGCATGGCCGTGCTGAATGCGTATCGAAAGTTTTCGGTTTCGGCTTTTACCCCCGCGCTGCTTAATATCACCTGGATTTTGTCGGTTTTGTTCATCGTGCCTCTGGTGCGCGGCGGCCTCGAATACCAGATACAGGCGTTGGCCTGGACCGTCCTGGTCGGCGGCATCGTGCAGTTCGTCTATCAAATGCCCGCCCTGTTCCGGGTGGGATGGCGACCGGGCGTCGATACCGATTGGCGCGATCCACGCGTAAAAAAAGTCTTCCGGCTGATGGGCCCCTCCGCCTTGGGACTGGCCATAAACCGGGTCAACGTCCTCATCAACAGCTTCATCGCCTTGCGCTGGGTAGGCGGGTGGGCCCCGGCAACCCTGTTTTTTGCAGAACGGCTGATTTATCTGCCCCAGGGCATTCTGGCCACGGCCTTGGGCACCGTGCTGCTGCCGGTGCTTTCCGATTTCGCCACACAGCGCAAATTCCGGGAAATGAATGACGCCATTCACCATGGCTTACGGACGCTCTTGTTTGTGATGACTCCGGCGGCTGTGGGCCTGCTGGTCTTGTCAAAGCCCATCGTACAAATGATTTTTGAAATGGGCAGTTTTGATGCCCAAAGCACAGTGCTAACGGCTCGGGCCCTGAGCTTTTATGCCCCCGGATTGATCGTGTTTTGCCTGGCCAAGGTATGTGTGCCCGCCTTCTATGCGTTGCAGGATACCCGGACCCCGGTCAAGGTCGGAATGGCCTGTGTCCTGCTGAACCTGTCCCTGAATGTGGTGGTGGTGCTGACGGTCGACAACTATTGGAAGCACGCGGGACTGGCCCTGTCGACGGTCATTGCCGAAGGCATCAATGGCGTCACGCTCGCGCTCCTGTTGCGTCGCCGACTGGGCCCCCTTGGACTGCGCCGCATCCTGACCGGCTTGTTCCGTGCCCTGGGTGCGTCAGTTGTCATGGGCGCAGTGGCGTTTTATAGCGAACAGTCCCTGACGTCACTGCTGTATCTCCATTGGCCCCACAAGCTCGCCCAGTGGATCGGGGTGCCGCTGGCAATTGCGCTGGGCATAGCGGCATATTTTGCCATTGCCCGGGTCTTCCGTTTCCCTGAATTGACCTTCGTGTCCGATGCCCTGCGCACGCGCAAGCAAGCGAAGTCCGCGAGCATCCCCCCCGCAGGGCAGCCTTAGGAGCCCTGTGAGCGGCCCAAACGTCATCGTCAGCGGCGACATTGGCAGTGGCAAGAGCACGGTCATTCGCGCCACCATGGCCCGGCTGGGCTGGCAGCACCCCGGGGGGTTTTTCACCCATTGGGGCCAAGCCGAGCGGGGGGGGGCGGTGTTATTTCTGGAAACCTGGTCGGGCAACATCCACCCCATCGCCCGTCGCGTGGCGCAGCCCGCTCAACCTGGCGGGCTGCCCTATGACCTCGATGCGTCCATTTTCAACCGCGCAGCCATGGCCAGCCTACAACCCGCCGCCGACGGGCATCCAGTCGTGATCGACGAACTGGGACTGATCGAAAGGAATGCCGCCCCATTTGCCCAAGCCCTCGCCAACCTCTTCCAAGGCCCTACGCCCGTCTTGGCGGTCATTCAACGCCGTGCACTTGAGGGCTGGCTGGCCCAACTCGGTGCCGCCGGCCACGCCGCGAAACGCGTCGACGTTGGCATCGCCACGCGCGATGCCCTGCCCGCCAAAGTGGCGAAACTATTTGCCATTCTTTGAAGATGCTGCCCACCGCGCGGCATCGCCGCAACCAAAGGGGGGGGGGATTCTTAACACTGCTTCATATCTTGGAATATTTTAGCGTGGTTTTCCACAGAGTTAATTAACTCTGTGGTTAGTCATAAAAGTTATCCTATTAATATACAGGTATATACAACTGAAGATTAACAAAGTCTTAAACATTTCATTGATGCATAGTTTGTTAACTCTTGGCGCTATCTAAGCCGATATTTGGGGGGTGGGGATGCAGGGTTTGCTGGGGGAAACACGGGGGAGAGGTCAGCGCTGGAGCAAGTGGAGGGCCGTGTGGGTGGCGGCCCCGCCCGCCTCAGCCCAGCGCGCGGGAAAAACCGCGGGATTGGCCAGATGGTGGTTGAGGGTGGCCATTTGGGTTGCAGATGGAAGATGGGGCTTGGCCCGGTGCGCTGCTGCGTGCCAGGCCGGATCGGCACCCGGAAGCGCGGCGCCGGATTCCATCGCCTTTGTTGCGAGATAGTGCGTGAATGCCCCGCCGGAGAAATCAGCCGCCAAACGACCATCGGGAGTCTGTTGACGCAGCAAATGGTGCAGGCCGGCGCGAATAGCCGCTTCCCGCGGGCCCTCGTCTAAGGGATGGGGATCAGACTGGATGAGGGCCAAGACAGCGAGAGCAGTGACGCCCGTATCGTAACGAGGGCGCATCTGGGCGGCATCGGCTGACCATCCGCCATCTCCCCGTTGGGACGCCATCAGAATCTCCACCGGGGAGGGGGGCAGGGAGGCCACTTGTCTTTGCCGGGCGGTGTGCAAGACATACAGTGACAGCAAGACGACCAGGGCGGCGGCGGTGCGCAGCGCCACCGAGGAACAGGACCAGCGCGATGTCGACGCTGCCCGCACTCGCGCCATCACGCGGTCAGTGAAATCCGCGGACGGCTCGGGTGCCGCGAGGGCTTCCAAGCGGGCACGCAAGGCGGCAAATCGCGAATCCTGCAAGGGGTCAGGCGGAGGGATCATGAATCCTCTCCTGCAACGTAGCCAAGGCATTGAAGACGCGAGATTTGACGGTCCCCACGGGAATGCACAGCACCTTCGCGATCTCGTCGTAGGTGAGACCGGGCTGCACGGTCAGGATGAGGGTTTCGCGCAGTTTGGGGGAAAGTTGGCTGAGCGCCGCCTGGATGTCGATCTTGTTGCGCAGCCGCCCCAGGCCGCCATCGGTCGAGGCGGGCATTTCTTCGCGATACCGCTCGCGGAACAGTTTGAACCGGTTCTGCTTGCGAATGTGGTCCAGCCACACGTGCCGCGCCAAGGTGTAGAGAAACGTGGTAAACTTGGCGGTCGGCTTGTATTTTTTTCGATAGTTCCATAGGCGCAATAATGTGTCCTGGGCGAGGTCCTCGTTATGAGTAAAAGCGCCCATGCGGGCAAAATAGTTCAAGAGGGGGCGCTGATGCCGTTCGACGAGTTGGCGAAACGCCACCTCATCGCCCTCGCGTACCCGCGCCATGAGGGCAAAGTCATCGGGGTCGGGTTGGGCGGAATCGGACATGAAGCCCCATTGTTGAATCAGCGGCGCAAAAAGAAAAGCAATTTGCGCGAGGGACAAGGGACAAGAGAATCGGGGATAGAATGAACCCTGATTGAATTTCAAGCGTTTGTATGGGTATATTGAAGAAAATTAGAACAGGATGTGTTTTATGAAGAAATGGTGGATTGGCAGTTTGGTGCTGGGGATGGTCTTGAGTGCGGGCGCGCAATTGCCGCAAGAGCTGGAACTGGAAGCCCGCGCCGCGTTGGCCCGCGGCGCAGAATGGCTTGCGGCGCAGCAGCAGCCTGACGGTTATTGGGGATTGCCGGATTCGCCGGCCATGTCGGCACTGGCGATGGGTGCCTTGCAGAAAGCCGATGCGGCCACCTACGCCGACGCCATCAATCGCGCAATGGTCTACATCTTGACGAGCGTGCAAGAGGACGGGTCCATCTGGCGCACGCCCACCATGCAGCGCAAGGGCGGGGGGCTGGCCAACTACAACACGGCCATTTGTATGGCCGCCCTGCATGCCCTCGACCGCCCCGAATTGGTGCCGGTGATTCAGAATGCCCGTACCTATCTGGCCCAAATGCAGTATCTGGGCTCTGGTTCTTACCGAGGCGGCATGGGTTATGATGCCGATCAGAACCGGGAATACGCGGATTTATCCAACAGTTACATGGCCTACGAGGCCATGCGACTGACCGAGAATGTTGAGGACTTGCGGGCCGATGGCGCTGCACGTGCGGATCTGGATTGGGGTGCCGCACAGGAATTCCTGGCCCAAATCCAAAATCTGCCCGGGGTGAATACCAACACGTGGCGCAGCGACAGCGATGACGACCGCGGCGGCTTCGCCTATACCCCCGGTGGCGGAGCCTCACGCACCAATGATGAGGGGCGAGTGGTGCTGCGCTCCTATGGCAGCATGACCTACGCCGGCCTGCTATCGCTGATCTATGCCGAGGTGGACGAGCAGGATGAACGGGTGCAGGCCGCCAAAGATTGGGCCATGCGTCACTGGTCCCTGGACGAGAATCCCGGCATGGGCGCGGAAGGGCTTTACTACTTCTTCAATGTGCTGACGAAGAGCCTCACGGCGGCTGGTGATGCGACTCTGGAACGGCCCGATGGCAGCACCGTTGTCTGGCGCGAGGCAGTCATCCGCCGATTGGTTGACTTGCAGCAGCCTGGCGGATTCTGGGTCAACGACAACAACCGCTGGTGGGAAGCCGATCCCAACTTGGTAACCGCCTATACGATGCAGGCCTTGGCCACGGCGCTTGACTAGCCTGCATTATAATCCAGGCTAGGTCAGCAAACGAGCTGTTTCGCATCTCTCAAACGGGAAATCTGTGCCAGTTGCAAGTTGTCGGCGCCTTATCTTGACCTGATCCGTAGGGTCTGACACACTCGCGTCATGCACTCCCCTTTACAACGGGACAACGATTCTTTGGCAACAGGGTTCGGCGGCGTCAGGCATTGCCTTCTGAGCGCTTTGCTGATGGTGGGGCTCTCGGCCACCGCCTGGGGACAACACCGGATCACCTTCAAGTCCGGCGTCGTTCACGAGTGCAAAATATTGGGATTTGAAAACGGTATTTTCACGGTGCAGTTGGCCAACGGGGTGAAAGCCTCCACCAGCCAGGGCAACATCACCCGGATCGAATTCGATGTGGTGAAAGCCCCGGCGGTGCCACCTGAATTCAGCCGGGTGAAATCTGCCGCACCGGCATCCGCGCCATCGCCCCCGCCGGTATCGCGTCCGGCGGTGGCACCGGCGGCGCCCCCCAAGCCGCCGCCGGCTACTCCGCCCCGGCCCGGCATCCAACTGACGATGGCCTCGCACTGGCAGCACCGGCTGGGACGCGGCACCATCACCCACCGCGATGCCGCCCGGCTTCTGGCCAAATGTGGCAGCCCCAAACTTGATCGGCGCTGGCAGGATATCACCCTCTGGGGCAAAGTGACCTATCTGATGCCTGTCAATAAGGCTAAAAAACTGCTCGGCCTCGGACGTTCTTCTAGAAAAAACCTCTCCGGTGCGCTTTTCCCGCCCAGTAGTTTTTTTGCTCATGAATTTGCTGGCCACTTCGAAGGCGGGATGACCCGCCTGACGCTGGTGACAGATTTTGACAACCAGGTGGTGGCGGTGCAGTTATCAGACAGCACGACACGGCCCGACCGGTGGCTGCGGCATCCAACCGCCTATTCGGCCGACTGGAGTTTGTACGATCTGGTAAACGACGGACGAAAGGGAAATTCGACATGGGAAGTGGGCTTTTTTGTAGCCCGTGGCACGCAGCGCATCTTGGGATATCCGCCTGGCAATTTGGGAGCCGTGCTCAACCAACCCATCGAAGGCAACAGCGGCGTGATCCGGATCGACAGCGATCTCTACAGCTTCAAAAAAAACAGATGGGGATTGGTCGAGGACGGACGGTCCCGGGAACGCGCTCGGCTGTTTCTGGCCCAGCCGGTGGTCGATCTGATGTTGTATATCATCCAGCAATCCCGCTAGTCCGGGAGATTCAGGCAACCCCCCGAAAGACACAACATGAAGACAAATTGGATACGATGGATGGCGTTGGTGAGTATTGCCGCGGTAATGGCATTTCCGGTGGAGGCCTCGGCCAGGAAAAGATCGCGCCAAACCTTCGAGCCCAATGCGCGCATGGGACAATGGCGAGTGACATTGGAGGAGCGCATGGTCAAAACCATCACGGTGGAAATCCAGCGGGTGCGGGGGGGTAACGACACCTTCATCAATGCCCGGTTTGGCCGCGAAAGCCAAACCTTCGACGGCGGACGGCGCGTCTATGTCACCAGCGACGACTGGGAAACGGCCACTTGGAACGTCAATCAAGCCCCGAACGGCAAAGACCTCATCTTCAACGCCTACAACGGCGATGTTCTACTTCGCAAAGTGAGCGTGCAATACTGACGCTCTGTTTCCCGGTGCGCCTATAGCAATTTTGTGGCACCCGAATAGGCGGCACCCACCTTTAATACCGCCGCGGCATGTCCGGGATGCTGCTGAGGGTTCCAGCGCTTCATATCCTCAAAGACGGCGCCGTCCTTGTGATATTCAATGGTGCCTTTAAGTTGGAATGCCTTGTCCGTATTGGTCATAAAAAGAACAGACCCTTGGCTCCCCGCGAGGATATTCTTCTGTGTTTTATCAAAGTAATTGTCCGCAATGACGATTGAACTTTCATCATATTTGCTCACACACGTTGCATAGATAGCATTGGGCACCCCCTGGTTATCCACCGTGGTAAAAATGACAGGTCCCTTACGATCATCCCATGCTTTACTAATTGCTTCTGGTAATTCGGGCATTTTTTCTTTCCTTCGGGTTAATGCGTTAGCGGTGGGTATCCCTTGAAGTGAATTCCCTACGCCTGATTGAGATGACTCATCATGAGCGCGTTGCAAATGGGGTGCAAGGTTTTTGCGGAAACTGACCCCTTTTACGGCAATCCGAATGGAGCCGGGACGACCCCGTCCCGGAAGAGACCCGACGGGGTCGTCGGGGCTCCAAAGAAGCTAAAAAGTGCGAAAATGAGCCCGAAATTATGACCCCTTTTCCTGGTCCCACGTGCGGAATCAGCCGGTTAGGGGTGGAGGGCGTGGGCGATGCGGGTTAGGGCTTGGGCGGCGCGGGGGCCGGGGCGGAGGAGGTAGTCTTCTTCCAGGATGCGTACCTGGTCGGCGCGGAATCCGAGGTGTACCCAATCGGCGATGAGGGCTTGGCGGCGGGGGGGGGGGGGGGGGGGGGGTGGAAATCGAGCAGGAG
>JAQUJC010000026.1 GCA_028681135.1 Kiritimatiellia bacterium | reverse complement strand
TGAAGATGGGTGGATGATTAAAGAATATTACCGCACCAGTCCACTTCCGCCTTACAAAATGGAAGACCACATCTGGTATCACGAAATGAAGCGTAAAAATCCTGATTTTGATTGGAGCCAGCCCGATGCAGTTATAAAACAAGCCGAAGAGAAGTTCGGCCGTTGGTGTCGGGATGCCGCCATCGAGAAGAAGAAATATATGATCATGACATTTGAGGGGGATGAACTATGGGGAAATCTGAACATCGATCACGGAGAGAGCGTTACCATTATCACCAACGAATGGGATTTTCCATTGCCTGATCCCATGTGGCGATGAGTATTAATAATGAGCATCGACAAGCGGGCGCAGAGCGCCACAAGGTGTCGGGTTCGCTGACCCGTGACGTTCGACGAAGAGAACCCCATGCCGAGCATACGCCCCATATCTAATGATCGATTCGCCGCGCTTACCATGTCTAAGCACCCGATGGCTTCTATCCTCGCCACGGAAGTCGAATGGTACTCAGACGATTCCGAGAATACATTAGGGACTATCCTTCTCGACCATACTGATAAGGACTGGAATTATATTATACTTGGCAGAGACGAGAGGGGCGTTTTTCGCTGGATCGATGGCGCAGTTAGCTTTGATAATATCGAAGGGGCCAGAGCCGCATTACACCTAAAGTTAGACGAATTCAGCCGGCGTGGTGATGTTGTGCACCCTCAAGGTGACGCAGTCCACAAAAAGAACGAGATATTTAAGCAAGTAGTGTCAGATGAGCGATTACATTCTCATTTCCGAATTCTGCGTGATACGGAAGGGCATTCTCCCGCCAAGGGAATTATCCAAGAAACCGCGTATGCTTTTATAGACTTGGACGGAAACTTCATAGAACAATTTCAGTCAGGCGGGTTCAATGCTCGCTTATGGGAGTTGTTCATGTTTGCTTATCTTCACGAGGAATTGTTTGCATTCGGCGACAAGACTTCGTTCCCTGACTACGAGTGCATCAAGGGAGATTATCCGACATACATTGAGTGTGTAACCGTTAACCCAAGCCCAGGATTCGATATTGACTGGTCACCAAAATCAGCGTCGCAAATCGAGATGTTGAATGCGGACTATCTTCCCATAAAGTTTGGCAGCCCGCTCTTCACAAAGCTACAGCGCAAGTACTGGGAAGAGCCACATGTCCAAGGTAATCCACTTGTTTTCGCCATTCACGATTTTCACAAGGACGATTCCATGGTTTGGTCGGGTCAGGCATTAGGGCCATACCTATACGGAAAACGCTGGAAGGCTATACTCGATGGACACCGCTTACTCAGAACTGTTGCTGAGACAATCAATACACATACATGGAATGACAAGACCATTCCGTCAGGGTTCTTCTTCCAGCCCAACGCCGAGAATGTCAGCGCGGTTCTTTTCAGCAATAGCGCTACTATTTCTAAGTTTAATCGCATGGGAAAACTGGCGGGATTTGGAAATACAAGTATTCGCATGATTCGTAAGGGTACTTGTTACAACCACGATCTAAATGCGCCGGCACCGCTACCATTCTCGGTTGAGGTTATACCTGGCAAATACAAGGAATCATGGGGACAAGGACTTGATATGTTTCATAATCCCCGAGCAAAGCATCCTGTTAACCCCAGGCTTTTTCCTGGCATCGCGCATCATTACCTCGATGGAGATGTGATGAGAAGCATCATCCCAGGGTTTCATCCCTATTCGTCAATTACACTTGTCATTATTCCTACAGAATAAAAGCGTCGAACAAAGTAGGGATTAGTAGCGTGCGAAGCCACGCGGCAATCCCGGGTTGAACAAGCCCCGCGGGGGCGTATGTAGTTTGCTCATGGGGCGGAAGCCCGTACGGGCGATCAGGGCGACTGACCGCTATTCAATATCCCATATCCAATGATCAAGTGGGGGACTGGGGAGCAACCACAAATGCACACAAATACACACTAATGGGTGGTGGTGTACCCATTAGGCGCGCCCGCTCGGGAGAAAAGAGGGATGAGGCAAAAATATCCAGATGGGAAAAGGGGGAACAGAGTCATCCCCCGCCGAGGTCCTATGCACGTTTTCCATAGCGTGGAAAAATCCCGAAAAAAGTTTCCATAGCGTGGAAAAGATCACTGCTGCGCGCCCGCTGGGCGCGCTCAACAAGCACCGCACGAGAGCAGTCCTTCGCTGGACACCCTCGCTGGATATTGAATAGTAAAGGGGCCAGTTTTATAAAGTAATCGTATGGGTTGCGAAGGCGATATTGACGATTGGGGGCAAAACCGACTGAAAAACGCCACAAAACCCAATTTTGGGCCAATTTTGGGTCATTTTGGGTCATTTTTGGCTTAAAAATACCGATTTTTATCACTTTTTGGCTATTTTGAGCGAAAAGGTATCGGTAGGGTCGTGCGCTACACTCACGGAGCTATAGGCACACCCAAGAAAAGGGGTGCTCTTAACTCGTTCTTTTGAGATCGAAAGACCTCTTTTCTGACCCCCGGGGGGGGGTTACGCATACTTGCGGATGACGGCGCGCACGATGCCGCCAATTTTGAGCGACTGTTTGGGGCGAATAAAGGTGTACTTGGAGTTGGCCGGGTCCAGCCGCACCCCGGCTTTATCGCGCATGTAGTACTTCAGCGTCCATTCGTCGTCCACGCAAGCCACCACGATATCATTCAAACCGGGCCGGGGCCCCTTTTCCACCAGCACCAGATCGCCGGGCATAATGCCCGCATCGATCATGGAGTCCCCGCGCACGGTCAGCATAAAGGTGTTGTCGGGATTCTTGACCAGATACTCATCCAGGCTGACGGCCTCGGCCTCCTGCTGCTCCTCCTGGGTGGGGAACCCCGCCGCAATCGAGCCCAGGACGCGGACGGTTCCAGTCAGCTTGGGCAGCAGTGCAATGCGTCCGTTCGGGTCTTTGATGATGTAGCCGCGCTCCTCCAGCTTGGCCAACAGGCCAAACACGGCGTTCTTGGAGCGGTAGCCAAAGACATCGAGCATTTCCGCGAAGGTCGGTGGTCGGTGTTCCTGACGCCAGAACTGGCGCAATTGACGTAGCTTGTCCTCTAATTGGATGCTTCTGGGCATGGGGGCCTCCTCTCGATTTCTCACGGTGTCAGCGCCAGTAAACTGAACTTCCGTTCAGATGGCAAGCCGATTTTTTTTCGGCGCAGCTTTTGGGATGCATCTGCGTTTCAGGGCCAGAATATTTGCCAGGCTTAACGCTCGGCTCACCGGGGACAGTTCGCCCTACCGGGGGTGGGACTGTGCGTCAGGGGTAGGGCGAATCGTCCCGATGAGCCGCTCCTGTAACGAATCGCCAGATGCGCCCCAACTTTTTCTTTCCTGGGAAACGGAAATACGCTACCCTGAAGTCGTAATGAGAAACACACCCCATTCCTATCCTGGAGGTTCGACCGTGAAAACAAACTGCATCCTTCTGCTGACCACTGTGCTGTGTCTGGCGATACTCGCCCCCGCTGGAGCCGGCGTTCTGGGCGTCCTGGAAATCCGCGGCATCGACAATCTGGGCGACGCCGTCCTCGAGCTGACCCAGGCCGTGGGCGATCCCGTTCCTAAAGAAGTTGTCACCATGGGCCTGCATGGTGTGTTGGGTACCCCCGCCGGCGTGGGCCTGGTACCCAATGGAACTTTGCGCAGCCTATGGCTAGACAACGATTCGCCCTCCGGCAGCGGCGCGCTGGTCATGCCGGTTCCCGACGATGGCTCGGCCTATCTGGCCGCCTTGGCGGATGCCGGTTGGACCACCGAAAGCGAAACGGCTGATGGCTTGCTGCAATTGGCGGCACCCGACGTCCAGGTGTTGCCCTGGAAAAACATCTATATTCAAAAAGGCGACGGGTCGCTGCTGATCGCGCCATCCGCGGCCGATATCCGCCAGGCCGCCGCCGCCCTGCCGACCCTGCCCGCCATCCTGCCAGTCGAAGGCGTGGTCGCCATGCAACTCTATCCGGTGGCTTTGGTGAATGCGTTCGAGCCCAAAATCAGAGCGCAAATGGATGAGGCCTTTTCCGCCATGCAGGACGAACTGGAACCCTCCGCCGCGATTGGCCGCCTCTACATGGAGGGGTATATGGCCGCGGCGCGCCAAATCCAATCGTTTGCCCAGGGGATCGCCGTGGGCAGCGGCCACCTCAATCTGCACATGAATGTCACCCCCGTCGGGGACAGTCTTCTGGGCCGATGGTTTGCCACGATCCAACCGCCCGCACCCGCGACCGGCGTGGTCAATCTCCCCGGTGCCCTCTTGGCCGATACTGCCCATCTGGGCGACTTGCAACTGCTGGCCCCCACCTATTTCCGCTATGTGAAGCGCGTGTTCCAGGCCATGCCCGCGTCCATGCCAGCCGAGACCTTGACCACCTACATGGACCTCCTCAAAACCTATTGGGACGAGATCGATAGCGACTTGGGGATCGCGTTGCTGCCCCCCACGCGCCAGGCCCCCTTGCGCATGGCCCAATATCTCTCCCTCAAAAACCCTGCCAACCTGCGGGCCTCGACCGCCACCATGGTGAGCCTGGCCAATGAGATGATGACGGCGGCGATGGACGCCGCCCCCGAGGCTCCCTTCCACCTCGAACTGGTTCAGGAAGAACCGCGCGAATACCGCGAAATCCCCATCGACCGCATGACCTATCGCTTCCAGCCTGGCGAGGCCCTTGCCCAGGTGTGGCCCGCAGGCCGCGTCGTGGAAGTCCACATTGAGCAAGCCTGGCTGCCGGACGCCGTGCTGGCGGGTATTGGCGGACAGGACATTACCGACCTGCTCATCGACCGGGCCCTCGACGGCACTGCGACAAGCATCGCGGAAAATGATGGCTGGCAGGCATTCTTCCCCCGTCCCGAACCCGCGTTGCTTGAACTGGCCCAGATCGCGGTGTTTGATGGCCTTCGGGACTATCTCGGCTTGCTCGACACCATCACCGACGATGAAAGCGCCGACTTCATTCCGGCCGGCCCCGGCTATCTCGGCGCGCTGGCCTATCGGGCCAATGATAGCATGATGTCCCGCCTGCGCGTCAGCCTGGCCGACATCAGCGCGGTGGCCCAAAAGGTACAGGAAGCCCAGCAGCGGGCCGCCGCTCTCCACCAATCACAAATGGAGGCCTTTCAGCAGGAGTTGGAAGCCGACGGCTACGATTTCCAGGAACTGGACGACGACGACCTCGACGAACCCGTCGTCATAGACTAGCCCCCCCCCCGAGCCAGTTGTTGGGGATCGGCCATGCCGATCCCCATTCATCTGTATCCCCCATCCTTGGTAGGGTCCTCGCCAGATGGTTAATTAACTATCATGGGTTTAAAAATGCCTAAAATGGCTGAAAACTCCTTGTAATGCTGCATTTTACTCCAGATGGTTAATTAACCATCTGGAGCAGAATTGCTTGGCCAGGGGCTACCGATATCCCTTCGTTTCGTCCCGTCTGGCGGGGATAGATCCCGGCAAGGGGCGAGCGGTTGGGATGGGGCGTGGCTTGCGCCAGACCTGCCGTCGGTGGGTTGGCGGAGGCGGTCGGAACGGTATGGAGCGAGGCGATCCCGAGCAGACAGTCGGCGGCGCGGAATCCGCTGAAGCAACCGCGTCGCGTGAATACGCCAGTTAGAACAACGTGTAGATAAAGGGCGCTGCGGAGCTGCCGGCCAAAATCAGCGCCGACAGTAGCAGCAGAATCACAACGATGGGCAGTATCCACCAGGCCTTGTTCTGCCACGCGAACTCTCCGAACTCTTTCAAGAGCTGACCCAGGTATTTCAACATCCTCATGCGGTTGGCCTCTTTTCCCTCTGGACGGGATTAATCCAGAACAAAATCTTCCCGCCAGTTCGTCTTGTCCTCAAAAGGCGGCTGATGTTTCTTATCCAATATATAGCCCCCCAGCACGAGGATGTCCATCTCGGTGCGCATGAAGCAGCGATAGGCGTCTTCAGGCGTACAGACAATTGGCTCGCCGCGCACATTGAAGGAGGTATTGATGATGACGCCATATCCCGTCAGGCGCTCGAAGGCCTTGATAATGTCGTAATAGCGCGGGCTGGTGTCGCGATTGACGGTCTGGACGCGTGCGGAATAGTCCACATGGGTGATGGCGGGAATGTCGGAACGAATCTGGTTGATGCGTTCCCGGGCCGACAGGTTTTCGCTGCCCTCCAGGCCAATGCAGCGCTCCTTGCGCACCTGGGCCACGAGCAGCATGAAGGGTGACGGCTGATCCATCTCGAAATACTCCGAGACTGATTCTTCGAGGCAAGAAGGTGCAAAGGGACGAAAAGATTCGCGATACTTAATTTTGAGGTTCATGATCGACTGCATCTTCGTTGAGCGCGCGTCACCAATAATCGACCGCCCCCCCAAGGCACGCGGCCCGAATTCCATGCGGCCCTGGCAGAGGCCAATGACGTTTTCCTCCGCGATGAGCTTGGCAATGGCGGGGGCCCAGTCGGCGGCATCCGGCTTGGTGGCGGGATAGCCCCTGGCCTGTAGAAATTCGCCGATCTCGTCATCGGAGAATTCGGGACCGAGATAGGTGCCGCTCATCTGATCGTGCTGCGAGTCAGCGGTACGGGGCTGGCCCTTGATCTGGTGCCAGGCGACCAGGGCGCACCCCAGCGCCCCGCCCGCATCGCCGGCAGCCGGCTGAATCCAAATATCATCAAAAATGCCTTCGCGTAGCAGTCGGCCATTCGCTACGCAGTTCAGGGCCACCCCGCCAGCCATGCACAACTGCTTTTCGCCGGTGATCGCCCGGGCGTGCCGCGCCATTTTCAAAACGATCTCCTCGGTGACGACCTGGATGGAGGCCGCAATGTCCATTTCGCGCTCGGTGAGGTCCGACTCGGATGGACGCGGCGGGCCGCCAAACAGCGCGTCGAAGCGGCGGTTGGTCATCGTCAGGCCATCCAGATAGCCAAAGTAGTCCAGATTGAGGCGAAAGGACCCATCCTCGCGCAGATCCAGCAGTTGATCGAAGATGAGATCGACATAGACGGGTTTGCCATAAGGGGCCAGGCCCATCAGCTTGTACTCCCCGGAATTGACTTTGAAACCGGTGTAGTAGGTGAAGGCCGAATAGAGCAAACCCAGCGAGTGTGGAAAGCGCAGTTCGCTAAGCATGTCAACCTGATTGCCGCGGCCATGCCCAATGGTGCTCGTGGCCCATTCGCCGACCCCGTCCACCGTCAAGATTGCGGCGCTTTCAAACGGAGAGGGATAAAAGGCGCTGGCGGCATGCGATTCGTGATGTTCCGGGAAATAGAGTTCGGTCGGCATCTGAATGCCCGCCTGCTCCAAGGCAGCTTCGATCTCGAGCGGAATCCACAGCTTTTGCTTGAGCCACACCGGCAAGGCCATCATAAACGACCGCAGGCCCTTGGGGGCGACGCCCATGTAGGTTTCCAGGATGCGGGAAAACTTTTGGATGGGCTTGTCGTAGAAGGCCACGGCATCGAGCTGGTCGGCCGCGAGCCCCGCTTCGGCCAGGCAGTAGCGGACGGCTTGGGTCGGGAAGCCGGGATCATGTTTTTTGCGCGTAAAGCGCTCTTCTTGTGCGGCCGCGACGATGTGGCCATCCCGTACCAAGGCCGCCGCCGAATCGTGATAAAAGGCGCTGATACCGAGAATGTTCATCAGAATTGCTTTCGGTATTGGCCGACATCCGGGATCGGTTTTCGGGGTGTCCAATAGGTGGTGGCGTCGGCTGTTAATTTACGGTGGAGCGGGTCCTTGCGTTTCAGGATGAGCCCCAGCCGCATGGGGCAAAAGCACAGATAATAAAAGGGCACCAGTAGGCCCCAGGTGAGGCCAATGCCCACTACGTGGCCCAACCATTTTCCGACGCGTTCGATGCCGGCAAACACCTTGGGCAGGAACAACCCCGACAGAAGCACGACAGCCGCCAGGCCCCAGACGACGCCCCCCATGATGCGGTAGCCCAGCCACCAGAACAGCCCGGCGCCAATCGCGCTCATGACCAGCGCCTGTAGGATAGCGGCTTTTTTCGAGGCCCCAGCTTTCACCGGACGATCTGGTGTCGCCGATTCACGCCAAGGCCAAACAGTGGATAGAACGGAAGGGTGCATAAGCGGGTATTTCGTGTTTAATTCCCGATGTTTCTAGCCTGTTTGAGGGGGAACCGCAATTAGAAAAGAATGGTCCGCCTCGCCCGGCTCGCCCGCGCCTCCCTGGCATCCACCCGCATGAGTCGGAATCAAACGTCCGCACGGGGCACCGCGGTGAAGGATGGGCGTTCATCAGGTCCGGCCCGGTCCACGCCGCGCTTTACGGAGGCACCGCCCCCGCAGACATGCGCCAGTCGGGCGTCTGCACGATCTGCACCAGCTTTTCGTAGAGCTGTTCCGCAATCAGATCCAATCCGGCCCGCGTCATGTGGATACCGTCGGCCTGCATCAGAACGCCCCGGTCCAGGTCCTCGAACTGCGCCGCTAAATCCAGCAGATTCGCATGATGGTCTTTGGCAACCTGCCGGGTCAGGTCCACGTAGAGGTCGTGCAGTCGAATGATGTCCTCAACGGAGGCAGCATTCCCGCGATCAACCAGCATGGAGGAGGGACGCTCCCGCCGGGGGGCGGTAATCAGAATCGGCACAGCGCCGGCGTCACGGATTACAGCAACGAAGCGTGTGAGGGTCTCCACGAATTCATCTGGGGGCACCCGCAAGTAACCGTCCTCGCGAGCCGACGCCTGCTGCCGCTCAGTCGGTATATGCGCCAGCAGCCACTGCCCAAAACGCTTTTTCCGCAAGACATCGTACACGGCGGCCCGCGCGGGGGCCATGCGTACGCCCAGGCGTACCCGGTCCGGCATGCGCCCGCCCCACCAGTGATCATTCCAACCAAAGTACAGCGTCACAAAATCCGGGTTCAGGGCGTGGCCGCGGCGCTCGAACAGGCGCAAGCCAATCACAGAGGAATAGCCATGAACCGCCATATTGAATGCCTCCCACGGTTGATCGGTGGGCGGCGACGCCTGTAGCCGTTCATGCAAGCGCCCCGAGTAGGGCGGAATCCCCTGCCCCGTGATGGAATCGCCCATGCAGATGACGCGCAGGGTGCCCGGGGATTTTATGGGATCGACTTCGCGGTCGAGAAAACCCAATTGGTTGATCCGCCGCCCCCGCCACATCACGCCGGGCTCGAACTGCCAGCGGTACTCCGTGGAACCGATCAAGCCGACAGGCTTTTGAGCGACATCAGCCGGTGCCGAATCCGCGCCCACGACAATGACAGGTGGCGAGTAGGCCTCATAATCGGCCCACTGCAGCATCTGCTCGATCGCCACGAAAAAAACAAATGGCAGCGTCAGCAATAGGCTGATTTTTTTGTAGAGGTTGGATTCGCCCAGTCCGCGGACTCCCGGATGCCAGTGTTGCAATGCTTTTTTCAGGGCCATCCGCAGGACCAGCAGGACCACCGGCAGGAGCAACCACGCGACACTCCACGGCAGCTCCAGATGGACAAATGGCAGACGCAGCGGAGTCGCCAGCCAAATGACGGGGAGAAGCACCAAGGACACCAGCAGCGCGGCATCGACCAGGCCGAGGACGCTGCACGCGGCGTCCGACAACATCGTGCGCGGGGACGGGGTCTTCATCGGTTCCGCTACCTTTCTTCTGGGCTAGGAATGCACGTTGCCGGGCGGGGAGTCTGTTTGTGCTGCTTCCGGGTCTGGCGATTCCGGTTCGTGCGGCAGGGTCCCGGCCGGGAGGGTCATCTGCGCAACCATGCCCACGAAACCCAGCATTATAATTTTCAGGCGCAGCAGCAGCCCCATGGCCAGCGTGAGTTCCTTGCCCATGCCGACCAAACCGAAATAGACCACATAGGCGCCTTCGGCAATTCCCAGGTTCCCCAGCGTAATGGGAATCATCCCGACCAGCATCGCAATCGGTAACACCGCCGCAATGCCCCCGACCATTGGCCAGGCACCAAAGGCCCGATAGCCCAGCAGCACATTGGCCACGGTCAGGGCATAGAATAGCAGCGTTTGTGCCAGCACGACGCCGGCCACGCGTGGATCACGCCAGAACACATCGCGTAGGTGTCCGGCCTTGGCCCCCAGCGCCTGAACTTTTCCGCTGCCCCGCTCCCACAGCCAAGCTATCCGGCCAGGCCGGTCGGCATGAACCCAGCGGCGCACCTGGGCAGCCAACCGCGCCAGCCAGGCCGAGCGGGCGGCGGCATGCCCCCCCACCAGCAGCCCGATGGCCCCCGCCAGCAAGATCAGCGCCAGCACCATGACCGGCCACACCGCGGGATGCCGCCACAGCCTCCCACCCACAAACGGCATCCCCAACGCCAGCACCAGCAGCATCAGGCTGCCCGTGAAACGCTCAGCAAAGATGCTGATCAACGCCGCGCTGCCCGAACCGCAATAGCGCCCAGCCAGCCAGGCCCGCATCACGTCGCCACCCACATTGGACGGCAAAAAGTTCGAGTAGAAATAGCCGATGAAATACCAGCGATACATCCGCAAAAACGGCACGGGATGGCCCTGTTGCCGCAGCAGATACCACCATTTCCAGGTGCTGGCGGCCACCATCAGAAATGAAATAACGACGCACAGCAGCAGATAGCCGATATCAACGTCGCGGGCCCGCGCCAGCAACTCGCCCATATCCACCGTCGCCACCAGCAGCCCAATAAAGCCCAGACTGACCGCCACCTTCAGGATAGGAATCCAGCGCTTCATGGGATTGCGCTTTCGCTGGGCGCCCCCGCCGAATCGGCAATCGCCGTGATGGTCACGCCATGCAGCGTCATATCCTGCGCGCGGTTGTAATCCAGCGTCACCAGCAATGGCCGGTTGCTCTCCACGCGCACCTCCAGCACCGCCGGTTGGCCCGCGATCACAGGGGCCTCACTCAGGCTGTCACCGGCATCGACTTGAACACCCAAATGCCCCAGCGTTTCTCCATCGGGCGCATCCGTGGTGTAGTCCAGTGCCACGCGGTAGGTGCCCATCGGCATCGGCAGCCGCGGGCCATAGAATAATTTTACATTCGGGTCATGATCGCGCCGCACCACCACGGAGGTCCCGTCCGAGGCCGAATAGCCGGCGCGGAAAAAGGCCGTCGCCGGTATCCACATCCCGGTCGTCGGCCAGACGGCATGGGGCCAGGGACCCGCCACCAGCAACACCACATCCACCTGCAGATCGCCTGTGGCGAGGGTCGCCTTCAACTGGGCCTGCTCGAACGTGGCGGTTGGCGGAAGCGGCAGCTCCTGCCACTGCCAGTCCGGGCTGGCGAACGCGAACCGTTCTTCCGGAAACACGTCATCGCCCCAGCGGGTTTGCAGCAGCAAGCACCCTGTGCCACGTACGCGCACCCACCAGGCCAGATCCTCCGCCGGGGCCACTCGCGCTAACCGGGTTGTGAACCAGGGCTGATCGACACGGCCATCGGCAACGGCGTGCCACACCTCTCCCCGGGAGGCGGTCGCGTCGGCCACCACCCTCCCCCCCGCACTCCGCTGCACCTCGACCTCCCAATGGCGTGCGGGAAAGGCCGTAGGAAACAGACGTGATCCCGGCACCCGCCCCACCCGCGCCTCCGTCGTCGTCAGCAAGCGAAAGGCATGCACTGGGCCGCTCTGCTCCAGAAATTGGATGCGCGGATGGCCTTTCAGGCGTCGCAGGGTCTCGCCCACCGGGAAGGGACTGACCTTTTCCGGATAGAGGTTTTCGTGCACCACCAGAAACCGGATGCCCCGCTCAAGCAGAAAATCGATCTGGTCCCCGGTGGCAGCACCTTGGTTGAGGCTTTCCAGGCGGTGGAATACCTGTTCAATGTAGTCGGGGCTCACCACTGGACTGTAGCCATTGAGCATCCGCAAGCCATATTTTTGGCAATAATACAACGGGACGGCGGTATCCATGGAATCGCCGGGCCACAGCGGCAGGGCCAGCAACCGTCCCGGACCGTTGCGATCCCGGGCCGCCTCCTGCGCCACGCGCGCGTAGGCGGGTTGGTCGGGTTCCAGACGGCATAGCGTCGCCGAATAGGCGCGCGTCACTTCCAGCACCATGCCCACCAAAACCACGCCCGCCACCCCGCGTATCCAGCGCTTCAGGGTTCGGCTATCGCTGGTCTGGCACGCGAACCCAACGGCCAGCAGCCAGGTCATCCACAGCGACAGCACCCCCATGATTTTGGCGGGCTGGCGAATCATGGTGTAATAGGGCAGAGCTGCTCGCGCCAGTTTCATCATGGCTCCGTTCAACGGCCCATTCATCCCTAGTGCGAGCATCCCACCGACCCCGATGCCCATCCCCAACAACAGCAACAGCGCCATCCAGCGCCAATCCCGAGACCTTCCAGGCTTCCCGAGTGCGTGAATCACCAGACGGCTCCAGGCAAAGACCAGCGCCAGTATCGTAGCGAACCCCATAAATATCCAACCGTTAACCCCTTTGCCCCCCCACCAGAATCCACATAGCAACGGAGAAAACAACAAGACTTCTGCCTCATTGCGCCCGGCGCTCATGGTCGAACCGGCCAGGTGCTCCTTCCGCCACAAGTAAAAGAAGGCAATCAGCACCACGAAGAACAGCGCGCCCGGCACCGGACGCCACCAGCGCCGCCACGGCAAGGGCCCGGCGTGCCCCAACAGGCTGATGGCCGCCACAAGCGGCA
The DNA here is from genome assembly GCA_028681135.1 of Kiritimatiellia bacterium. Lineage (GTDB taxonomy): Bacteria > Verrucomicrobiota > Kiritimatiellia > CAIQIC01 > Lenti-01 > JAAZFE01. The sequence continues at coordinate 28,378 of JAQUJC010000026.1, read as the reverse complement.
GCCCCAGCATCGTCAGATAGAAGATTTGCAAGTCCGCCCAGAACAGCGTTAGCAGAACCGCCCCCACCCAGATGCCCGACGCCACCGTCGCCCGGCGTATCGCCACGTCCAGCCCCCACGCCAACAGCGGCAGCCACATCAGCGCAATACCCGCGGGACTCCCGCCAAACAAACTGATCCAGCGGAAGGGCAGCAGCAGCCCTGCGGCCACCCCTACCCCCAACGCCAGCCGGTCATGAGTGAAGCGCCGCAGCCAGCCCCAGGTGAAGAAGGTGCCCAACGCCACCGATAGCCACAAGGTCAGGTTCCAGCCCGCGGCCTGCCCCACCCGTTCCGCCAGCACCGCGTACACCCCCGACATGGGGAAAAAATACGCTCCGGGGCGATAGCCTGCACGGTCATCGCCCTGATTAAATTCATAGGGATTTTGGAACCAGGGGATGCGGCCATGCAGCATGTCGCGCATGAGGTCAAAATGATATAGCAGTTGGAGCTGATCGCCCGGAATCATACTGCGCCAGGACGGATGCTCGAGGTTTTGCGCCGAGGAGGGGATCGCCTCGGTGGCCATGCGCGGCAAGGGCCAGGACAACACGGCAAACACCAGCAGGCTGACCAGCATGGACCCGGCCAACGCCTGGAGTATGCTGCGCTTGGTCACCCGCCCTCTCCTCTATGGCCTATCGGTTTCAGCCCACAACGTGGCAAACGCATCCGGCCCCCGGTCCAGGGCAGCAACCAAGTCCGCGCTGCCCGCGGCTTTCGCTTGCAGATGGGGAATGCGATGGGTCAGTGCCGACCGCAGCTCCGCCCGGTCCTGCCAGCCACGCAATAGATGCGCACACAACCGGTCGGGATTAAAATCATCAAAGGACAGCGTCCGCTCGGGCAACTCCAACTCGCGGAAATAGTGAGCCACCTTGGGCTGGTAGGTAATCCCCACCACCGGCGTCAGCTCGGTCGAGGCCAAAATCAGGGAATGCAGCCGCATCCCGCACAGGAGGTCCAGATGCCGAAATACGCCTTTGATGGCCGCGTGGTCATGCTGCCGGTTGTCAATCAGCGCCATCGGGATCGTTTGAGGGAGGCGCTGCATCAGCGCTTCGGTGATCTCCACATCATGGTGCTGTGTTGTCACAAAGACCATCGGCACCGGCACGGCGTGATGGAATTTCTCCAGCGCCGTGGCATAGATATCTAAAAAAGCCTCGCGCCCGATAGACACCCGCCCTGCCGAGGCCCAGGTATCCAGATAGCGATTGATATTGATCCCCAGTTTGGGCTGTTCCGGATCAATGCCTGCCGCCCGTAGAATCGGCACCACTTGATCCGACGGCAACGCTGGCGCATTCAGCGCGGCATCCGCCGCCAGCCGTACGCGGGAATTAACCACGCCAACAGCCTGGAGCAAATCGAGGCCCTCCCGGTCGCGCACGGTGATGAACGTCATCCGCTCGGCCACCGATTTCAGCATTCGCCGTCCGGCGGCCGTATGCACCGGCCCCACCCCGACATTGTAGCCGATGATCGGGATGCCCCGCCGACTCGCCAGCGGCAGCAGCAGGTACAGCGATGAGAGAAAATTAAACAAGGGATTGAACAGCGAGCGGTCAAAGAGCACCGCATCGAAAATAATCACCGCATCCGCCCGCATCAGCGCCCTCACCGTTGGCAGCCCCAGCATCCGCAAGGCCCCGTGCCAGGGCATCATGCCCACCGGGCGGGTCTGGTTGGGATAATGGTCGCGGATATATGAGGGCCGCAGCGTAGGAATGTCATACACCAGCCGACGGCCGCACGCCCGGTCAACGCCATCCATGATGGAAGCAATCAACGCCGCATCCCCGGCATTGCGTCCCGAGGACGAGCCCAACAACGTAATGGTATTCAATGTCGCCACAGTCGTTCTGCCTCTTTTCGTTTTAATTGTTATACCCGTTGCGGATACCCGTTGGCAACTGCAAGCATTTCCGGTAGGATCAAAAACGGCGTTAATGAAGGGAAAGGCTGGACAGCGTGGACAACACACCCAAGAGATATTTAGTAACGGGCGCCGCCGGATTTGTCGGATCGGAAATTGTCCGCCAACTGCTGGCGCGTGGCGATCAGGTTCGGGCGCTGGCCCGCCGTCAAGAGCAGTTAGTTGACCTCGATCATCCGGCCGTCGAAATCGTGGGCGGTGATATCCGCGATCGGGCCGCTCTGGATCGCGCCATGGCGGGGGTCGATGGCGTCTTTCACATTGCCGCCCTGTTCCGCCAGGCCAACCAACCCGACCAGGCCTACCGCGACACCAATGTACAGGGCGTCCAAAACGTGATCGATGCCGCGGTCGCCGCCGGTGTTCCCCGGATGATTCATTGCTCGACCGTGGGCGTGCTGGGCCATGTTGAACATCCGCCCGCCACTGAATCCAGCCCCCCCAATCCCGGCGATATTTATCAGCGCACCAAGCTGGAAGGGGAGCACTTAGCCCTGGAGGCCTTCCGCAGCGGCCGCCTGTCCGGCGTGGTCATCCGCCCGGGCATGATCTACGGGCCTGGCGACACCCGTACCCGCAAGATATTCCGCATGATTGCCCACCGACGGTTCTTCTATGTCGGGCGGGGCGACAAGCTGGTGCATTTCATCGATGTGCGCGACCTGGCTCGCGCGTTTATGCTGGCCATGGACCACACAGAACGCAACGGCGACATCTATATTATCGCCGGAAATAACGCGCTGCCTCTGCGCGAATTTGCCACCATCATTGCCGAGACCCTCGGTGTCCCGCCGCCCTGGATCAAGCTACCGGTCAAGCCGATGCAATGGCTCGGGTCCCTCTGCGAGGCCATCTGCATTCCCTTGCGTATCTCCCCGCCCATCTATCGGCGGCGTGTCGATTTCTATACCAAGGACCGGTCCTTCGATACCAGCAAGGCCCAGGCCGAACTGGGATTTGCACCCGCACAATCCCTGCCGGATGAAATCCGCGACATCATCGCCGACTACCGTCAACGAGGGTGGCTCTAGCGCAACCCGCTGGCCAACACCATGCTCCCCCCCGCCGCAGCACCGCGCCCCCCTCTAACGCAGGGGGCAGCATGATCCATCCGGCCCGCATCCAGCCGCAGAACGCGGCCTCGCCCCGACCGGGCCGCTACGTGCTCTATTGGATGCAGCAGGCCCAGCGCGCGGAATTCAACGATGCCCTCGAACAGGCCATCGAGCAGGCCAATACCCTGAAGTTGCCCGTATTGGTTGCCTTTGCCCTCACGTCCTACCCCGATGCCAATTACCGCCACTACCGATTCATGCTCGAGGGGCTCCGCGAAACCCGCAACCGTCTCGCGGCTCGCGGCATCGGCTTCTGCATCCGGTCCGGCGCACCCGAAACGGTCATCCCCCCCCTCGCCCAACACGCCGCCCTGCTCGTCGGCGATGTCGGGTATCTCCCCGTCCAGCGCGCCTGGCGCGCGGCAGTCGCCCCGCACATCACCTGCCCCTTTATCTTGGTGGAAACTGATGCCATTGTCCCGCTTGCTGAGGCATCCGACCACGCCGAGTACGCTGCGCGCACCCTCCGACCCAAGATTCATAAAAAACTCCCGCTGTTTTTGAAACGTCCGCGAGCCCGCCGAGTCGCCATCCCGTCGCTGAACCTCGCCGAAAAATCGCTCTCCCTCGACCACCCCGCTGCCCTGTGTCACCGCCTGGGCGTCACTGACAGCCTGCCCTCCGTCGAGCATCCTTCCGGCGGAGCCGCTGCCGCCAACCGACTCCTGAAACGCTTTTTGGCGCACCGCCTTGCCGACTACGCCACCGAAGCCAAAGACCCGGTCCTCGACGCCACCTCCCGCATCAGCCCCTATCTCCATTTTGGCCAAATTTCCGCCCTCGACATCGCCCTGCGCGTGGGCCGTACCGATGCCCCGCGAGTCGCTACCGATGCCTTCCTCGAGCAGCTCATCGTTCGTCGTGAACTGGCTCTCAATGCCTGTTGGTTCAATCCCGCCCGCGACCGCTATGACGCGCTCCCCGATTGGGCGCGGGCCACCCTCGCCCGCCACCGCGACGACCCACGTGAGTTTCTTTACACCCGCGACCAGTGGGAAGCCGCCGCCACCCACGATCCCTGCTGGAATGCCGCCCAGTCCGAATTGATCCGCACCGGACGCATGCACAACTATATGCGCATGTACTGGGGCAAGAAAATCATCGAATGGTCCCCCACCCCTCGCGACGCCTTCGCAACCGCCCTGTATCTGAACAACAAATATGAACTGGATGGACGCGACCCCAACGGCATCGTCGGCGTCGCCTGGTGCTTTGGACTCCACGACCGCCCCTGGACCGAGCGGCCCATCTTCGGCACCCTCCGCTATATGAACGCCAACGGACTCCGCCGCAAATTCGACATCCAGGCCTACATCGACCGCTGGCACGCCTGATGCCCCCCCCCCATCCCAAAAGGAACTACCCATGAATGAACTCGAGAAAAACCTCGATCTCCTCAGTCTGTTTCATTTCATCCTGGGCGGCTTCACGATCCTGTTCGCCTGTCTGCCGTTGATCCATGTCGGCGTGGGCGTCGCCCTGCTGACGGGTGCCTTCAACTCCAGCCCGCCGCCACCCGCCATTATCGGATGGGTCTTCGTGGTGATGGGGAGCCTGATCGTGCTCGGCGGCTGGGCCATCGGCGGCGCCATGATAGCCGCAGGCCGAATGCTCAAACGGCGCAAGTCGCGGACCGCCTGCATCGTTATCGCCGCATTGGAATGCCTCCTCATGCCCTTCGGCACCATCCTGGGCATTCTGACCATCTGCCTCCTGACCCGGGAGTCAGCCCAAGCGCTGTTCGACGCCCCCGCACCCTCGCCCAAAATAGCCAAAAAGTGATGAAAATCAGCATTTTCAGGCCAAAAATGACAAAAACAGGCCCAAAATCAGGGTTTGTAGCGTTTTTTAGTCATTTTTTTCCCAAAATCGTCAAAAACAGCCTTCGCAACCCAATCTCGCACTCGCAACGCTCTGTAAGGAATAACAGCATGGATAAAGACAACTTAGATGAAGAGTGGTTTAAGAAGCACCACCGTATATGCGGGTCCGCATACGGCGATTCCAGCCGTTGATCTCACACCCGAAGACGTGGGATAATGAAGCTCAACCCATTGTTGCCGCATGTGGGGTACGCCTTGCTTCCATAACCCTTGTGTCGTCAGGGCTCGTCGAACGAGACTGTTAGCCATAAGCCTGTTCTCCCGGGATAGAATCTGTTCCAGTAGGTTGGCCTGTGCCTCTCCATGCTTCCCATTCGACGCCTCCAGCACAACCGCTGGCCCCTTCGGACTCTGCGCGGGCGGCTGCGGGTCGGTGGTCGAGTGGCACCTGTCTGGTTCGCTGGCCTGATATGCTGTTTCTGTTCGTAGGCTCACAGTATTGAACGCCGGCTTCTTCTCGTATTTGCTCTACGCCTCATGCGTGACGGAGGAAAAGAATGGACAGAATCAGCCGTACAGTGCGCTCGTAGACCATGGCCAGTGTCCGTACGAAGGACACTTGCGCCGAGATGGGTGTACGTCGGATGGTTCATAGCATGGGCTACAGATATGCGCTCCATCGAGCCGATCTGCCAGGCAAGCCGGATTTGGTCTTTCTCTCCCGGCGCAAGGTGGCCTTCGTTCACGGTTGCTTCTGGCACGTCCATCGGTGCCGCTACGCTCGCCTCCCGAAATCCAGACCCGAATACAGGCAGCCGAAGATCGAGGCGAACAAGCACCGTGACCGGACACAAAGGGGACACAAACGAGAGAACTCACGCGACAAGAGTGGGCCGTTCTGGTAGTGTGGTAATGCCAGTTGAAATAGTCCGATTGGCTTCGTGAGAGGATCAATCTTTTCTTGAAAACCGATGAGTAGAAGACCAACAGTAGTAGACCTTTTCGCCGGAGCTGGCGGCATGTCGCTCGGGTTCGAGCAGGCCGGATTCGACGTGATTGCGGCCGTCGAGCTGGACCCTGTTCACGCTGCGGTTCACCATTTTAACTTCCCGGATGCCGCAACACTGAGCACCTCTGTGGTCGGCCTCGATGCACATTCCATCCTGCAGCGCCACAACGAGACGGACGGAAAAGGCGGTGTGGATGTTGTTTGCGGCGGAGCTCCCTGTCAGGGTTTCTCACTGATCGGACAGCGCATGCTGGACGATCCACGAAACCAACTCGTCAGGCAGTTTGTTCGGCTTGTTCTGGACCTTGATGCCAAGTATTTCGTTTTCGAGAACGTCAAAGGTCTCACGGTGGGCAAGCATCGCAAGTTCTTGCAGTTGCTGATTTCGGAGTTCGAAGAACGCGGATACGCCGTCATGCAGCCATGGCGCGTACTGAATGCACGCAACTACGGCGTTCCGCAGCATCGGGAACGCCTCTTCCTGCTTGGAGCCAAGGCTGGATATCACCTTCCGGAGTACCCGGAGATACAGACAACTGACGAACCCGATCTGTTCTCTTCCACCTCAGTTGTAGCAGTCCCCACCTGCCGAGACGCACTTGAAGACATTCCGGACAACGAGCAATTCGAGGAACTCATGACCGTCGATGCCGTGCGGGTAGAGGACTGGAAGCCGAAATCCAAATTCGCCAGGGAAATGCACTGTCTGACAGAGGACTGCTGGCATTTCGGCTATCCTCGAAAATGGGATGCACGAATACTCACATCCAGTATGCGCACGGCCCACACCGACATCTCCCGCCGACGTTTCCAGGAGACCTCTCACGGTGACGTGGAACCCATCTCGCGGTTCTTCAAACTCTCGCCGGATGGGCAAAGCAACACACTCAGAGCCGGAACCGACTCCGCACGGGGGGCTTTTACGAGCCCTCGCCCCATTCATTACGGGTACAACCGTTGTGTTTCGGTTCGCGAAATGGCACGCTTGCACGGTTATCCAGACTGGTTTCGCTTCCATGTGACGAAGTGGCACGGAGGAAGACAGATCGGGAACTCGGTTCCCCCGCCTCTTGCTCGTGCTGTCGCTTCGTCCATCATTCGGGCTCTCGGCGTGAAACCCCAACGTCCCCACAAAACACTTGCGCTCGGCAGCCCCAGCCTTCTGGCTGTGGACATGACCGAGGCTGCGAAGTTTTGGGACGTGGAAGTGCCAATCAAGAAGCGCGACAGGAAGAACGGACGGCACAAGAGAAAGCAACACGAGATCGAGAATGAGCGCCTCACGGCGCGGAGGTGCTGAATGGCGACACGAAAGAAGAACCGCTACGCGGCCATCATAGAGAAGATATTCTTCTCGAAGTACACCAAGGGCGACGAAGAAATTGCGTTCGAACGAGAGGATTTGGAGCGAGCAGCCAAGGCGCTCCGCATCAAGTTACCGAAGAACCTCGGCGACATTATCTACTCGATTCGCTATCGCACCGAACTGCCGAAGCGCGTCCTCAAGACCCAGCCCGAAGGGAAGGAATGGATCATCGAAGGGCGCGGACGCGCCCTTTACTGTTTTCGACTTGTGAGCGAGAACCGGATCGTTCCAAACGATCAGCTTGCAGCAATCAAAGTCCCTGATGCAACCCCCGAGATCGTCTCTTTTTACGCTCTCTCGGACGAACAAGCCTTGTTGGCGAAGGTCCGCTACAATCGCCTTCTCGACATCTTTCTTGGGTTGGCAACGTATTCGTTACAGAACCACTTGCGGACGACGGTCCGCGACCTCGGGCAAGTCGAAATCGATGAGATCTATGTCGGCATCGACAAACGAGGCGCTCAGTACGTCCTTCCTGTTCAAGCGAAGGGCGGCGCGGACCAGCTCTCCGTTGTGCAAGCGAAGCAAGATATAGCATGCTGCGAAGAGAAGTTTCCCAACCTCGATTGTCGAGCCATCTCCGCGCAGTTCATTGCTGACGATCTGATTGCCCTGTTCGAGCTGGCGCTCGACGAGGGCATGGTAAAGATCGTCGAAGAAAAGCACTATCGACTGGTCCCCTGCGACCAGATCACAGGGGAAGACCTTCAGACGTATGCGAGGCGATAGCCGGACACCGAAACCGGCCAGCTATCGCCTCCAGCATACCCCGAAGGCTGCCCGGACGCGCCCTCCGGGTCTGCTGAGGTGGGACGTTGGGGTCAACTATATATGAAGACAGAAAAGGGGCCAGTCCTATGAGCACTAAGGTTACAGCAAAATTATGGTCAGCTATTTGCATGGCCATGGATATCCGACCGACACTCAACCTACTGGAATCCGGCCGCTTTATCAGAGGAGTCGCGGCTGTATTCTTTCGAATCGTCGCCGTCGCCGTTGGCGTGATATTGGCTGTGTTGTGGTTCCGCTCTTGGCCATTTATCCAAGACTTGGGATGGTGGGGGCGTGTCGCCTTTGTCATCTGGCAGATGTCGTTTCCGTATGCGGTGTTCATGGCCCTACAGTCCCTTTACGTCTGCGCCCGCGATGATGAGAATCAATACAATTCCGACTATGTAGTGGTTCCTCTTTTAGCTCGGTTGACGCGAGCACACGGGGAAATGGCCTTCATCTTTTTGGCCCTGATGAGCCTACCCGCCATGCTAATGATATGGATGGGCGGTGCAGCGGTTATGCAACGCGTGGAATGGCTGGAGGCAAAGAATGTCTTCTTTGCCGGTCTTGCGACATTTCTATTCGCATGGGGACTTGGCCTGCTGGCCTTGATCTGTGCACGCTTTATGGCTGAATGCATGTTTGCCTTCTTCTCGATGGCACATGATCTCAGCCAACTAAGAAAGACACAGATTCCGATGGGTTTTGGCACCGTTGCCAAGATCAACCTGTCGTGTCAGGATAAGACACTAGAAAGTGAAAATGGAAAGGAGAACGCATCGGATTGAAGATACAGGGGGGACACCCTCCATAGCGGCGTTTCAGCAGTCTTCGACAATATGATCATTTTACCCCCGAACGGGTCACGACGAGTTAGAGCAGGCCGGCTTGGCGCAGGAGGGTTTCCGCGCGGGGCACATCGGCTGGTGAATCGACACCGATGCCGGGGGTGTCACCCTCGATGACGACCATGCGTGCGCCCAGAGCCAGAGCGCGGAGCTGTTCCAATTTTTCGAGCTGTTCCAGATCGCAGGGGGGCGTCAGGACCAGGCGCTTCAAAAAGGCGCGTTGGTAGCCGTATAGGCCGATGTGATGCCAATGCTGGCCGGGGGTGGGCGGAAAACCAGCCCCTGCCCCGCGCACAAAGGGAATGGGGGCGCGCGAAAAATATAACGCCGCGCTATCCGCTGCGCGCACCACCTTGACGATATCCGGATTATGTACGTCTGCCGCGGAGGTAATCGGCACGGCGGCGGTCGCCATGTCCCAGCGCGGATCGTCGGCCAACCGCGCAGCCACGCGGTCAATCAGCGCGGGATCGATCAGCGGCTCGTCGCCCTGAATATTGATCACGATGCCCGCAACACAATCGCGAATGGCTTCGGCAATGCGATCGGTGCCGCTGGGATGATCGGAGCGTGTCATGACGGCGGTGGCGCCGCAATCGCGGGCCGCGACGGCAATCCGCTCGTCATCGGTCGCCACCAGAATCTCATCGAGCTGCCGGGCCTGGCGGGCCTGCTCAATCACCCGTACCAGCAGGGGCTTGCCGCCGATCATCGCCAGGCTCTTGCCAGGGAAGCGGGTGGACCCCCAGCGGGCAGGAATGACGCCAACGATGCGGGTACTCATTTCCGGGGGGTGCGCATGTGCGCCAGTAGTTCGTCGGGGGTGCAGGAGGCGGTGCCGATTTTGCCAATCACAACGCCGGCGGCAATGTTGGCCAGTTTGACGGACTCCATGAAGGTGGCGCCCGCGGCCAGCGCCATCGTGCAGGTGGCAATGACGGTATCCCCCGCCCCGCTGACATCAAACACCTCGCGCGCCCGAGTGGGCGCGTGGCGGGGCGGGCGGCCACGGGACATCAGGTACATGCCGTGGGGGCCAAGTGTGATGGCCAGGTGCTGCAAGCCCCATTTGTCCATTAAGATTTCACCAACTTTCCGCAGGGGGGGGTCTTTTAAGGGATTTTCCTTTTGCCCGGGATCGGTCTGACCGGCCAAGGCAAAGGCTTCTTTGCGATTGGGCGTGGCCACCGTAATGCCGGAAAACGAGATGGTATTGCGCTCGGTGGGGTCCAACCCGACCGGAATCTTGCGCCGGGCGGCGACCTGCATAACCAAATCGACCACCGGCTGGGACAAGACCCCCTTGCCATAGTCCTCGAGGATGACACCATCGGCGCAATCGAGTTCCAGCGCAAGCATGGCCAGAAACGTGTCGGTCTGGCGGCGGGTCCAGGTCGGCTTGCGCTCGAAGTCCACGCGGACAACTTGTTGGCGCTCGGCAATGATACGCTCCTTGACCGTGGTATTGGCACCAGCGAACATCATGGCGCATTCCACATCCACATCGGTATGGGTCAGCAGCCAGCGCAATTCTATTCCGTGCGCATCCTTGCCAATCATACCCGCGACCGCCGCGCGTCCGCCCAGGGCGCGGATATTGCAGGCGACATTACTGGCGCCACCGGGCATGGCCGATTCCTGCTGAACCTTGACCACGGGGACGGGTGCCTCGGGGGAAATCCGGTCGACGCTGCCATAAACAAAGCGGTCCAGCATCAGATCGCCGACCACCAATATGCGGCGGCGCGGAAATAGTCGCACCAGTTCCTTGACTCGTTTTTGAGTAATGCCCATAGCCTCTCCTTATGCTTGTATCAACGGGGGGCGACCCAGAAATCGTCGCCGGGCCCCCGCACCCGTTTCAGCATGATCTTGATGCTGGCGACGGGAACACTGGCGGCCGCGCGGCAAATGGTGTAGCGCTCATCATCCGACAGCCACAGCCACAGGCGACCTTTACGCACGAACATGCCATCAAACGTGCCCTTCGGCTCCATTTTGATGCATTTAACCTTGCCATAACGCTTCAGACTGACCTTTTCTTTTTTACCTGCCTCCACGACCACCCCATACAGCTTTTCGTCGGTCATCACCTCATAATGATGGGTTTCACCGGCCTGGATGGGGGTCTTGCGAATCCAATACATCAGTCCCATCAAATCGCGGGTGTCGGGTTTGATGGGAAATATCTTCTCCGTATTTTTGGTTAATGACTTCCAATGTCCCTCGAGGCGCTCATGGTCGAAGGTCGTGATTTCGTCATAGTGCCGCCGCCCCTCGCGACTGCGTTTTTCAAAGCTCAGGGGGAGGAAGGTTACGGGATCGAGAATGGTCTCGAGATATTCTTTGACGGGGTAAAGTTTATCGACGATGCCGTTGGTTTCCGCCTCGACAATCAGCGTCAGCAGACGCCGGCCATCGCGATTGGTCCAGGCCGCGCTGGCGGTGGCTTCCCCCACCGTGAAGAGGCCCCATAAAACATCATATTCGATGACCTCTCCCACCGGAAACCATAGCTCCGGCGGCGGATCGTCCCACGGCAGCCCCGGGAGCGATTTTTCGCCAAAAACGGTCGAAAAATGACCAAAAATAGCCAAAATTACCCCAAAAACAGCTAAAAACAGCTTAAAATGGCGATTTTTAGGGAATTTTGGGATATTTTTCATATCGTCGGAGCCGATTCCTTTTCAGTTGTTTCCGGGTCGGTGGACGCCGCCGGGGGGCGATTCGGGGCCGATTTTCCCTGCGGCAGGGGAATACCGAGCAAGTCCATGACCTCGCGCTGAACACTTTCGATTTCGGCGAGGCGCAACTGGGGATCGGGTACCACGAAACTTTCGCCGGTTTTTTTATGCTCATAGACCCGGATTTTGATGCCATCAGGCTGCAGATGGACTTCTTTTTCAGCCAATATCCGCCGGCGTTCGAGCATCACGGCCAGAATAAAGACGACGTTGCGCTTGGATGGGTCTTCGGTCTCCATCAGTTCGCGCAACAGCGATTCGGCGGTTTCCTTTTTGAGCGGCTCTTCCGCCTTGGGTATCGGGGCATGCCAGACGGTGGCCCAAGCGCTGGTTTCGGTTTCGGTGCCCGGCGACCGCTCCGGCCAGCAATCCGCACAAAAATCATCGCGCAGATACCCCTCCGGGGTGAAGCGCAGGCGCGACATCAGGGTTTCACCATCGGCATACTTGGTCTGGCAGGCGGCACAGCAATCGGCGCAGGTGCGAATATTCCACTCGGCATTCACGGCGCGCCTGCCTTCACCCGGCGGGCAAAACTGGATTGGGGATAGCGCTCGCGCAGTTCGCGCCAGGCGGCCTCCTGCGGGTCCGGTTTGCCAGCTTGTCCGAAAAGCCCACCCGCGCGAAACAGGGCATGGGGCGTCCATTCCGGATCATCAAAGAGCACGGCCACGCTCATGAAGTGGCGGGCAGCCTTGTCGAATTCCCCGGCCGCTTCGGCAGCCTCGCCCAAGCCAAAATAGGCCCTTACGCGTAAATCCAGCGTCTCCGCGCTGCTGGCCGCGTGGGCCGCGGCAGCAAACCGTTCCGCGGCACGCTCGTGACGCCCAGCCTTCAGTTCCAGCCCCGCCAGCAGCAGTTGCGCCTCGGCACCTTCGCGGGTCTGCGCATCAAGAGCCACGGCCTGTTCATAGGCGGCGATGGCCTCTGTTTCATGCCCGAGAGCCGACTGGCTGGCGCCGACCCAATACCAGGCAATCTGCTGCCACGAGGCCTGCGCAGCATGCGCCGCGAGAGCTTCGGCGGCGGTCAATGCGCGGGCCAGCTCATCCTGATCAAAGCGATGGCGAATCAACCACTGAATCAAAGCGGGGTTTTCACCGACCCGCAGCGGATCCGTGAGCAGCGTCTCGACCTGGTCGGCCGCCTCGTCCATGCGGTCTTGACGCTGGAGCACAACGGCCAGACGCAGGCGCGCCAGCGTCGCGGTAGGGGAGTCCGCCCCCGCAGCCAGACACGAGCGTAGCGCGCTTTCCGCTTCGGCCCAGTCCTCGTCATCAGCCAACAAAACGCCACGCCAGTAGTGCGCCCGAGCCGCTTGATCGGGCGCAGGTTTAGCGGCGAGCAGCTCATCGAGCAATTCGGCCGCCTCCCCCCCCCGCCCCAATTCAATCAGGACCAGGGCCTTTTGTAGACGGCCCTCAGCCGCGGTCGCGGCGGGAATTTTACGCGCCAGCAGGGCATCCCAATCGCTCAGGGCACCGGCGGGATCGCCCGCGCGCAAGCGCGCGCGGGCCGCCGCTTTCAACGCCTCGATGGCGGCGTCATCGCGGGGATAGTCGTCGGCAATACGGCGGAAATGGGTGGCGGCGTCATCAAAGCGCCCCGCCTCGCGGGCCATTTCGCCCAGCCGCATCAAGGCGGCCGGCGCCTGACTGGAGCGGGTATATTCAGCGACCAGCTCTTCATAGCGCCCGCGGGCCAGTTGGAGGCGGCCGAGTTCGCGTTCGCATTCGGCGCGCATCCACAGGACATCGGCGGCCTGTGCCGAGTCGGGCTGGGGCGGCATGGCGGTCAGCGCCCTGGCATAGTCACCGCGCTTGAAGTGGGTCACCATGGTTTCGTAGGCCGCGCGCGCAGCAAATGCCGTGCCGGGATACTGACGGGCAATGCTCTCATAATCGATCAATGCCTCGCCGTCGCGGTTCATCCGGCGCAGGCAATTGGCTCGCAGATAAAGTCCCGATGCGGCGGTGTCGGCATCGGCGGCGCTCTCGATCAAGCCCTCGGCGGCATCGAGGGCCTCGGCGGTGCGATCCAACTGATACAGACTCCAGGCCAACGCCAGACGGGCATCACGCGCACGGCGTTCCTCAGGCCATTCCACCAGCAGCGCCTGCAGGGTATCGGCGGCGAGTTGGTAGTCGCCGTTGCGATACGCCCAGTCGCCCCAGCGGTACAGGGCCTCGGCTTTAGCGGAAGGCGTGGCGGCGGCCTTCACCGCGGCTTCAAACCAGCCAGCCATGTTATCCTCGTTACTCTTTTGACCGTCATGCAGCGCCGTCAGTTCCAGTGCGGCATAGGCGGCATGGGGTGTAGCGGCATACGTCTGGAGCACCTTTTCGAATGCCTTTACAGCCGCATCATCCGCGCCGTCCTTGTGCTCGGCCAGCCCCAGGTAGTACGTCGCCGCCGCCGCGGTTTCCGCGGGCGGCTTGGCCGTCAGCACATTGTTAAGCAGCGTGCGCGCCTCCCCGGCATGCCCATCCGCCAGCGCGAATTCGGCGCGGCGCAATCCGGCGCGGGCGGCTTGCGGCGACTCGGGATACTCGGTGGCGACCCGCTTATAGAACCGCTCGGCCCCGGCCTGATTGCTCATTTGGCGGTAACATTCACCGGCGCGGTAAAGCACGACCGGCGCCTGCGGGTGCTCCGGGAAGTCGCCCAGAAAAACCAGGTATTCGCCCACGGCGGTCTCGTAGAATCCGCGCAGATAGATGCCGTCGGCAAAGCGCACCTGCTCTTCGGCGGTCAGACCCAAGGCCGAGGGAACCGCCAGCAGCGCCAGCATCACGCCAATGGCAAACCGGCCCATTACGATCCCGGCGCCAGCGTGGCGAACGAAATATTCCAGATGTCGGCCTGGCGGCAGGTGTCCAGAATGCGCACCACATGCTCATAGGCTGTGGCTTTATCGGCGCGCAGCAAGACCGGCTGGCCGGGGAACAGCTCGACCAGGCGGTCCATCATGGCCCGCAGGCGGGCCTCGTCCAGCGGCTGGCCATTGACCACGGCCGTGCCGTCGGCGAGCACGTTGATGATGACCTCGCCCGGCAATCGCTGCGGCATGCTCCCGGTTTCAGCGGTGGGCAACGTCACATCGATCTCGGTTTCCCACTGCGCGTAAATCTGGCTCGTCACAAAAAAGCACAGCAGCAGGAAGACCACGTCGATCATCGGCGTCAGCGGGACGCCGGCGGTCGCAGGGGTAGAGGCTTTTTTCAGGAAGTTCATGCTAGTCGCCCCGGTTTTCCATGATAGCCAGCAGGTCGGTGGCGGCGCCTTCCATCTGGCCGATCAGCTTGATGACGCGCCCACGGAACCAGGCATAGGCCATCATGGCCGGAATGGCCACAATCAAGCCGGCAATGGTCGTGATCAACGCCTGTCCCACCCCGCCGGCCAGTTCCATTGGCCGAGCCTTGGCGAGATCAAACGCGACGCTGTTGAAGGCCTTGAGCATGCCGATCACGGTGCCCAGCAGCCCCACCATCGGTGCGACTGCCGAGAGGTCCAGTAGATAGTGGATCATGTTTTGGATGCGTCCGGCCTGGCGCGCGCCCGCACTCTCCATGACTTCCTTGAGTATGCCCGGCTGGGCCGACGGGTTTTCGCGTAGGAAATCCAACCCGGATGCCGCGACAGCCGCCAGCGCCGTCGGCTGCTGAGCGCACACCTCGCGCGCGTCGCGGTAGCGTCTTTCCTTGAGCAACTCGCGCAAGCGCAACGCCTGGGCCGGCGGTGCCACGTTGCGTGTCCGCAGCACCATGGCATAATACACGATCAGAGCCAGGCCCAACACCGACAACGCCACCAGCACATACATCAGGCCGCCGCCCATGCGCATAATTTCCGCCGTACTCAGCATGTCGGCGACCGGCGCCACCTCCTCAACTTCGGCCGATGCACTCGAGGCCACCAAGAGCCCGGGCGCTAGTTTCCAAATCCAACTTGTCTTCATCTTCATTCTCCCTTTGGCCAACTCATCGCCGGCCGCTACATCTCTGCCGTCACCAAATCCCAGTGGTCGGCAAAATACTTCCATCCTGAAATCAACGTCACCGCCACCACCCCGGTGGACAGCACCCACGAGGTGATGACGAACGCCTCATCATACTGCTGCAGGAACGTCTGGGACACATTTAAAAGCGGCAGGACATCTTCGCGCGCCGCCAGCAGCACGAAGGTGGCGATGATCGCCACCATTTGCCAGACGGTCTTGAGCTTGCCCCAATTGCCCGCGCTGACGATGCGGCCGCGGTCGCGGGTGGCCACCAGTAAACGCAATCCGGTCACGGCAAATTCGCGTGCGATAATCACCACGACCACCCATGCCGGCACCAGCGAGTAGGCCGATTCATACGGCAATCGGATACCCACAAATGACACGAGCGCCGCGCACACCAGGACCTTGTCCGCCAGCGGGTCCATCAGCTTGCCGAACGCCGTCACGCCATAGCGTGTCCGCGCAAGGTAGCCGTCAAAAAAGTCTGTGATGCTCGCGACCACGAAAAGGGCAAACGCCACCGTGGAGGAAAATGGAAACGGCAGCGCCATGATCAGCATGACGCCGGCCGCGCCTAAAAGGCGGCTGACCGTCAATGTATTGGGCAGATTCATGCGCATCGTCTACGTGTTATCCTTCAGGGCATAATCCCGTGTTGACCGGATACCCTACCACGCGGCATTCCATTATGTAATGTTGTTTGATTCATGCCTGCGCGTCATCCCGCCTAATCCAGATACGCCTCCGGCGTGGCAATCCAGGACTCGGTCAGTGGTGCCGATGCCGCAGACACTGTCGGCGTTTCCGGCGCGCGTCCACAAGCCCGAGCCATCAACAGCCAGGCCAGCGCCAATACCACGATTCCGCCCAGCGTGCGCCACGCCTGCCAGGGCACCTTGGACAAGCCCTGGCTCACGCTCTGCCCCACCGTTCGCAGACGCTCGCCCACCGGGCGACGCGCGGGCTTTTGTTTCGGCACGGGAGCGGGCGACGATGGGGCTGCCGACGATGGCGGCGTAATGCGGATCGGTGCCATCTTCTTCTTGCCGCCGCTGCGCCCCATCGTTTTGGGCGCACGGCGCGTCATCGTTGGCGCGACGGGCGCCGAGAGCGATTCCGTTGCGGTGGTCGGGGCCGACGCCTCAGCCGCGGTCGGGGCAGACTCGGTCGCCGCGGGGACACCCCCTGAAACAACGGGTGTTTGTTCCGCCTCGGGCACACGTTCCGGGGGCATCGGTTGTGTCTCACTCTGGGGCGGCGATACCACACGGCTGGGTGCCTGCTGTGCGGCGCGCGCCTCGCGCTTATGCGCAGCCACCCGTTCTTCCTCAAAACGGGCAATCTGCTCCGCGGCCTCCGCCTGAGCACGGCGAACCGCTTCTTCACGGACCTGAGCCAGCTCCTCGGCATGACGCTTGCGCAACGCTTCCTCGCGGGCCTTGAGATCAGCTTCCGTCTGCACCCGGCGCGCTTCTTCTTCCTTCAAATGCTGTTCTGCGGCCGCCGCTCGAGCCCGCAATGCGGCCTCTTCGCGCACCTGGTCCAGCTCTTCGGCGTGGCGCTTGCGTATCGCTTCTTCGCTGGTCTGGTGCTCCGCCTCTACCCGGGCACGCCGCTCCTTTTCCTCCGCCATGCGCTGCTCGGCAGCGTCGCGGGCTTCGGCCACTTCGCGCTCCTTGGCGCGCAACTGCTCTTCCATCTGTCGGCGGAGGTCCTCCGCCTCCTGCACCTTCTGCTCGGCCTCGGCCCGTAGCTGCTCCTCAGCGGCAACCCGCGCCGCCAATTCCGCCTCCACCTCGGCGCGCCGCGCGGCAGCGTCCCGGGCCTGTGCTTCCGCCTCAGCCTTGAGGCGGGCCGCCTCTTCATGGCGAAGCTGCAATTCTTCTTCGAGTTGTACGCGGCGCTGCTCTTCGGCACGCAACCGCTCTTCCGCCGCTTCCCGGCCGGTCTGCACCGCTTCGTAGGCCTGCTGACTGGCGACCTCCCGCTCGCGGGACTCGCGCTCGGCTACCACGCGCAATTCCACTTCCTCGCGCGCGGCCGCGGCTTCCTTTTCACGTTGCGCCAGTTCCTCGGTCAATTGCGCCATGCGTGCTTCAGCCGTCTGGATCGTCTGCTCGGCCAGGAGACGTTTTTCGCGTTCGGCTTCTTCCCGCGCCTGCTGCTCAGCGGCCAGCCGTTCGCGGGTGCGCTTTTCTTCATCCGCCTTGGCTTCCGCTGCTTCCCGTGCCTCGACAGCTTCGCGTTCCTTCTCGCGCAATTTTTCCTCAAAGGTACGGCGGCGCTCCTCGGCCTCCTGCGCCTTACGCTCCGCCTTTTCGCGCGCGTCCTGCTCAGTTTTGGCCCGTTTCTGATGCTCCGCTTCGAGGCGCGCCCGATTCGCCTGTTCCTCGCGCAAGCGCTCTTCGGCCTCGGCCCGCATGGCCTGGGCTTCCTCTTTACGCTGGACCAGCTCCTGTTCAAGCGCCCGCAGGCGCTCCTCGGATACGCGCACCTTCAGCTCGGCTTCCTCGCGCGCCGCGTGCTCGGCCTCCTGCTGCGCCTTCAGCTCGGCTTCCGCCTCGGCCCGACGCGCGGCCTCTTCCTGGGCGCGGCGCTCGGCCTCCTCGCGGGCCTCGCGCGCAGCCGCTTCGCGGCGAGCCAACTCGGCCTCCAATTCCGCCAGCTTCTCTGCCGCTTGAGCGGCTTGAGCCTTAAAAGCCTTCTTCGCCTTGCGGGCAGCCGCATCGCGTTCCTTCAACTCCTGTTCAATCAGGGCCCGGTTTTCCTCTTCTTCCCGGATACGCGCTTCAAGGTTGTCGCGGGCCTGACGGGCATCGTCTTCGCGCGCCACCAATTCTTCCTCGAGATCTCGCAAGCGGGTAGCCGTCAGTTGGGCCCGTTCTTCCACTTCCTCGCGCGCCTGACGGGCGGCCTCTTCGCGGGCCTTCGATTCGGCTTCGACCTGGGCGCGGCGCTGGGCCTCCTCCTGCGCCTGACGCGCCGCTTCTTCACTGGCCAGGCGGGATTCGTCCTCGCGGTGTTTTAACTCGCCTTCCAACTCCTTGAGACGAGTCCCCGCCACCTCAACCTGGCGTTCAACTTCCTCGCGCGCCTTTCGTTCGGCTTCCTCGCGCGCCTGCCACTCGGCCTCGACCTGGGCACGGCGCTCCGCTTCTTCCTGCATGCGTCGTTCCGTCTCTTCACGCGCTTGGCGGGCCTCGTCTTCACGCCGCACCAACTCCTCTTCCAGCGCCTGGCGACGTTCCTCCACTTCGCGAACCTTCGATTCCGCCGCTTCACGCGTCTGTCGGTTGGATTCCTCATGAATCCGCACGGCCTCTTCGCGGGCCACCGCGACATCGCGCTCTCGTTGCTGGTACTCCTCTTCGAGTTTGCGTTGCGTCTCCTGGGCCTCCCGTACCTGACGTTCGGCTTCCTCGCGCGCCTGACGCTCCGCTTCCTCACGCGTTTCGTGCTCGGTCTGCTCAGCCGCCCGCCGTTCAGCCTCCTCCTTCAGCAGGGCTTCGAGTTTTTGCCGCTCCTGCCCGGCCAGGTTTTCCTGATGCTTCAACTCGTCTTCAAGCTGCTGACGGCGTTCCTCGATCTCCCGCGCCTCCTGCTCGGCGGCTTCGCGCGCCTGCCGCTCGGCCTCCTCGCGCGCCTGCCATTCGGATTCGAGCTGCGCCCGCCGCTCATTCTCCTCCTGCATCTGGCGCGCGGCCTCCTCCTGCGCCAGACGGGACTCCTCCTGAACACGCACCAGATCGGCTTCGAGCTTCTCGCGCAGCTCCTCGGTCACGCGCACCTTGTTTTCGGCTTGTTCGCGCGCCTGGCGCTCCGCTTCCTGGCGCGCCTGCCACTCGGCTTCCAGCGTGGCGCGGTGCTCCGCCTCGGCCTGCATCCGCTGTTCCGCCTCCTCGCGCGCCAAGCGGGCATCCTCTTCCCGGCGCTGGAGTTCTTCTTCAAGTTGGCGGCGTAATTCTTCGGTTGCCACGACCTGTTGCTCGGCGGCCTCGCGCGCCTGGCGCTCGGCTTCCTGGCGCGCCTGCCACTCGGCCTCCAACTCGGCACGGTGTTCCACCTCGATTGCGGCCTGGCGCTCGGCTTCTTCGCGAGCCTGACGCGTTTCTTCTTCGCGGCGCTGCAATTCCTCTTCCAACAGGCGGCGGTGCTCTTCGGCTTCCCGCACCTGCTGTTCTACCGCCAGGCGCGCCTGGCGTTCCGCTTCCTCGCGCGCCGCCTGCTCCGCCTTTTCCCGCTCGCGCTGCTCCGCCTCGTCCTGCGCCTTGCGCTCGGCCTCCTCTTGTGCAAGACGAGCCTCCTCCTCGCGACGGTGCAGTTCTTCCTCGAGCGTCTGGCGTTTTTCTTCGGCCTTCTGAAATTGTTTTTCAGCCTTTTCGCGCGCCTTACGCTCGAGTGCCTCGCGCGCCTTCTGTTGGGCCTCTTCGCGCTCGCGCTGCTTGGCGTCCTCCTGCGCCTTACGGGCCGCCTCCTCGCGGTCCTGTTGAGCCTTCTCTTCAAACTGGCGCAGTTCCTCTTCAAGTTGCCGGCGGCTTTTCTCGATATCCCGCGCCTTCTGCTCGGCCGCTTCGCGCGCCTGCCGCTCCGCTTCCTCGCGCGCCTTTTGTTCGGCTTCGGCCTGAGCGCGTTTCTCTCCTTCTTCTTCCCAGAGGCGCTCGACGGCTTCGCGTTCGAGACGAGCCGCCTCTTCGCGCCGCGTCAACTCTGCTTCCAAATCGCGGCGTTCTTGCTCAATGTCGCGGATACGCTGCTCCGCCTCTTCTCGCGCCTGGCGCTCCGCCTCTTCACGGAGACGCATCTCTTCGGCTTCTCGCGCCCGACGCTCCTCTTCCTCCTGAATGCGCCGTTCGGCTTCTTCCCGCGCCAGGTGTTCGGCGGCTTCGCGCCGCTTGAGTTCCTTCTCCAGTTGGCGCCGGTTTTGCTCGGCATCGATGGCCTTGCGTTCGATCTCCTCGCGTGCCTGACGGGCGGCGTCCTCTGTCGCGCGACGCACTTCCTCCTCCATTTGGCGCAGGGCTTCCTCGAGCTGACGCCGCTTCGTCTCCGCCATTCGGGCACGCTCTTCCGCTTTTTCGCGCGCGGTGGGCACCTTCGCCTTACCGCCCCGGGACCGCATCCCCGGCGACGCTACGGGAGGGGGCTCGGGTTCGGGCTCAGGGTCCGAAGCCGCCACGACCTCCAGCATTTTGCCCGCCCCCTCTTCCGGTGCGGCAGGCGGCGGGTCTGGTGCGGGTGACGGGACAACTGGCTGTTTTTCAGGGGAGGGCACGGGGGCGGGCGGGAGCGGCGATGCCAGCAACGGCGCCGACTCGGGCGGCGGTGCCGGCTTTGGCTCCGGCTCAGATGCCGCAGGTGCGTTGTCGGACGCCGACACCGGCGCCGGTTTCTTGGATCGGGCCGACGCCTTGCGGACTTTCCGGGCTGCTGTCGGCTTTGGTTTCGGGGTCTGTTCGTCTTCCCCCAGCGGCAGCGTAGCCTGTTCCGGCACCGGAAGCGGAACCGTCGCGGTCATGGACTCGTTGGTCTCCAGCCCCCGGGCCCTCGTGGCCTCTTCCTTCATCTGGCGTGCCTTTTCACGCGCATCGGATAACTCTTTCGCCTTGCGCTGCATCTCCTTGCGCTCCTGAAGCTCTTTCATGCGCTTCTGGAATCCAGACAACATCCCCTTCTTTTTTTTCGGATCACGAATCAGGTCGGCCTTGTCGTCGGAATACCCCGAGTCGCGCATATAGGCCTCGATAAACGGCTCGGGGTCCAGCCCGAGATAGTCGCAATACAATCGGTAAAAGCCTTTGGCATAGGGCGGTGCGATCAGGCGCTTGAAGTCATTGCGCTCCATCGCATCAATGACCAGAACTTTGAGATGGGTGACCGCCGCGACCTCCGCGACAGTACACTGCCGCCGCTCGCGTTCTTCCCGCAACTGGGCTCCCAATCCATTCATGCCGCCATCCTATGCCTGGGGGTCTTCTGCGTCGAGACGGTCTGCCTCGTCCACGTCCGGGTCGTCCAACGGGAACAGAATCTCCCGGGGCTCCGTCCCGCGCGGAGGCCCCACCATGCCCTTTTCTTCCAAAATATCAATCAGCCGTGCCGCGCGGGTATAGCCAATGCGCAGGCGCCGCTGAATGGACGACGTACTCGCCCGGCGCGTCTGGCGAATCACCTCAATCGCTTGCTGCATGAGTTCTTCGTCTTCCTCGGGCATATCGGGCAACATCACCCCGCCACCGCCGCTCGGTGCCTTGCCCATAAAGCGCGCATCGAACCGTGGCTTATCCTGCTGCTTCCAATGGTTGGCGATCAACTGGATTTCTTCGTCTTTGGTCCAGCCGCCCTGCGCACGGATCAGCTTGTTTGCCCCGGTCAACACCAGCATGTCGCCCTTGCCCACCAGCTTGTCCGCCCCCTCCTGATCCAAAATCACGCGGCTATCGTTTTTCTGCGCCACCTTAAAAGCCACCCGCCCCGGGATGTTCGATTTGATCGTCCCCGTGATGATGTCTACCGTCGGCCGCTGAGTCGCGATAATCATATGGATGCCCGTCGCGCGCGCCAGTTGCGTCAGTTTCTGAATCCGCGGCTCAATGTCCTGCTGCGCCATCAGCATCAGGTCCGCCAGCTCATCAATAATGATCGCCCAATATGGCAGGCGGTCTGGCAACGCTTCCTCGGTTTTAACGGCGTCATCCGCATCCGCATTCCCCGCCTCGCCGTTATCGAACAGCGCCGCCTGTTCCGTCCGGGGACGGTTGTTGAAGCTGCGGATATCCCGCACGCCTGCCCGATGAAATTGCTTGAAACGGCGTTCCATTTCCTGAATGGCAATGCGCAACCCAACGATCACCTTCTTGGCGTCGGTAATCACCGGCACCAGCAGGTGCGGCAATCCGTTGTAACCCGAAAATTCGACAATCTTCGGGTCGATCAAGATCAGCCGCAACTCCTCCGGGGTCTGCGTCATCAGCAGGCCCGCCAGAATGGAATTCATGCAAACCGTCTTGCCCTGGCCGGTCGCCCCGGCAATCAGCAGGTGCGGCAGCGCCGCTAAATCCGCCATCAGCACATGGCCGCCCACATCCTGCCCCAGCGCCATGGGCAACGCGGCCTTGGAGGTCGCCCAGGTCGTGCTTTCCATCAGTTGCCGCAACACCACCGGCGCCGCGCTGCGGTTGGGCACCTCGATGCCCACCACCCCCTTGCCTGGAATCGGCGCCTGCACCCGCACGCTGTCCGCCTTCAGCGCCAGCGTCAGATTGGCCGACAGGTTGCCGATGCGCTCGACCTTGACCCCCGCCGCCGGCAACAGCTCATAGCGTGTCACCACCGGCCCCTGCTCGACATGCGTCACCTCGGCTTCAATGCCAAACTCGGCCAATGTCCCGCGAATCGTCTGGATGGTCTTCTCTAACTCGTCTGCGCCCGCACGAATCCCCGCGCCCTCCGGAATCGGTTGCAACAACGAGAGAGGCGGCAACACCCAATTTGGCGCAACCTCAGCGGTTGCGCTGACCTCATCGCCCGTAGGGGAATCTGCCGCCGTCGCCGCGGGCGGCGGCGGCGGTGTTTTGGCCACCTGTGCTGCGGCGGCCTTGGTCTCCTCTTCTGCCTTGCGCTGCTCCATCAGACGCTTCAGAAAGGCCGCCTTGCGCTCCGCCTCCTCTTTTTCGCGTTGGAGGGTGGCCTCGCGCTCGCGCTGCTGCGCCTCAAGCTTTTCACGTTCGGCGGCCTCCTCACGCTGGCGGCGATCATCCGATTTCTGGCGGCGCGCCTCCTCTTTCGCTCGGAGCCGCTCCTCTTTCTCGCGCGCCCGCCGCTCACGCTCAAGTTCCTTCTCCAGCTTTCGGCGCTCTTTTTCGAGTAAACGGGCTTCTCGCGCCGACTGCTCTTGCGCGGTACGACGCCCCGCCGCCCAGGCTTCGCGCTGAAACTGCACCCGCTGCCAAATTCCCGCCACCGCCCGCCACAGCATTGCCGGATGCGCCTGCGATACAAAAAAAAGTCCGCTAACCACAACCCCCAAGCTGATAATCGACGCGCCCACCGTCCCCAGGAAACGCGTCAGCAACTGACGCCCCAGAAAATATCCCGCCAGCCCCCCCGGCATCAGATTCAGATTCAGCCGCTCCGCCGAGAGCGTATCCCAGAACGCCGCCTTCACATCCACCAGCACACCCAGCCCGGCCAGAATCGCGAACATCCAAAGCACGCGCGGCCAGACTCGCTCGCCCGACTGGAAAATCATCAGCAGCCCCCATACCGCCAACAATAGCGGCACCACAAACCCCACCAAACCGAAAACCTTAAAGACGCCCCAGGCCGACCACGCGCCAACCGGGCCAATATAGTTGTCCATGGGCGAGTTCGACGGGGTTTGTTCCCACGGAATATCCTGCCACGTATACGACACCAACGCCAGCAACAGCAGCACCCAGAGCGCCTGCATCAAAATGCCCGTCGCTTCCCGCCGGACATTTGTCTGTTTTTTCTTCTTCGCTGCCATATTTGGTTAAAAATAGCAGAGCGGGCGCCCTCAATGCAATACTACCGTTGGCGCCGCCAGACGGCAGCCGTGGTGCGGGTGGATGGTTGTTGGTTCATGGGTGATGGGCGACCCCATAAATCTCATCCGCGAAATCCGCAACTTCATCTTCGCTATTGCTGCCCCCGGCCCCCACGGATATTGGATATTGAATGTTGGATATTGAAATCCCCCCCCTACTCCCCCTGTGCCTTGGAATTGCGAGAACCGCCCAGGCTCTTCCAGGTATCCGGCCCTTGGCGTTCCAGGGCAATCACCCAATGCGCGCGATTCTTTTTGTGCGGCAGGCTCAACAAATACTGGTGCACAAACCCATCGGGCTGCACCACTACCATGAGGCTGTTGCCGGGATTCGTGGAATCCAGCACTAAATAGAAATCGGCCATCACGCCCATGCCCAGAAAATTGACCGCCACATGGCCTTCCGAGTTGATCCGCGCAGAAAATGGCATCGGCAGGGCAATGCTGCTCCCGCCCACGGGGGTAAAGCGCACTTCCATGAGGTCACCATGGAGCACCTGCCGCTTGACTAACTCAGTCTTGATCGTGCGGCCGGATGCCAAGACCACCGTAAAACCGCTCGACGACCACAGCAACTCGCCTTCCCGATACCCCATCAAATACGGCGCAATCACCACAAACTGAATGCGCTCGATCGGATCGTCGACCGGCGTGTGTCCCGGCATCAACTGGACCGTGGCATCAATCGCCACCATGCAGTAGCGCTTGGCAAAATCCCGAAACTCCACGCCGCCTCGCGCCACCTGCGGGTCATAGCCGCCCAGTTTCAACACCTGGGCCAAATAGGGGGGGCACTGCCGGGGCACCATGTCCACCGGCGTGGATTCTTCCTGAAAGGGAATGTCGGCGATCGTGCCTTTTGCCGGGGTGAGATAGGCATTATCGTGCAGCGCGACGGCCACCAACTGGCCGTGCTGGTCGTCCGTGATCAGCATGCGCCGCCCGCGGGTATCCCACAAAACCGATTCCACGGTGCTCGTATGCTCATACAGGAGTTGGATGCTGCCCGATGTGGGGTCCACCTGATATATCCGGCCAGACTCTTCCGTCACCATAAATGCTCCCCCCGATAACCGCCCGATCCCTTCGGGAGACCGGAACGTCATATCCCACAAAAAAGTGCGCACCAGCTTGGTCCGCAAGTCCACGCACCCCACAAAACCGGGTATCTCGGCGGCGATCAGGGCAAAATTCCCATCCGCAGAAAAAGACGCCGCTGAATAACTGGTCATCGGGTGGTTCAACAACATCCACCACTCGCCCTGGGCATCCCGATACAACACCACCCCCATGAAGACCGTGCCCTGGCTTTCACGGTGGGTGACGTATTCCACCGTGGACCCAGCCAGCAATATCTCCCCCTTTGGCCCCACGTCCACAGACTCCCATGCCACCGGGTTGTTGGGAAGCGGGATGGGAACAACCTCCCCTTCCAAACGCCGCCGCCGACTGGCCTGGTGCGTATCAAAAACGAGCAAGCGCCCGCCGGGGTAATCTTCCACCACATACAATTGGCCTTGACCATCCAAGGCCAGGCCTTCGGGTGTCCGCAAACCCGCAACTTCCTGGCGAAAACGACCGTCCCCCTCATAGATGCGCGTGTGGGAATTCACAATCTCGCGTTTCGTGCCGTCCGGCTGGATGCGATAGATGGACGACGCATCCTCATCGGAGAGATAGATATCGCCAGACGTTGGCTCCAACGCAATTCCATCCGGGCTGTGAAATCCCTGCGCCACCACCTCAGGCACCTGGAACGGGCTGGTCTCGGGCAGATTAGTCGAAATCAAATCCACATGGGGCAAGACGGGGCTCAACGTCCCCACGGGTGCCTCACTCAGACCCAATGCCTGCCCCGCCCCGACAAGAAACACTCCCACCACTCCCAGTCGAACCCACCACAGGCCCAAATGCCGCGCCCCCCGCCTCACCAGCCCGCTGGAACTCTCTCCTGTGAAGTGATAATGGTATCGTGAATACGGTGCCACTGGACTCTTACCCCCCCCCCTCTTCCTCTCCAAAGGGCTCCGCCACCACCGTCCCATCGGACTGCTTCACCAGTATCTCGATTTTCTTCTCAACCTCATTGAGCTTAGAAGAGCAACGCTTGACCAGTTTCTGGCCCTCCTCGAACGCCGCCACCATCTTTTCCAGTCCGAGGTCGCCGCTTTCCATCGCCTCCGCTATCTCCTCGAGCCGTTTCAGAGCCTTCTCGAAGCTCTGGGGCTTGTCTTTCTTTTCCGTTACCATCGTCCTGTCCTTTCGCTGGGTCCACCGTAGAAGCCACTATACCATCTGCCAATTCTGTTTCCAAATGGCTCCCGGGAGCCACCGCCGCCGCCGATCGCAGTAAACGGCCATCCGCCAGGCGCGTCAAACTATACCCGCGCGCCAACACCGCCCGCGGATTCAGAACCCGCAACTGCACCTCCATATGCCGCACTGCCTGCCGGTGCCCATCCAGGCGCTGATGCACCGCCAAGGCCATCCGCTGCGCGCCCACATGCCGCAACGTTTGCCGGTGCCCATCCAGACGTCGGCGCATCGCCAAAATCATGCGCCTGGCCGCCGCGTCGGTACGCTGACGAATCAATTGCGGCCGCCCCGCCAGTGCGCTTTGCAACCGCACCGCCAGATAATCCACCTGCTGCTGATACCGCGCCACCACCTGCAGCGGGTCCGCCAAGCCCGGCGTGCGCGCCGCCAACTCCAACCGCCGCTGCCAGTCCAACATCGTCCCCCGTGCGCCGTGAATCAAACGCCGACGCGCATCCGCGATTCGGCGTTCCAACTCATCCTTGCCCTTCACCACCTGCTCGGCCGCGGCGCTCGGCGTCGGGGCGCGTGCATCCGCCGCAAAATCGCTCAGCGTCCAGTCAATCTCATGGCCCACTGCCGAAATCACCGGAATGGCCGAACGCACAATGGCCCGCACCACCACTTCCTCGTTAAAGCACCACAAATCCTCAAGGCTCCCCCCCCCGCGACCAATAATCAGCACATCCAGCCCCCCCCGTTGATTCAACAGAGTTATCGCCGCCGCGATGTCTTCTGCCGCCCCCTGCCCCTGCACCCGTGCCGGCGCCAGCACCACATGCAAATTGGCAAAACGCCGATTCAGCACCTGTAGAATATCGCGGATCGCCGCCCCGGTCGGCGACGTCACCACCCCCACATGCTGCGGCAACAACGGCAGCGTACGCTTGCGCTCCTCGGCAAACAATCCTTCGGCCGCCAACCGTTTCTTCAACAGCTCCAGCCGCCGCATCAATTCGCCTTCACCCGCTAATTCCAGGCGCCTCAGAACAATTTGGACATCCCCGCCCCGCTCATACATCGTGACCTGCCCCCAGCCCCGCACCAATTGTCCATCCTGGAGCGGCACCGACACCCCCGCCACCGCGCTGCGGAACATCACCGCGCGCAACTGACCCGTGGCATCCTTTAACGTAAAATACGCATGCCCCGACGCCGGCCGCCGACAATTTGAAATCTCTCCCTCCACCCATACCGTGCCAATATCCCCCTCCAGCGCCGCCTTAATACGCCGGGCCAGTTCCGACACCTGCCAGACCTTGCGGTCCGGCGCCGCCGCCGCGCCGGCTTCGTCACACGCTGGCCAATCACCCGCCATTGCCCACCCTACCACGTAATCGGAGCCTGCAGCTCCTTTAGTTCCTCGGGCGTATAATCCGGCGACACCATCTCCATCCGCCCCACTTTCAGCCGCGCCCGCTGGCCCGTCACCAGATCCCGCACCTCCATGTCGCCAATCATGTAGACCTGCCGCAGCTTCTTGACCGACTGCACCTCAAAGCGCTTCACAGCCTGCCCCCCGCGCCACGCTTCTCCCCGCACCACCGCCCCATAGGCCGGGGCCACCCATAGCCGAATGCTCGACCACCCCTCAGCCGTAGCGGACGTCACCTCGGGCGGACAGTCCACCTCAATGATCTGGCAGTCCCAGCGATTCGCGATCCGTTCGCTGCCGACAATCCGGGGCTCCGGCCACCAGAAAAAAGAAAAACTCAGCTCCATCCAACTGATACCGGTCTCCTCCACCGATCCAAACAAATCTGGCAACGGCGCTGGTTCCAACGGGTCACCCGTGGCAAACGAAAACGTTGCCCCCCCCCCCCCCCCCCC
>JAQUJC010000116.1 GCA_028681135.1 Kiritimatiellia bacterium | reverse complement strand
TGGATGTGAGCGTGCAGGCGCAAATCTTGAACGTGCTGAAGTCGCTTCAGGACACACATGGCATTACCTGGATACTGGTGGGGCATGATCTGGCCGTGATGCGCCATATGGCCGATGAGGTGCTGGTGATGAAAGCCGGCGAGGTGGTGGAGCGCGGGACGGCTGCCGATGTGCTGGCCCAGCCGACGCACCCCTATACGCGCGAATTGCTGGCGGCGGTGCCGAACATCGATCGCGCGTTGAATCGCCGTCGCCTCGGTGGTGACGCCCGCGCTGACGTCTGCGCCAGTTTATGATTGATGAAGTGACGCGTAGCCGTCAGGATAAATAGGTGGATGCCGAAGCCTTGGCCTTTGCGCATCCTCCCAAGGACGATGACCCCATGAAAATTAGCGTAATCACGACCATTTACAATCGCCCAGACCATTTGCGTCTGCTGGCAACGGCGCTGGCGGCGCAGACGCGTCCACCCGATGAATTGATCGTGGCCGATGACGGTTCGGACACGGCGACAGGTGACGCCTTGAAACGGCTGTTGCCGGAGTGCGCCATTCCGGCGCGTGTCCTGCGACAGGAAAAAGACGGCTATCGACTTTCGGCGGCGCGCAATAGAGCGATTCGTGCGGCGACGGGTGACTACCTTCTCTTTTTGGATTGCGACATTGTGCCGCTGCCGGATGCGGTGGCGATCCATGTCCGGGAGGCTCTCCCGGGGCGGGTGCTCTGTGGGAATCGGGCCCTGCTGGATGCCGATATCACCCAGGCGCTATTTGCGATGCGGCCCGCCCCGCTGGCAGCGGATTGGGAGCAGGCCTGGAGCCAGGCCGATACCACGGAGATGGACGTGGCGGCGCGTCTATTTCGCCATCACGCCGCGCTGCGCCGCTGGCATGTGGCGCGGGCGCACAAGCCTAAGCTCTTGGGCTGTCATTTTTCGCTGTTTCGCGACGACGTGGAGCGGGTCAATGGCTTCGATGAAAACTTCGTGGGCTGGGGCTATGAAGATGATGATTTTGGACGGCGGCTGTATCGCAGCGGCGTGAAGCCGCGCAGTGTGATTGAGGCCGCGCGGGCGCTGCACCTGTGGCATCCCTCGCTGGCGCCGCAGGAACTGAAACGGCATCGTGACCGGCCTAACCGCGCCTATTTCCGGCGCTGGCGGGTGGCGGCGTTTTGCGCCAATGGGCTGACGAAAACGGGCGCCTGATGGACTGGAGTGAAACAACCTGGATCGTGATCACCTGCGGGCGCGGGTGCGCCGGAGCGCTGCAAGGCGAATTGCGCGCTCTGGGATTTGATCCGCAGGAGGTCTCGCCCACGACCGTGGGGGTGGAAGGACATCTGCAGGACGCTATGCGCCTCAACCTCTGGCTGCGCACCGCCAATCGGGTCTTGTTCGAGGTGGCGGGCTTTGAGATTGATTCGGCGGATGATTTGTATGCCGCGGCCCGGGAGCTGCCGTGGGAGATGTGGTTGCGGGGCGACATCCCCTTCCATGTGCATGGCGTGGCCCGGCATGACTCCATTCGCGATCCACGGTTTGCCCTGCTGCGCTGCAAAGATGCCATCGCGGACCGATTCGTGGAGCAGACGGGTGCGCGCCCAAATTCCACCTCGACGCCGGATGGCGCCGCCTGCATTGCGCTCTATTGGAAAGAGCGCTCGATCCAGTTCTTTCTCGATACCACCGGGGTGCCCTTGTCACATCGCGGCTATCGCTGGAAGCCCTGGACTGCCCCCCTGCGCGAAACCCTGGCGGCCGCAATTCTGCTGGAGTTGGGCTGGCCGAAGACGCCGGCGGAGGCCTTTATCGGTCCCATGTGCGGCAGTGGCACACTGGCGATCGAAGCGGCCTGGATCGCCCAACGCCGCGCCCCAGGATTGGAGCGGGAGGATTACGCCTTTTTGCATCTCAATAACGTGGATACAGCCGCATGGCGCGCGCTTAAGGACGAAGCCCGCCAGCAGTTCATGGCAGCCCCGCGGACTTGGATCGCGGCCTCGGACATCGCCCCGCCCGCCATCGCCTGCGCACGCGACAACGCGGCGCGTGCCGACGTGGAAAATCTGATCCGCTTTCACACCTGCGATTTCCGCGAGACGCCGCTACCCAAGCCGCCCATGCTGATTCTGATGAACCCCGAATACGGCGAGCGTCTCGGGGTAGAGGAGCGCCTGGTCACGCTCTATGAATCCATCGGCACATGGTTCAAGGCCCAGAATCAGGATACTCGCGCAGCGGTGTTCACCGGCAATTTGCCCCTGGGGCGTAAGATCGGGCTGCGCCCCGTCCGGCGCCTGCCGATGTGGAACGGCGATCTGGAGTGCCGTCTGCTGGAATACAATATCTATGAAGGGACCCGCGATCCGCGTTTGTTGCGCAAACACGCATCGGCCCCGCCTCCCGAGGTCTAGTATTCCATTGCCCGGTGGAAGGACATGGGCGGTCGAGGAATTGTCTATACATCCGACAGGATTTTCCTACGATGAAGCAGCATGAATCCTAGCGTGCCCATCTTGTGCTACCGCAATATTTCACCGGT
>JAQUJC010000115.1 GCA_028681135.1 Kiritimatiellia bacterium | reverse complement strand
GGGGGAGGGGGGGGCCATTAGGCGACAGGGGGTTCGTCGGGCGGGGGCTGGGGGGGGGATTGGGTGGGAATGCGGCTTGGCGTGTCATCGGGCAGGTCGTCGTCTTCAAATGGCGATTCTCGCTGGAGAAGCTCCAGATACTCCTTGGGATTGACAAGGCTCTGCGGGGTGTAGGAAGGGGCGAGATTGGCCTTGCGGCTGAGTTTGGCGGTCTTGACCCGGAAGTCGGGTTGGCGCTCGGCAAAGGCAATGGACTTGGCGCGGCGGACCAGGCGGTCGAGATCCTCGACGTAACGGGATAAGTAGTAACCACCAATGGGGGTGATGCGCTTGTCGCGGGCGGCTCCGGCAAATTCGGCCTTGGCATCCATGGACTGGATCATGTAGGCGTCGCGTGCGCGTAACACTTGAAGGGCTGTGTTTTGAAAGGCATCGGTATCGGAGTCGAACGAGTGTGCCATCAAAACAATGACCCGCTTGGCGGTGCAAAAGAGCGTGAACCAGACGCGAAAGAGGTCTTCCGGAATCATGGCGTTGGGGTCTTTGAAACGTGCAACCGAGGTCTCGCCGATGTGGGCGATGTGATCGCCAATGCGCTCAATGTCCTTCATGCAACGGTCGAGGTGCTGCAGAAAGAGCGTTTGACGGCGGGAGAGATAGTGCTGGGTCAGACGGTTGAGGTAATCGCCCATGGAAAGGCGCACTTCGTTGATAACATCCTCGTTGGACAAGAGGCGCCGGAAGAGTTTGCGGGTGGGGGTGAGAATCAGTTCGCCATTGAGCATCATGCTGTCGACACAGACACTGGCCATACGTCGGAGTTCCTGGATGACGGCAGCCAGAGCTTGCTCGGGCTTGGCCAATAGCTTGTCTTCCAAAAACGATGGCGTAGGAGTGGGCTGGGTGGATGGAGTTGTCAGACGCACCAGGCGGGTGAAGAGACCGATGATGGGCAGGAAAATCAGGGTCGCCGCGACCATGACAAAGGTATGCAAATTGGCGGCTTGACGGAGGAGATTGTCCGGGGCGGTGACGGTGCAGGCCCAGGTGAACAGCGGCCAGGCGAGAAGCATTAGCAGGACATTGAGCACGTTAAACAGTAAGTGGCTGATGGCAACCCGCCAAGCCCCGATGCACATGGGCAGCGAGGCCATGATGGGGACAATGCACGTGCCAATGTGCGCGCCCAGGATCACGACGGCGACCTGATGAAGTTCGGTGAAGACTCCCGCGTTGACCAGGGCAAAACTCAGGCCGATCATGGCGCCGGACGATGTGAGCAGAGCAGTAAATAGGGCGGCCAGACTGATGCCCACCAGGCGCCCGGTCCAGGTGTCACCGTGGATATGTGCCAGAAGGGGGGCCAAGGCATCCTTATGGGGCGCAATGGCGGTGGAGATGGTTTCCATGCCCAGAAAAAGTAGCCCGAATCCGATCAGCGCTCCGCCGAGCTTGCGCCACCGGTCGGAGGGAATCAGCGCTTCGCACAGAAAGCCAATGCCGATGGCCGCCCAGCAGTAATCGGCGATATGGAAGGAAATCAACTGCATGGACAGCGAGGTGCCGATGTTGGCACCGAAGACCGGGGCGATAGATTGCTCGAGCGTCATGACCCCGGCATTGACAAACCCCGCCAGCATCGCTACCGCGGCACCAGAGTGCGCCAGAAAACCCACCGTGGTGCCGAAAACAGTGCCATGAACCCGGCTGCGGGTAGCTCGGGCCAAAATTGACCGCAGCGAATTGCCGGCAGCGGCCCGCAGACTCCCGGTCATGATTTTCATGCCATAGATGAACAGGCTCAGACCCCCAAGTACCTGAAACAGCGTAAGCGTGATGTGTGTCGTCGTCATAGTCCGTTATCAACTCCGGCGGCAGAAGCTCAGATCAGAGAGGCCCAGACGATTCAAGGCCAGTGCTGTTCTATACCGTAAAATTGATGGAGGGGTCAACGTTCATCTCGGCGCGGAATGGGCGCGGAATAGGATGGGGGCGGAATAGGATGGGGGCGGAATAGGATTAGGTGGTGGAGTAGGAGAAAATTGGGAGGGACGACAGGAAACATGGGGATGAGTCTGAGCGGCGGAGAGTCTAAAAATGGGGAATAGCGGGTGTCATTCTGATGCATCTTCAGCGGTTCACTTATTGCAATAAGTAACCCTCACTTATTGCAATAAGTGACTGTAATATGATGAGGGCAACAGCCTAGTCGCGGCGATAGGTAATGGCGTCGTGGACAAGACCGATTTCGATGAATCCATTGATGGGCGGCTCGAAAAAACCGCTGTCGGTGATGGCCTGTTCCAAGGGGGGGGCCAGCGAGCGCGGGACGATCAAATCGCACGCTTCGCGGGCATGCGACATCATAGCAAATGTTTCGTTGCCGTTGTATGGGTCGGGGGCGCGGCGGGAGAGGCGCGAGAGGGTGGCTCCGCCGGCTCCAATATGCATGGCGGCGCGAACGGGACCTTGGGCCGTGCCTTCTTCGCACACCAGAGTGAAACGCTGATAATGGCCGGGGCCAGAATGGGGGGGGGGGCGGAAGGGGGGGGGGG